>JASJDY010000133.1 GCA_030065025.1 Planctomycetota bacterium
ACCTCGCGGGCGTGCTTCTCAAGCCCGGCGAGCTCCTCGGCGGCCGAGACCTCGCGCTCGAGGACCTGCTGCATGCGGTCCTGCAGGCCGTCGCGCTCCGTGCTGATGGCGCGGTAGCGCACGACGGCGCGGAGCACGCGCTTCTTGGCCAGCTCCTCGCGCAGCGCCTGGTAGCGCCGGGCGCGGGCAGCCTGGTTCTTCAGCGAGCGGAAGCGCTTCTCCTCGAGGTCGAGCACGTCGCGCAGGCGGTCGAGGTTCTCGCGCGTGCGCTTGAGGCGCAGGTCGGCCTCCTTGCGGCGCTGCTTGTAGCGGCTGACGCCGGCGGCTTCCTCGAAGATGCCGCGGCGGTCGGCGGGGTTGGCGGCGAGCAGGGCGTCGATCTGCCCCTGCTCCATGATCGAGTTGCCCTCCATGCCGAGGCCGGTGTCGAGGAACAGCTCGCGGATGTCGCGGAGGCGGCACGGGGCCGCGTTCATCAGGTACTCGCTCTCGCCCGTGCGGTGCAGGCGGCGCGTGATGGCGACCTCGGGGTGCTCCGTGGGCAGCACGCCGTCCTCGTTGTCGAGCACGAGGGTGACCTCGGCCATGGGCAGGGCGCGGCGCCCGCGGCTGCCCGCGAAGATCACGTCCTCCATGCGCTTGCCGCGGAGGCTGCGGGGGCTCATGTCACCGAGCACCCACTTGATCGCGTCGACGACGTTGCTCTTGCCGCAGCCGTTCGGACCGACGACCGCTGAGATGCCGTCGTCGAAGTCGAAGACGGTCCGGTCGGCGAAGGACTTGAAGCCTTGGATCTGGATCTGGCGGATCTTCATGGATGGGGCTGATGGGTGGTCACGCTGGGGCAGCAAGTCGCCCCGGGAACACCAGCTTCCTTCCTATCTAGGGATTCGGAGCGGAATCGCCGCCGGTGAACCCTTCACCGGGAATCCGGCTCCTCGTGGATGACCCGACGGGGCCAGGGATCGACGGCGTACTCGAGGACGGCGGTGTCGCGTTCCGCCGCCTCCATGGCGCGCAGCAGGTCTTCCATGGGCGGGTGGCGATCGCCCCCCACCCGATGGCGGACACGCAGCAGGCTCGGCCCGCCCTTGAGGCGGTCCGGGTGCAGGGGCTCGCGCGAGAGCCCGGTGCCCTCCGCAGGCAGCTGGGCGTAGGTCGGCACGTCGCCGACCGGCCACCAGTCGGCCGCCCGCGGGTAGCGCTCCGCGTCGCAGCGGGCGAAGCGCGTGGCCGCCTCCGGCGCGAGGCACTCGCACACGGCGGCCTGCAGCCGGCGCGCGAGGGCCTCCTCGCGCACGCGGCCGTGGACGTGCTTCAGCACGCGGCCCCGCATGCCGAGGCGCTCGACCGACTCGCTGCCCGGCAGGAGCAGCGCCACGGCCTGGTCGGCGCCCACCACCTCGACGAGGTGGAAGGCCGCTTCGAGATCCACCAGGGGGTGGGTGCCGCGGCGCAGCGCGTAGAGCGCACCGCCGGGGTTCTCGCCGAGCCCGTCGAGGAGGCTCCGTTGGCTGACGGCGGCGTCCAGGGCCAGGCGGACGAGACGGTCGACCTCGCGGATGAAGTCCTCGAGCCCCGCGCGGCGGGTCCGCAGGGCGGCGGCCACCAGGTTCACGGCGACGGCGCCCGCAGCGGACACGTCCCCGCGGTCGAAGCGCAGCGGGTCGGGGGCCTCCGACTCACGCAGGCGGAACCAGCGGGAGCCGCGCGTGGGCGCGGCGGCGTCGTCGAAGAGGATGACAGGCTCGCCGCCCTCGCCGGCGGCCGCGAGGGCCTGGCGCACGAGGGCGCGGCGGCTGGCGTCGCGCGCCCCGCCCCGCGGGAGGCAGAGGGTGAGCGCGCAGTCCACCCAGTGTCCTACGCGGCGGAGCTCGGCCGCCTCGTGGAGGAAGGCCCGGGTGACGTGGAGCGCCGTCTCGCCGTAGTCGCCGAAGCGACGTCCGGGCGGGGCGGGCTCCGGCGTGTCGAGGAACGCGAGCCGCGGGGGGATCTCGGCGCCAAGGCCCAGCTCGAGGCGCAGGAGACCGCCGCGGCGGTGGACCGCGCCGAGCACGGGCGAGAGCAGGAACTGGCGCACGGCCTCCGCGAGCGCGTCCTCGTCGAGATGCGCGACGAAGGGCGCGAGCCACACGTTGACGTCCTCTACGGCGAGGACCCGCGCGGCGTGCGGCGCGTAGGAGAGCAGGAGCTCCTCGAGGACCGCGAAGGCGCGCTGCACGCCGCCCTCGCGGCTGAAGCGCTCGCCGTGCATGCGACCGGGGGCCACCTCGGGCGCCGAGAGCGCGATCGAGGAGAGCCTGAGCGGCGCGCCGAGGTCGTAGACGTGGAGGTCGCCCGTGCGGTGGGCCTCGGCCACGGGGGGCGGCAGCTGGTGGTCGAGCACGTGCTGCGCCACGAGGCTCTCGCCGAGCCCCTCGACGAGCGCGGACGGATCGAGCGCGCGGCGGTCCCCCAGACCGTGCTCGAGGGCGGCCTGGACGTCCGACCCGTGCAGACCACCCCGGCGCGCCCGGGTGGCGCGCACCGTCCAGCCGCGCTCGAAGAGCTCGGCGTGGACGAGCGTGTCGAGCAGCTCGGCCGAGAGACGCGGCGCGTGGGCCCGGAGGACGCGGTCCTCGACGGCACGGGCGATCGCCTCCGCCTCGACGCGCTCGAGGCCCTCGCGGCGGACGAGGCGCTCGGCGACGTCCGCCTTCGAGAAGCGTCGGATGTCGGCCTGCGCCCGGCCCTGGGCGTCGAGCACCGTGTCGCCGCCGACGAGCGGCGGCCGCGACTCCAGCGCGGCGTCCTCGCCGGCGTCGGCACGAGCCGCGCGGGCCTCGGCCCGGCGCTCGCGGTAGAGGATGTAGGCCTTGGCCGTCCGGGCGTGGCCGGCGTCGATGAGCACGCGCTCGACGAGGTCCTGGACGTCCTCGATCGTCGGCACCTCGCCCGCCGCCCGGTCGGCCAGGAGTCCGTGCAGCCGTGCGACCACGACGCCGGCAAGCTCCTCGGCCAGGAAGCGGTCCTCGCCCCCCACCGACTGCGCGGCGCGGAAGATCGCCTCGGCGATCTTGCCCCGGTCGAACGGGACCAGCCGCCCGTCGCGCTTGCGTACCTGCCTGAGGGGTGTCACCGGCGCTTGGCTCCACCCTTGGCCGCGCTCTTCTTGCGTCGCGCGCCCGCCTTCTTGCGGCGTCCCACCCCGAGCATGCCCTTGAGCTCGTCCATGAACTCGTTGATGTCCTTGAAGTCGCGATAGACGGAAGCGAAGCGAACGTACGCGACCTGGTCGACGTCCTTGAGCTCCTGCATGACGAGCTCGCCGATATAGCTCACCGGGACCTCACTGTCGTACTCCTCGAGGATCCGGTTCTCGATGCGCTCGGTGATGGCCTCGAGGTCGTCAATGGCGATCGGCCGCTTCTCGCAGGCCTTGATGAGGCCGAGCAGGATCTTGCGGCGCTCGAACGGCTCCCGCGCGCCGTCCTTCTTGATCACGCGCAGCGGGCTCTCCTCGATGCGCTCGTAGGTGGTGAAGCGGCGGCCGCAGGCGAGGCACTCCCGGCGGCGGCGAATGGCGAACCCGTCGCTGGAGGCACGGGAGTCGATGACCTTGTCGTCGTCCTCCTTGCAGAACGGGCAACGCATGCCGCAGCTCTCCCTCGAACCAGACGCGCTCCGCGGGGCCCGACCCCCATCCCTCGTACCTACAGGAGCCTACACACCATACATGTAGGCGCCCGGAGCCCGAACATCCCCATGCCGGACCGCTCGATTTCCGGCCGGTGAATCGGCCGCCGGTCCGCATAATGGCGCGTCGCGCCGCGACTCCGGGGTCGCCGCTGCGCCCTGGGAGAAGCCCGAGCGTGAGCATCGCCATCCTCGCCGACATCCATGCCAACCTCGAAGCCCTCAGCCGGGTCTTCGAGGACATGGAACAGCGTGGGATCACCCGCGTCGTCTGCCTCGGCGACGTCATCGGCTACGGGCCGGATCCGCGCGAGTGCCTCAAGATGTGCTTCATCTCCGAGGTCGCCATCATGGGCAACCACGAAGAGGCGGTGATGTTCTACGGCGAGGACTTCAACCCGAAGGCCCGCGCCTCGCTGGAGTGGACGAAGGACCAGCTCAACAGCACGGACTTCGAGCGCACCGAGAACTACGACCTCTGGAACTTCCTCGGGACGATGCAGCAGGTCGTCGAGGACGACGACGTCATGTACACGCACGGCAGCCCGCGGGTGCCCACGCGCGAGTACGTCGTCCCGGCCGACTCCCGCAACAGCGAGAAGATGTCGGGCATCTTCGAGCTGATCAAGAAGGTGTGCTTCATCGGCCACAGCCACATCCCGCACATCTACACGTCGGACATGAAGCACGCCTCGCCCGAGGCGCTGGGCGGCGCGATCGACCTGCGCAAGCTGGGCGACCGCAAGATCCTCATCAACACGGGCAGCGTCGGGCAGCCGCGGGACGGCGACAAGCGCGCCAGCTACGTCACCTTCGACGGCAACATCGTCCGCTTCCACCGGGTCGAGTACGACGTCCAGACGACGGTCGACAAGATCTACGCCGAGGAGCGGATCCCGAACTTCCTGGCCGATCGGCTGCTCGTAGGCCGGTAGAGGCCCGCCGGGGCGCCAGCAGCCGGAATCCCCGCGGGGCCCCCAGGCCGAGGGCCTAAACTCAGCCGTTCGACTCTCGGGAGGCCACCCAAGCCATGGAACGCCGCATGCTGCTGGCGGTCGTGCTCTCCATCCTCGCGGTGATGAGCTACAGCGCCCTCACGGGACGCGGCTGCGTCCCGCCCCAGCCTCCGCAGGAGAACGGGACCCAGGACGGCGAGGAGCCGGCCGCCAAGGACGACGGCACCCAGCCCGCGCCCAAGGACGACGGCACCGCCGCGAAGAAGGGTGCCCCGAAGAAGGACGCCCCCAAGAAGGGCAACGGCGCCGCCGAGCCGGGACCCGCCGCCGCACCCGACGCCGCCCCCCTGGAGTCGCACCCCCAGTTCGGCCAGCCCGTCGCGCGCGCGAAGCTGGAGTCGACGGAGCTGACCGTCGAGCTCACGACCACCGGCGGCGCGATCGAGGCCATCCGCCACAACCGCGCCTACGAGTCCGACCGCGAGACGCCGTTCGACCAGGTCGTGTGGCTCGATCCGCTCATGGCCATGGGCGCGATCGACGACACCGGGCTCATCCCGCCGGCCGCGCCGGGTGGCGCGGGCCGCAAGAACATGAAGGCGGGCCCGCTGCGTCTGCCGCAGCTCCCCTGGACCCTCGCGAGCGCGACCGACGACGAGGTCGTATTCACGTTCAAGACCCCCGAGGGCCTCACGTACCGCAAGGCCTACACCCTCGCGGACGGCGAGAAGCGCTACGACCTGACGATGAAGCTGTCCGTGAGCGCCGACGAGGGCGTGGACGCTCCCGAGACGGTCGCCCTGAAGGTCCTCGCGGCCTCCGGCCAACTGCGCGAGCGCTCGACCGGGGCGTTCCTGCTGCCGAACTCGATGATCTACCGGCTGTCGGACTCCGGCGACGCGTCCGATCAGTTCCCCCACGGCCTGCCGGTCGTGGAGCTGCCGACGAAGGGCATCAGCCGCGTGCGGCTGCGCATGCTCGCGTCGCGCTCGACCTACTTCATCACGTCGTACTACGGCACGGGTGCCGAGAACGAGCCCGAGATCACCCACTTCTGGGCCACGGGCGAGCAGGGCGACCTGCGCGACGACATGGAGGAGACGCTCGCGAAGTGGTACCAGGAGCAGCGCGGGGTCGACCTCGCGAACAACCCGGATCTGCTCCGCCGCGCGAACGAGGGCATCCAGCAGCTGCACCACGCGTGGATCGGGATGAACCTGCCCGTGGGCGCCGAGGAGCCCACTGAGCTGAAGTTCTACGTCGGCCCCACCGACCGCCAGACGCTGGCGCAGGAGCCGTACGACGCGCTCGAGCCGATCGTCACGTACCCGAACGCGCCCGACTTCGTGGCCGACGTCCTCATGTGGATCTACGACTTCTGGCGCGGCCTCTTCGGCAGCGCCGGCCTCGCGATCATCCTCATGACGCTCGTGGTGCGCGGCGGCATGATGCCGCTCTCGATCCGCAACCAGCTGTCGATGCGCAAATACGGCCGCAAGGTCGCCAAGCTCAAGCCCAAGGTGAAGAAGCTCCAGCAGCAGTACGCCAACAACCCGAAGAAGCTGCGCGAGGAGCAGATGAAGCTCTACCGCGAGCACGGCGTCGGCTTCCCGACGGGCTGCTTGATGATGCTGATCCAAATCCCGATCTTCTTCGCGCTGTTCTCCTCTCTGCGCGTGGAGTACACGATCCGCGGCGAGAGCTTCCTCTGGATCAACGACCTCTCTGGTCCCGACCGCCTGGTCGACTTCGGCCGCACGGTGCTCAACCTCGGCTTCTTCTGGGTCGAGAGCATCAACATCCTGCCCATCCTCATGGTGGGCCTGTCGATCATGCACACGCGCAACATGCCGAAGCCCGCCGACGAGCAGCAGGCGCAGCAGATGAAGATGATGAAGTGGCTGCCCATCATCTTCGCCGTGATCCTCTACAACTACACGGCCGCGCTCGCCATCTACATGGTGCTGAGCTCGGCGGTGGCGATCGTGGAGAGCAAGGTCGTCCGCGCGCGAGACGAAGCCGACGAAGAGAGCGAGCAAGGCTCGCTGCCAGCCGCGAAGAGCTCCTGAGCGTCGCCGCGGCAAGCATGTGACCGGAGGGCCGCCTCGCGCGATAGAGCGCTGTGCAGCCCGGCCCCGACTCCCCCCGCGATCGCCTGCTGACCGAAGGGTCGGAGGCGCTCTCTACGCACGACCTGCTAAGGGTCCTCGTTGCCGAGTCGGCCCACGCGCCGCCGGGCACGGCGTGGAAGCTCCTCGACGGCTACGGCTCGCTACGAGCCATGGCTAAGGCCAGCGCGCGTGAGCTCCAGATACGCCACGGCCTCGGACCGGTGACGGCGCTCAGGCTCGCCGCTGCGCTCGCGCTGGGCCGCCGCGTGCGCACGGAGCGCCTCCCGCGCGGGCGCCTGCTGCGGGAGAGCGCCGAGATCTTCGCCGCGTTCCACGACCGCCTGCGCGACCTGCCGAAGGAGCGCTTCGTGATGGTCATGCTCGACGCGAAGAACCGCGTCATCCGTGAGGAACGTGTCTCCGAGGGCATCCTCACGGCGAGCCTCGTTCATCCGCGCGAGGTCTTCGCGCCCGCCATCCGCGACGGCGCCGCGGGCATCGTCGTGGTGCACAACCACCCCTCGGGCGATCCGGAGCCCTCGCCGGAAGACCACGAGGTGACGGCACGCCTCTGTGCCGTGGGCGAGCTCGTCGGCATCCGCGTGCTCGATCACGTCGTGATCGGCGACGGCTGCTACGTGTCCTTCCTCGAGCGTGGGCTCATTCCAGACTGATGCGCTAGAGCGACGCCTCCCACGCGCGGTGCAGCTCGGTGACGTCCGCGCCGAACGCACGCTTCGCCGCGGCGTCGATGTCGGTGCCGGTGCCGAGGGCTGTGAGGAACGAGGGCAGCGCGCCGGATCCGAAGCGGTCCACGAGCCAGCCCGTGAAGTGCAGAGCCTGGGCGTAGAAGAGCTGCACCGTGCCGGCGTTCTTTACGTTCGTGATGCGTAGGCGGCGCAGCTCGTCCAGCGTGAGCAGGCGCGAGCGCTCCTTCTGCGCGGCGAGCTGCTCGCCGATCTCGGCGCGGCGCCGCACGCCGCTGGCGTGGTCGTTCTCGACGTACTGCGCGATGCCCTCGTGCCACCAGATGGGCAGCGACGGATTGCGCTCGCGCAGCACGTGATGCGTGAACTCGTGCGCGAGCACGCGCTCGGCCGTGCTGCGGTGGCGCTGCAGGTTGCGCGTGGGCACGCGCAGCACGCCGTTGTGGTACAGCGCGCCGACCCACGAGTGCGCGCCCGTCACGCGCTGGAACTCCGCACCCTCGTACAGCACGACCTGCGCGGGCGTGCGCGGCGCGATGCCGAGATCGGACGTCACGTGCGCGTACGCATCCTCGAGGATCGTGATCGCCAAGCGCACGATGCCGGCGTCGGCGTCCGGCGGATAGCGAACGACGAAGTTGCCCGAGCCATGCGTCAGGAACTTCGCCTCGGCGTCCGCACGCCGCTGCAGGTCGGCGCGACGACGGGTCAGCGCGGCGTCGGCGGGACGCAGCGTCGCCAGCTTCTGGAGCGCCTCGAGCGCCGCGGGCAGATCACCGGCTCGCTCCTGCACGTCGGCCAGCGCGTCCCAGCCGGCACCGTGGCGCGGACTGCGCTCGGTCACGCTCTGCGCCATGCGCAGCGCCTCGCCCACGCGCCCCGCGTAGAGCAGCGCGCGGGCGCGCTGCACTTTGTAGGCCAGCCGGTCCGGGTGCAGGTCGAGTGCACGGTCCAGCAGCGCGAGCGCCGCGGGGCCGTCCTTGCGCGCGAGCAGCTGCGAAGCGCGACGGCTCAACGCGAGCGCGAGGTTCTTTGCGGCGGCGCGGCTCTTGGGCACCCGCTCGAGCGCGGCCTCGAAGCTCACAATCGCCTCTGCAGGCATGCCCGCCGTCAGCAGCGCGGCGCCCTCACGCGTGAGCGTACGTGCCTCCTCGTCCGCCCACGCCGCAACGGGGGCGCAGCACAGCGCGATCAGGACGAGGAGGGACCGGGCGGTCATGCGCCGATTGGAACCCGGCGCCGGGGCACGGGGTCGCGCGCAGCTCCAAAAAGCAGAGGAGCCGGATCCTGACGGACCCGGCTCCCCTGATTGCTTGCGAGTGGTGGCTAGTTCGGGCGGTTAGTTGCCGCCCGTGTCGCCGGCCTTCTTGGCGCCGCCGAGCTGCTCGGCGAACCACTTGGTCACCTTGTTGGAGCCGCCACGGCTGACGGACGTGACCACGAGGACGGCCGACAGGCTCACGACCGCTGCGAGGAAGAGCACGATGTACGTGAGCGCGCCCGTGCGGGGCTCGTCCACGACGACGCGCTGGCGCGGCTGCGGGCGCGAGGCGCGACCGGCGCCCGCACGCGGGCGATCGACGCCGATGTCCTCGATCTCCTCGTCGTCGCCGAGACCCTCGTCGTCGGTGAAGTCGATCGGCTCCGTCGACATGCCGACGTCGCCCTGATCGATGAACGTGTCCTGGCTCGAGATCTCGGCCGTCTTGAGACCGCCCGAAGCCGTCAGATCCGGCTCCTCGAGCAGCTCGTCGGACAGCGTGTCGCCGGCGCCGGCACCGACGTTGACGGTGGGCTGGCTGTCGTCCTCGAGGCTGATCTCGGTCAGCGACGTCTCCGACGTCTGGCTACCGCGGCCCGCGCGGCCCGCAAGGCCGTCGATCTCGGTCCGCTTGAACTTCATTGCGCCGCCCTCGCGGAAGGCGCGAATCTCGCCCTCGGACACGAGGCGCTTCAGGCGATTCTCGTCGATGTTCAGCTGACGAAGCACCTCGTCGAAGCTGTAGAACTCACCGCTCTTGGACTTTGCCACGGGCGTACTCCGGTCTCGTGCGTTTCTGTCTCGTGCGATTCTGTCTTACGCGTGCGATGCGTGCAGAGGGCGGCCGCACGGCCCCCCCCAGGACAAGCGCAGAGCATCCCAGAACAAGGGCTTGCGATCAAGAACCGGGCACGCTGGGACCGCAGCACCCTGACAGGACCGTACGGACGGGCCCTGGGCCGCCCCTACTTGTTGACGCCGCCGACCTTCTTCGTGGGGAAGGGGTTGTTCCGGCGCTTCTTGCCGCTGAAGGCGTCCTCGAAGGCCTCCTCGAGCTGCCCCCGCGTGCGCTCGGACAGGTCGCGGTAGCCCTCCAGCTTGAGGTCGTAGTCCATGTGGCGGGCCGCCAGGAGCCTCAGGCCGCCGCGGTCCCGGGAATCGAGGGGCTTCGAGCCCTGGACGATGCCCTTGTACTGGTACACGAGCACCCGCTGGGCCTTCGTGTCGAAGTAGTAGACGACGCTCTCGCCGCCGCCGATCGACGCGGCCAGGGCGATGGCGTGGTTGTTGGAGTCCCCCGTGCCGCCCCCGGGAATCGCCTGCAGACCGCGCGGATCGCGGCGGGGATCGGTGCGGAAGGGGCCGGGGAGCGTGTCCTCCGTCGGCTGGACCGCCGGGGGCGGCCCGGGGGCCACCGGGGTGGGCGGATCCTCGGCGACCGCCGTGCGCACGCCGAGCGCCGGCAGCAGGAGCATCAGCAGGGTCGCGGCCCAGCCGCCGGCCAGGAAGCCGATCCACAGGGATGCGCGTCCGGACATCGTTCGTCCTCCGTCGGGAACAGCCCCCTGTTGTACGCGGGATCTCTCACGTCGTCGTCACGAGGGCCTCGGGACGCCCCTCGGCGCGCCCCTCCCCCGGCAGGATGACGTCGAAGATGGTCCCGGCGCCGGGCTGGCTGGTGAGCTCGATGCGGCCGCCGTGGTTGGTCACGATGTTGTGGACCACGGCCAGACCCATCCCGGAGCCCTCCCCGACCTCCTTCGTCGTGAAGAACATGTCGAAGCAGCGATCCTGGTCCTCTGCGCTCATGCCGCTGCCGTTGTCCGCGACGCGCAGCACGACGTCCTCGCCCCGCCGCTCGATCTCGACGCGCACCTGGCCGTCGGCGCGGTCCTCGGGAATCGCGTCCGCCGCGTTCAGCACGAGGTTCAGCGCGACCTGCTGGAGCTCGTGCGGGTCGCCGAAGACGATCGCGCGGGAGGCGTCCTCCGGGAAGTCGGTGAGGATCTCGATGCCGCGCCGGCGGATGCGGTGCATGGCGAGGTCCACGCTCTTCGACGTGACGTCGACCAGGTCGGTCGGACGCGGCTGCGCCCGCCTCGGCGTGAAGGTGAGGAACTTCTTCACCGTCTGCTCGATGCGCGCGAGGCCGTCCGTGATGAGGTCCAGGTACAGGTCCGTCTTCTCGGGCGGCATGTCGCCGCGGGCAAGCGCGCGCACCGCGTTCTTCATGCCGCCGAGCGGGTTGTTGATCTCGTGGGCGAGGCCGGAGGCCAGCTTGCCCGTGGCCGCGAGGCGCTGCGCGATGGCGAGGTGCTGCTCGGCCTTCTTGATGCGGCTGAGCGCGCCCAGCACGCGGTCTTCGAGCTGCCCCTGGTACTCGCCGATCTCCGACGCCATGCGGTTCAGTGCACGGATCGTGCGCCCGAACTCGTCGCCCGAGCCGTGGGCCTCGACCTGCACCTCGAAGTCGCCTTCGGCGATGCGGTCGGCGGCCGCGGAGAGCTTGTCGAGCGGCCGGATGACCCAGCGCGCGATCAGGTAGGTGAAGACGATCACGAGCAGTGCGATGCCGGCGATCATCACCCAGTAGACGGTCTCGGCGGCCCGGCCGCTGCCGTGCAGGTGCATCACGAAGCCGTAGGACCGGTTGTCGTCGTCGGGCTGGCGTGCGCCGACGGCCAGGAAGTCCGAACGCAGCGCGAGGGGCGGCGACTCCTTGCGAGCCTGGCCCAGGCTCTCGAAGAGCGCTTCGATGGCCGCGGCGTCCTGGACGTCGGGCTGCGCCTGCCGGTCGCGGGCGTAGAAGGCCTCGACCGTCCAGACCTCGCGCGGATGGGCCTCGGCGTTCGTGCCCGGATCCTTGAGGACGTACGCGGCCTTGAAGTGGCGTGCGCGGACCTGCTCCAGCACGCCGGGGCCGATCACCGCCCGTTCGTGCTCCCGGGCGAGCTTGATGATCGCGTCGAGCGCCTCGGGGGGTGTCGAGCGCCCCTCGCGTGAGAACAGCACGATCGCGAGCAGCAGGATGGCCCCGGGCAGGCCGACGACGGCAGCGATCAGCTTGGTGCGGAGCGACATTCCGTGCCCAAGCTACCCGAGGCCGTAAGGATTCCCCCGTCGCGGGGGGGACGCGGGGCTCGGCCGGACCTACCCTGCACACATGGCCGATCTACGTCACGATCCCGACGCAGCCGCCGACGCCCGTGAGATGGCCGAGAGCTCGCGCGAGGAGACGCGCACCCGGCCCTCTTTCGCTGCCGAGCTCTTCCTCGGCCGCATGGCAGGCGACCTCCTCCATCCGTTCCCCGAGCAGGACCCCGCCGACCGCGAGGTGGCGGAGCCCGTGCTGGAAGAGCTCGAGCGGGTCCTGAAGGCCGAGGTCGATCCCGACCGCGTCGACGCGGAGGATCACCTGCCTCCCGAGGCGCTGGAGGCACTGAAGGGGGCGGACGCCTTCCGCCTCAAGCTGCCCGAGTGGGCCGGCGGACTGGGCTTCAGCCAGACGAACTACGGCCGGGCCGTGGCCCTCGTCGCCAGCTGGTGCAACGCCCTGGCGATCTGGATGTCGGGGCACCAGAGCATCGGGGTGCCGACGCCGCTGAAGCTGTTCGGCACGGACGAGCAGAAGAAGAAGTACCTGCCGCGCATGGCGGCGGGCGAGATCTCCGCCTTCGCCCTGACGGAGCCCGAAGCGGGCAGCGATCCCGCGCGCATGGAGACGCGCGCGGAGCCGCACCCGGACGGCGGCTGGGTGCTCAACGGCGAGAAGCTGTGGTGCACGAACGGCCCCGAGGCCGATGTGCTGATCGTGATGGCGCGCACGCCGGACAAGGTGATCGGCGGGAAGCCGCGCAAGCAGATCTCCGCGTTCATCGTCGAGTCCGCGTGGGAGGGCATCGAGACCGCCCACGTGTGTGAGTTCATGGGCTACGGCGGCATCCGCAGCGGCCTGCTGAACTTCAAGGACGTGCACGTGCCCGCCGAGAACCTCCTCTGGAAGGAGGGCCAGGGCCTCAAGCTCGCGCTGATCACGCTCAACACGGGGCGACTGACGCTGCCCGCGACGAACGCGGCGGCGGCCAAGGCCTGCCTGCGGATCGTGCGGCAGTGGGCACTGGAGCGTGAGCAGTGGGGTGGCCCCATCGGCGCCCAGGAGGCCGTGGCGATCCACCTCGGCTACATCGCGTCCCACACGTTCGCGATGGAGGCCTTCAGCGACTACACCGCTTGTCTCGCGGATCGCGGCGACACCGACTTCCGCATCGAAGCGGCCATGGCGAAGCTCTTCTGCTCCGAGGTGCTCGTGCAGGTCGCGCACCGCACCATGCAGGTGCGCGGCGGACGGGGCTACGAGAAGCCGCGCTCCCTGCGCGCACGCGGCGAGCGCGACTGGCCCGTGGAGCGGCTCTACCGCGAGGCGCGGCTGAACACGATCGTCGAGGGCACGAGCGAGATCATGCGCCTCTTCATCGCGCGTGAGGCGCTGGACCCCCACCTGCAGCGCGTCGGCGCCCTGGCCGAGCCGGGCGCCTCCTTCGGGGCGAAGCTGAAGGCGCTGCTGCGCGGCGCCGTGCACTACCCGCCTTGGTACCTCTCGACGTGGTGGCCGGGCTTCGGCGCTCCGGCCGGTGTTCCGGGCGCGCTGCGCGGGCACTGGGGCTGGACCCGGCGCCAGGTGAAGCGACTCTCACGGCGCATCACGTACGCCATGGCGCGCTGGCAGGCGAAGCTCGAGTACCGCCAGGGCTGGCTGGGACGCATGGTCGACGAGGCGGTCGACCTCACGGCGATGTCCCTGTGCATCGCCCGCGCAGGCTCACGCGGTGACGAGGGCTCGATCGAGCTCGCCGACCTGTTCTGCCGTCACGCGCGTGCGCGCATCCACGAGCGGCACCACACGCCGAGCTCGCTCGATCAGCGCGGCTCGGTGGTGGCGGCGCACCTGCTGAAGGGCAAGTACCTCGACCTCGAACAGGGCATCGTGTCGGAGGACCGCGCCTAGCCGTCGGTCAGCCGCACGCTCGTCTCGGCCGCCTGGAGGCCGTGCTCCGTCTCGCGACACAAGCGCAGCACGGCGTCGAGCGCGCGGCCCGACGGGAACTCGACGAGCCAGGTCGCGGAGCCGGCCGGCT
Source organism: Planctomycetota bacterium (assembly GCA_030065025.1). Classification (GTDB taxonomy): domain Bacteria; phylum Planctomycetota; class PLA2; order PLA2; family JAEUHO01; genus JAHEIK01. The sequence continues at coordinate 13,846 of JASJDY010000133.1, forward strand.
CGTCCGCGGCCAGCGGCGTCATGCGCTCGCCCTCGAGGACCATCACGCCCTCGGGCACGACGAGCTCGAGCGCACAGCCCTCGGCGCCGCTACGGTTCTCCCAGCGCGCCTCGATGACCGCGCGGTCGGGCCCGGGTCGCTCGACGATGGCCGCCCGGATGCGGCCGAGCGCGGCGCCCGGCTTGCTCTCGCGCCACTCGGGCTCGAACGGGGCGGACGTCTCGCCGCCGCACGCCGCGAGCGGCCCCGCGAGACAGGCGATCAAGAGCAGGCAGGCGGTGCGCACGGTTGGATCCTAGTTGACGTCGAGGGTGTAGGCCGCGCGGTTGGCCCCGCTGCAGACGGCCTCGACGCGGATGATGTACGTGCCGGGGGTCAGGCTGATGCTGATGGACTCGGCGCTCGCGCCGGCATTGGTGGACGAGGCCAGCGTGAAGTTCACGTTGCTGTTGGGCACGAGGTAGAGGTCGAGGTTGTCCTGCGTTCCGGGCAGCGGCGTGATGGTCAGGTCGATCGTCACGACGCGCGCGCTGGTGAGCGTGAGCTGGTACCAGCTCGAGGCCAGGTAGCCGCGACACGGGTTGTCGACCGTGGAGTCGCACGTGCCGCTGTGGCTGCCGCCGATGCCGATCGCCGTAGGCCAGACGTCGGCACCCACCAGCGG
>JASJDY010000134.1 GCA_030065025.1 Planctomycetota bacterium
CGCTGCCGCGCCTCGGTCCTCACGTACGGCACCTCGCCGGAAGCCGATCTGCACGCCGAGGCGATCGAGTTGACGCCGGACCGCACGCGCTTCCGCCTGCTCGTGGCGGGCGACGGTCAGCGCGACGTCGAGACGCGCCTCGTGGGCATGCACAACGTGCTCAACCTCCTCGCCGCACTCGGCGCCTGCGCCGGTCTCGGGCACGATCCCATCGTGGCCGCCGAGGGCGCCGCCGCGGTCGGCCAGGTGCCCGGCCGCCTCGAGCGCGTGGAGCGTGACGACGGCGACGACGAGATCGACGTGTTCGTCGACTATGCCCATACGGAGGACGCGCTCCGCCAGGTGCTCGTCTTCCTGCACAGCGTGGGCGCCCGGCCGGTCACCTGCGTCATCGGCTGTGGTGGCGACCGCGACCGGAGCAAGCGGCCGCGCATGGCGCGCGTTGCCGTCGAGCAGGCCGACGTCGCGATCTTCACGAGCGACAACCCGCGCAGCGAGGATCCGGAGGCGATCCTCGCCGACATGACCGCGGGCCTCGACGCCGACGAGCGGGCCCGCACGACGGTCATCGCCGACCGGTCGGCGGCCATCCGCCACGCGATCCGCACGGCCCCCGCCGGCGCCACGGTGCTCGTGGCGGGCAAGGGCCACGAGACCTACCAGATCCAGGGGACGGAACGCGTCCCCTTCGACGACGCCGCCGTCAGCCGCACGGCCCTGCGTGAGCGGGCACGCGACGGCGGGAACCCTGGGGTGCCCCCCGGGGAACATTGAGGACGAGACGATGGAACCGATCCGCTACAGCGACATCCTGCGTGCCACCGGCGGCGAGCCGGCAGGCCCCGTCGACGGTGATCCCGTCATCGAGGCGGTCACGACCGACAGCCGCGACGTGCCGGCGCGGTCGCTGTTCGTGCCGATCCGCGGCCCGAACTTCGACGGCCACGCGTTCATGGAGCAGGCCTTCCTGCGCGGCGCGTCGTTCACGCTCGTCGCCGACGACACGGATGCGTCGCGCGTGCCGGGGAACGCGATCATCGTGCGCGACACCATCCGCGCGCTCGGCGACCTCGCGCGCTGGCACCGCAGCCGGTTCGACGTGCCCGTCATCGGCATCACGGGCTCGTGCGGCAAGACGACCGTGAAGGAGATGACGCACAGCGTGCTCGGCGAGGACGTCGTCGCCAGCCACGCGTCGTACAACAACGCGATCGGCGTGCCGCTGACGCTGCTGCGCATGGACCGCTCGACCCGCGCGTGCGTCGTCGAGATCGGCACGAACGCGCCCGGCGAGATCGCGTACCTGAGCGGCGTCGCCCGCCCGACGCTCGGCATCCTCACGAACGTCGAGGAGGTGCACCTCGAGGGCCTCGGCACGATCCACGGCGTGATGCGCGAGAAGGCCGCGCTGCTCGAGGCGCTCCCCGAGCGCGGCGCCGCGATCGTGAACGCCGACAACTACTACTGCCGCGAGATCATGCAGGACCTGCGCACGCACGTGGTGTCCTTCGGCACGTGGGAAGACGCCGACGTCTACGGCGTCGAGCCCCGGGCGACCGACCGCGGGATCGAGTTCCTGCTCTACGGGCGCATGCCGATCGAGGTGCCCGTGCTCGGCGAGCACAACGTGCAGAACGCCCTCGCCGCCGTGGCAGCCGGACTCTGGCTCGGTCGCGAGCCCTACGACATCCGCGACGCGCTCGCGCGCTTCTCGCCGCCCGCCATGCGCATGAGTCGCGAGCTCGTGGGCGGCGTCGTGCTGATCAACGACGCCTACAACGCGAACCCGCGCAGCATGGACGCGGCCATCCGCGAGCTGGTGCGTCACGACTGCCGCGGCCGGCGCGTAGCCGTGCTCGGCGAGATGAAGGAGCTCGGCGACCAGACCGAGCGCTACCACCGCACGCTGGGCCGCAAGGTCGCGAACGAGGGCGTCGACCGCCTCTGGGCGATCGGGCCGAACGCCGCCGGGGTCGTCGAGGAGGCCGTGCGCCTCGGCATGCGCGCCGAGCACGTGCGTGCGCACGAGTCGATCCACGACGCCCTCGACGACCCTGCGTTCGAGCCGGAGCCCGGCGACGCCTGGCTCTTCAAGGGCTCCCGCAGCATGACGCTCGAGCGTCTCGCGGAGCACGTGCGTGAGCATGCCTCCGAGCTCGACCCGCGGGCGGTGGACTGGTCCGTCTCCCGCACGGATCGCCGTCGACCCTGACGACCGGCCCCCAGCGCCCGGCGAGGAGCCGCCTTGCTCTACCACCTGTTCTCCAACCTCGAGGACGTGCTCTCCGGGTTCCGGCTGATCCACTACATCACCTTCCGCGCTGCGTTCGCGGCGATCCTCGCCTTCCTCGTCGCGACCGTCGTCGGCCCGGGAATCGTGCGCTCGCTCGCCAAGCGCAAGATCGCGGGCTTCAGCCGCACGGGCAGTGACGAGGTCGACGGGCAGCGCAGCGCGAAGGCCGACGTCCCGACGATGGGGGGCGTGATCCTGCTGATCGGCGTGGCGCTGTCCGGCTTCCTCTTCGTCCGGCTCGACACGCCGTACACGTGGATCATCCTGCTGTCGTTCCTCGCGTTCGGCGCGCTCGGTGCCCTGGACGACTGGAAGAAGCTCACGGACCCCCAGAGCCGCGGCATCAGCGAGCGCCAGAAGCTCGGCGGCCAGGTGCTCATCGCGTTCGTGGCGCTCGGCACGCTCTACGCGCTGGGCAACATGCAGGACGGCACGCCGTGGTTGCGCGGGCCGGCGATGAAGGACAACCCGTACGCACTCCGCTGGATCAAGCGGCACACCATCCGCGAAGGCGAGTCGTGGACGTCCATCGCCGGCAAGTACCTGAACAACAGCCGCCGCGCACGCGAGATCGCGGTCCACAACGGCGTGCCTGCCGAGCAGGTGAACAGCGCCGTGCTCAGCGCGGCCGCCGGTAGCGACCTGTGCGATCCCGACACGCCCGAGGCCGCGCAGTTCGCCCCGGTCGTGGACCGCGAGATCGACCTGCCCGCCAGCTGGCCCGATCCACGTGACCATCACCGGGCCGATCTGCAGGTGCCCTTCTTCAAGAAGTTCTGTCTCGACCTGGGGCTCCTGTTCATCCCCCTGGGCATCCTCGTGATCGTCGGAGCCAGCAACGCGGTGAACCTCACCGACGGGATGGACGGCCTCGCCATCGGCACCACCGCCACGGTGGCCGTGGCCTTCGCCGTGATCGCGTACATCGTGGGTCGCGTCGACTTCTCCCGTGAGCTGCATCTCTTCTACGTGCCCGAGGCGGGCGAGATCGCGATCATCGCCGCGGCCTTGATCGGCGGCTCCCTCGGCTTCCTCTGGTTCAACAGCTATCCGGCCACCGTGTTCATGGGCGACACGGGCTCGCTCTCCATCGGCGGCATCCTCGGCGTCATCGCCGTGACGCTGCGCCACGAGATCACGCTGCTCATCGCGGGCGGCCTGTTCGTCTCCGAGGCCGTGTCCGTCATCGGACAGCGCGTGTACTTCAAGGCGACGCGCAGGCGGGCCGAGAAGGCCGGGGTGCCGAACGCCACCGGCAAGCGCTGGCTGCGCTGCGCGCCGCATCACCACCACTGGCAGATGGGCGGCCTGCACGAGAACAAGGTGACCGTCCGCTTCTGGATCGTCTCCGTGATCTGCGTGGTTGCCGCGCTCGCGCTGCTGAAGGTGCGCTGACCGTGGCGCGGGCGGAGCAGGTCGTCCTCGGCGTCGCCGTGGGCCTCGTCGCCCTCGGCCTCGTCATGATCTACAGCACCAGCTCCGTCATGGGCGCCGTGGTCGGTCGGGAGCACAGCGACGTCCTCGTGCGGCAGCTGCGCTGGGTCGTGCTGGGCGTCGTGATCGCGTGGGTCACGTCGCGCGTGAGCCTCGACCTGCTGCGCCGCGCCGCCCTGCCCGTGCTGTGCCTCTCGATCCTGCTGCTCGGCCTCACGCTCGTCGTGGCCGACCCGATCAAGGGCAGCCGCCGCTGGCTCCACGTCGCCGGGGTCTCGATCCAGGCCAGCGAGATCCTCAAGATCGGCACGCTGCTCTTCCTCGCAGACCGGCTCGCCGCGCGGGAGGAGGGCGACCCCCTCGCCCCGCGGCAGTCCCTGCTGCCCGTGCTCGCGCCGGTCGGCCTCGCGACCGTGCTCGTGCTGGTCGAGCCGGACCTGGGGACGTCGCTCTTCATCGTCGCGCAGGCGGTCGTCCTCCTGGGACTCGCCGGGATCCGGCCCACGCGCGTCGTGCCCTTCGCGGTCACGGTGATCCCGCTGATCGTCTTCTTCGCCTACACCCGCTTCCCGCACGTCCGCAGTCGCCTCGCGATGTACACGGGCGGCCCCGGCGAGGGCAGCCAGGTGCACGAGGCCCTCGTCGCGATCGGCTCGGGCGGTGTCTTCGGCAAGGGCCTGGGGCAGGGCGCCCAGAAGCTCGGTTACTTCTCGGAGGCGCACAACGACTTCATCTTCGCCGTCATCGGGGAGGAGCTCGGCTTCCTAGGGTGCGCCGCCGTGGTGATCGCCTTCATGCTGCTCGCGTGGCACGGGCGGCAGATCGCCTGGCGCGCGCGCGTGCTTGGGCCCCACGCGCTCTACCTCGCGGCGGGCGCGACGTTCATCCTCGTCTTCCAGGCGCTGATCAACATCGCGGTCGTGACCGCGACCGCGCCGACGAAGGGCGTGTCGCTGCCGTTCATCTCGACGGGCGGGAGCAACCTGCTGATGGCCTGTACCTGCGTGGGCCTGATCCTCAACGTCGCACGCCGGACCTCACGCGAGGCACCGGACGAGGCCTACTGACCCGTGGCTGGTGATCGGCGGCTCGTGCTGTTCTCGGGCGGCGGTAGCGCCGGGCACCTCGCGCCCGGCTTCGCCCTCGCCGACGAGCTGACCGCCCGCGGGTTCGAGGTCCGCTTCGCCACGCCCGGCGAGGCCGTCGAGGCCGCGTGGTTCGCCGGCCGTGAGGCGCCCTGGACGCTGCCCGCCACCCGCCTGCCGCGCTCGGCCGGTGCCGCTGCGACCTTCCCCTTCCGCTTCTTTCGCCACGCTCGCACGGCGAAGGCACTCCTGAAGCGCGAAGGCGTCGGCGCCCTCGTCGCGCTCGGGGGCTGGCCGTGCGCCCCCGCAGCCTGGTCAGCCCGCCGCGCCCGGGTGCCGCTGGCCTTTCTCGTGCCCGACGCCGTGCCCGGGGTCGTCGTCCGCAAGCTCGCCCGCCGGGCCGACCGCCTCTACCTCGCCGACGCCCAGGCCCGCGAGGCGCTGGCGGATCACCCCGGCGTGCGCGTCACCGGGCCGCTGCTGCGGGCGGAGGCGCTCGAGGGGGAACGCGACCCCGCGGCCTTCGGCCTGGAGCCAGGACGCCGCACGCTCTTCGTGACCGGCGGCAGCCTCGGCGCCGAGCGCCTCTACGAGCGCTTCCTCGACGGTCTCGAGGCGGCCGTGGCCGCGGATCCCGGGCTCGCCCGGCGGATCCAGATCCTCCACGCGGTCGGCAAGACGGGCGGCGACGTCGCGGCGCGCTACGCGAAGCTCGGCATCCCGCATCACGTCACGCCCTACGTGCAGGCCATGGGCACGGCCTACCGCACGGCCGACCTCGTGCTGTGCCGCGCGGGCGCGAACACGTGCGCGGAGCTGCAGGCCACGGCGACTCCAGCGGTCCTCGTGCCGTATCCGCACCACGCGGATCGTCAGCAGTTCGTAAACGCCGAGCCGCTCGAGAGGGCCGGGGGCGCACGCGTCATCGCACAGGAGACGCTCGATCCGCCCGCCGTCGCGCGCGACGTTCTTTGTCTCTTGGAGGACGAGGAAACCCTGGCGACCATGCGCGCTGCGCTGGTTCGCGACGCACGACCGGGCGTCGTTGAAACCGCCGACGATCTCGTCCGATTCCTTGGGTGGGAGGGCTGAGCTCCATGGAATTGCCCGCGCTCGCTCGCGACGTAGCAGCACCGGATCTGACCGCGATCCGACGTGCGTACCTCGTGGGCGTCGGCGGCGTGGGCATGAGCGGGGCGGCCGAGCTGGTGCGCGCGCGCGGCATCGACGTGCGCGGCTCCGACCGGCAGCCGCCCGCGTGGGCCGAGCAAGACGACGCGCCGCTGCCCGAGGACGTCGACGCGCTCTTCTACTCCGCGGCGATTCCCCCGTCGCATCCCCAGCGAGCTGCGGCCCAGGAGCGGGGCGTGCCGCAGTACGCCTACGCCGACCTCATCGGCGCGCTCATGGCCGACCGCGTCGGGGTCTGCGTCGCCGGCAGCCACGGCAAGACGACGACCTCCAGCATCCTCGCGAGCGCCCTGGTGCACGCAGGCCGTGACCCCAGCTTCGTGGTGGGGGGGCAGCTGCTGGACGAGGGGCGCGGCTGGCGCAGCGGCGAGGGCCCCGCCTTCGTGGTGGAGAGCTGCGAGTTCGCACGCTCCTTCCACCGTCACCGGCCGCAGGTGGCCATCGTGACCAACGTGGACGAGGACCACCTCGACTACTACGCCGATCTGGCGGAGATCCAGGAGTCGTTCCGCGTCTTCGCCGCGCTCGTGCCGCACGACGGCGTGCTGATCGTGAACGACGCCTACGTGCCCGTGTTCCGGGGGGACTCGCGGCTGCGGTGCGGCCTGCAGAGCTACGGCTTCTCGGACGAGGCGCACTGGCAGGCCGGCGAGCCCGAGCCCGAGGACGGTGGGCGCACCACCCGCTTCGCGCTGAGGGAGCGCGGCACGCTCCTGGGCGACCTGCGGATCCCCATGACGGGCCGCCACAACGTCCTCAACGCGACCGCCGCGGCCGCCGCCATGATGGCCTCCGGCTGCTCGTTCGAGGAGACCGCCGCCGCCCTGGCCGCCTTCCGCGGCGTCGCCCGCCGCCAGGAGTGGGTGGCCGAGTGCGGCGGCGTCACGGTGCTCGACGACTACGGCCACCATCCGGCGGAGATCCGCGCCACGGTCGGCGCCCTCCGCACCCGCTTCCCCGACCGGCGGCTCGTCGTGATCTTCCAGCCGCATCAGGCCAGCCGCACGCGCTGCCTGATGAAGGAGTTCGCTGTTGCGTTGGCCCGGGCCGACGAGGTCTGGCTGCCGCCGATCTACTTCGCTCGGGACAGCGAAGAGGAGCGGCGCGCCGTCACGTCGGAGGACCTGGCGCGACACGTGAGCAACGAGGGCGGCACAGCCCAGCCGCTCCAAGACCTGGCCGCCGCCGTGGAGCACGGCGTGCGGCACCTGCTGCCGGGTGACGTGGTCGTCACCATGGGGGCGGGCAACGTGGACGAGGTAGCTCGTGGTCTTGCCGCGCGACTTCGATGACGCCCACGCCCGGGCGGACTCACTCTCCCTGCGTACCTCGATCGGTGTCGGCGGACGTCCGCGCTACCTCTTCGAGCCTGAGAGCGAGGAGGGCTGCCGCGAGGTCGTGCGTCTCTGCCGCGCCTCCGGCGTGCCGCTGCACGTGCTCGGCGGCGGCTGCAACCTGCTCGTGACCGACGGCGAGATCGAGGGGGCCGTCATCGCAACGCGCAACCTCAAGCACTTCCGCGTCTTCGACGACCGCGTCGAGGTCGGCGCCGGCTACGGCTTCCCGGCCCTCGTGCGCAAGGCCATCGACCTGGGCATCCCCGGTCTGCCCGGCTGCCCGGGCATCCCGGGCAGCGTCGGCGGTGTCGTGTTCATGAACGCTGGCGGGCGCTTCGGCAGCGTCGCCGACGCGCTGAGCGAGGTCAGCGGTCTCGATCACGAGGGCAACGTCTTCCGCCGCTTCATCCAGCCGGGCGACCTCGGCTACCGCAGCAGCCCCTTCGCGGGCTGTCTCGTCACGGGCGCCGTCTTCCGCCGCGATCCGGCCCAGACGCCGGAGATGGGGCAAGCGCTGCACCGCAAGGCGATGACCTGGAAGCGCGACACGCAGCCGCTGGCCGCGCGCAGCGCCGGCTGCATCTTCAAGAACCCGCCCGGCCCGTACTCGGCCGGCTGGCTGATCGAGCAGGCCGACCTCAAGGGCCTCCGGATCGGCGGCGCGATGGTCTCGACGCAGCACGCCAACTTCATCGTGAACACGGGCGAGGCGAGCGCGAAGGACGTGTGGTCCTTGATCATGCTGATCCAGGCCGAGGTGAAGCAGCGCCACGGGGTGGACCTGGAGCTCGAGGTGCAGACCTGGGCTTGAGGATGTAGGCTTCCCCGCGGGAGGCCGTCATGCGCACGTGGTGGGTCTGGATCCTCTTGGTCGTCGTCGCCGTCCCTCCCGCTCGGGCCGGCGAAGACGAGGCACCGCCCACCTACACGCCCGAGGAGCTCGCCGCGCTCGACCGCGCGCTGCACGCCGCCAACCTGACGCGCAAGGACCTCACCTTCACCAAGGACCTCGCCAAGGGACACGAGTGCCTCCCCATCGTGAAGGAGATGCTCCGGGACCCGCTCGAGATCGCGCGCGAGATGGACGCCTTCGTGCGCTTGTCCACCACGTGGGACGCAGGCCTGCATGCTCCGCACGGCACCTTGATCGAGGCGTGGCAGCGGCTGGCGCCGTCTGACCTCGATCCGGTCGGGCGCGCGCTCCGTGGCATCCCCGATTCGCGCGAGCCCGTCGTCGCCGAGGACGCCAAGCCCGCGGATCTCCTGGCCTGGGCCACGAAGCTCGCCGCACACGCCGGCAAGCCGCTTCGGCTCGGAAAGGAGCCGCTCAGCTTCGAGGACGTGCGCTATCGGATCCTGCGCAGCCGCCTGCCGCCGGCCATGGCGTGGCACGACGTGTTCGAGGCGCCGTACAGCGAGGCCGTCGAGGACACCCTGACGAAGACGCTCGAGGCCGCCGACGACGCCTACCTGCACGAGCTGGCGGCGAGCATCTCCGCGCGTGCCCTGCTCGAGCCGTGGTTCGCGGCCTTCGGTGACCCGCAGGCCTGGCTGCGCGAGCTTCCGCCCAGCGCCTTCCCGCGGGACAAGCCCTTGGTGAAGGACACGCCCTTCGGCCGCATTGCGCTCGGCACGCCGAAGGACGACGTGTACACGGGTGGCCAGTACACGGTGCTGATCGATCCCGGCGGCAACGATCGCTACGTGGGCTGCCGGATCGGCGCCGCCTACGGCACGAAGGACCGCCGGCTCGGCTTCTTCGCGGATCTCGGCGGCGACGATCAGTACGACTGCGCCGAGGTGCAGATCACGATGGGCGCTGCCGTACTGGGCGTGGCGGCCTTCTACGACCTGGGCATGGGCAACGACCGCTACCGTGCGGGTCACGCCAGCCTCGGCGCGGCCATGGGCGGCTGCGCCGTCTTCTACGACGACGGTGGCACCGACACCTACGAGGGCCGCACGTTCACGCAGGGCGCGGCCGGCTTCGGCGTCGCCGTGTTCTACGACGACGCGATGCAGTCCAAGCCCGAGCTCACCGCCGATGAGGGCACGAAGGATCCCGTCGACATCGGACTGTTCGACAACGACCGTCTGACCGCATGGGCGAACGCCCAGGCCTTCGCGCGCTGCCGCGGCATGGCGTACTGCATCAACACGCGCGGCAACGACACCTACGAGGCCGGTGGGGTGTACCTGCACGCGCCGCTCTTTGCCGACCGCTACCAGAGCTTCAGCCAGGGCTTCGCCATCGGCGAGCGCGGCGTCGACTACGCGGGCGGCATCGCCATGCTCATCGACCACGAGGGCAACGATCGCTACCTGGGCGACATCTACAACCAGGGCGTCGGCTACTGGTACGCCGCGGGCTTCCTCTACGACGGCGGCGGCAACGACCTCTACGAGATGACGCAGTACGGCCAGGGCAGCGGCATCCACCTCGCCGTCGGCGGCTTGATCGACGAGTCCGGCAATGACACGTACGTCATGCACTCCGGCCTCGGCCAGGGCGGCAGCCACGACTACGCGGCGAGCATCCTGCACGACCGCGGCGGCCACGATCGCTACATGGGCACGACGTCGTGCAACGGCTGCGGGCTCACGAACTCCGTCGGCCTCTTCTTCGATCGCTCAGGCAACGACACCTACGCCGGCCGCAAGGGCAGCCTCAACCACGGCCGCCCCGCGCGCGGCTTCGGTAGCGTCGGCGTGCTCATCGACCTCGCGGGCAAGGACCACTACCTCGGCATCATGGAGGACGGCACGGCCTGGCGGCACACGGACGTCGGCGTCGGCGTCGATCTCTCGCCGCCGGAAGCCGGTCCGACGAAGCCGGAGAACACGCCCGCCGCGGGTCAGGGCGGCGAGACGGTCGAGATCCCGAAGATCTGCGACTACGAGGGCGAGCTCACGCAGGAGGTCTTCGACGAGCTCTGGGCCATCTCGATCCGCTGGCAGGTGGGGGAGAACCGCCGCATCGTGCCCAGGGCGCGCGAACGCCTCGTGGAGTTCGGTGCGCCCGTGCTGCCCTACCTGGACAAGGCGATGGACCAGGGCGCGTCCGGCCTCGAGCTGCGCGCCTACGTCGACATCCTGAAGGGCGTGCGCGAGGGTGGCGCGAAGCAGCCGGTACAGGCCCTCCTGAAGCGCAACCTGGCGCACGAGACCGAGCGCCGCCGCCGCGTCGCGCTCTATCTGGTGGGGGAGCTGAAGGCGGAGACGCTGGCGAAGGACGTCGTCGCCCTGCTGTCGGCGAAGGAGGAGGGCGTGCAGCGGCGCGCGGCCGGGGTGCTCGCGAAGCTGGGCAGCCACGCCGGCTCCGACGAGCTGAAGGGCTGGCTGAAGGACCCGACCCGCGAGCTGCACGTCATGGCGGCGCTCGGCACCCTGCTGGGACTCGAAGCCGACTGCTACGCCGACGTGCGACCGCTGCTGGACCATCCGCTCCTCAGCGTGCGGTCCCGACTGTCTACGCTGCTGGCGAAGCATGCCGAGACCTATGGCGCCGCGGTCGAGCTGGACCTCGTGCGCCACAAAGGCAGCCTGCGCGCGCTACGTACCCTGCTCGACACGCTGTGCCGCACGGAACGCATGCCAGCAAGCCCGGCGATCAAGGCCACGGTCGCGCTCCTCGAACACGAGGAGTGGGGCGTGCGCGGCGATGCCGCCCGGCTGCTGCAGCGCGTGGTCGAGCATCCGGATCTCGACGAGGAGCAGCTGGCGGCGATCGCGAGAGCGCTCGACGGCAGGCTGCAGGTCGAGGCCGAGCCGTACGTGCAGTTCTGGCTGCGACCCAGGTAGGGACTCTTCCTCTTCCGACTCCCTCGCCCGCCCCAGGCGTCTCTATCTGCCGAGGATCAAGGGCCCGAGAAGAAGTGCGCGGAATCTTGCGCAACACGATGCAAGTGCCCAGGCGAGCGGGAGTTGCCCCTTTATCCATCCAGCGCGTCGTCGAGCACGCAACCACAGAGTCTCAGCGCAGACTCAGCAAGTGCGCGTTGCCGGCTGAAGTCGACGCAGCCCGGTGGCAGAAGCGGGGCGTGGGCGCGCCGCGCTCGTGTGGAGTGGTGCGCCGGGTGTCACCCTCTCCGGAATGCTTGCCTGGAATGGAGATGAAAGGGGAAGAGGAAGTAACTCCTGCCTTGTTCGGCCTGAGGGTCGAGGAAAGGCAAGACTGTGTTGGAGGAAGAGAGCAGCCGTTCGAAGGCGGACGGCGTTGAGGGAGCGAGAGAGGAAGGGCTGGAGTACTACCGGGCCCGTTGCTACTCGGCTGGAGTAGGTAGGTTCCTGCAGAGAGATCCGTTGGGCCTGTCGGCAGGCGCCAACCTGTATGAGTATGTTCGCTCCAGTCCCATCAACTGGAGTGACCCAACAGGGACGGACATACTGGAGGATGTCGGCGGCTTCTTCGGTGACCTCGGGAACGAAGCGAAGCGTTGCTGGAGGATCTGCAAGGTAGGCTGGAAGCTGCTTCCGCTGATTTACAGGAATCAGGCGAACATCCCTCCGCAACCCGACAAGTGCATGTGCAAGATCACCTGCGGCTGGTCTGTGCCCACGGGTGTCAGGGTCAAGATCCCCTTCGTCAACGCTGATCTCTCTAGCAAGTTCATTGGGCATAGGGCGGTCTGGCATGAGTTCTTCGGCAAGTGCAAGGGCGGTAGCCCGACTGCTTCATGCGAGCGAAGCTGCGAGGCAGAGAGGGCGAAGCAGGAAGCGAAGGCCAAGGCCCAGAGATCAGGGGGCGCCCGCAAGCCGGGAAAGGAGATCCAAATCCCCGATATCGTCATAATCCCCGAGAGCCTTCGTGGAAAGAAGGTGCCAACCTCACGCATTTCGTTCCCCAAGTCCGAGAAGCATCAGACCCTTGACGTGCCCTTCATTGGCGGATCGATAGAGTGCACGGCGGTGACAGAATGCGTGTAGGTTCAGGCAGTGTGCTGAGCGTGAACCACAAGGAGGGCTTTGGCGCAGGAGTCGTCTGGGGCGTGGTTTGTGTGCTGGCTCTCTGTGCTGGTGGAAAGCGCATTGTCTCGGCGGGCGACTCGGAGTCCTCATTCAGTGGGCAGGTCGTGAATGCCCGCGGCCACGGCGTCGCAGGCGCAGCAGTCAACATCGCCCCTTGGCACTCGCCGAACATCGACCTGAGGTCCTCTGCAAAAACCTCGATCATCGCGCAGCTTGAGGCCGCAGACAATGGCGTCTTCCGCGTACCGGGCGGTGCCTTGCCAGAGGGAGTGCGTCATCGAAGAAGGCGCGTGCGCGTTTGGGCGACGAAGGGTCAGTTGATCTCGCGTTCGCGCGTCATTTGGCTCTCTCATCCTGACGCAAACAACGTGGCACTGAAGCTACTGAGACAAAGGGCACTCATCGCGACGGTCGCATTCACTGGCGGAGGGGCCGTACGAGATGCTGAAGTCCAGATTGACCTCGTGGATCTTGATTGGCAGTCCCAGGATAGACTAGGCGCACACTACAGGATCGTTGGTCACACTGACAACGAGGGTTCACTTAGCGTAGACGGTCTGCCTGCGGTCAGATTCGGTGAGCCAAGCGTCACGATCCGAAGGGTTGGCTCAAGCCCGGTCTTGGTCCAGGGCAGCGAGTGTGGACTGGCCGTGACAGATCAGGCCCTCCACCTTCGCGTGCGACTTCCTAGGCTGCGGCGGCTGACCGGCACCGTGAGGAATCACGATGGCGCGGCCGCTCACGACGTTCTCGTCGCAGACTGGGACGCCGACGCACCGCCCCCCCGGCAGCGGTTTTCTGCAACCAACGCGGACGGGAGATTCGTGCTCGACGGTGTGCCCGAGACCGCGACGATGCTCGTTGTCAGAACACGGCGCGCGGATGACTGCTGGCCCCACGCTATCGCGTCTGTACCGTTGCGTTTGGAAGCTACTGCTGGTGCCTCGGTGGATGTTGGGGTACTGCGATTGCCGCGGCGGAGACCGGTGGACATCCGCGTCGTCGACCCATCTGGGCGAGCGTTGCGCGGAAGCGTCATTGTGCACCGCGGAGAGCTACCCCTGGGCGGAAGGGCCGCACAGCTGGACGCGGATGGACGCGTAACGTGTCCCGACGTCCCCCTCGGCGACGGTTACTTCCTGGAGTTGAATACCGAACTCCCCGCGTGGGGGCCGATTACTTCACGCTTTCCCATGCCCACATCTTCAAGTGCTGCCACGCTCCGCGTGACCGGGGCCGGAGTGCTGATTGTGCGCTTCAAGTCCGGGATCGAGGACACATCATCGTCGATCCCGCTGATGGCTCCAATGGTCGTGTGGAGGAGCGGTGCATCCACGTCGTCCAGCCGCCATGGTGGACTGACGGACGAGGTGCGGCTCTGGGTGGGCGCCGATCGGGCGGGCACCCTAGAGGTTTCGACGAGCGATGGGCAGCGGGGCTCCGCGAACGTAGTCCTCCGCGACAACGAGCCGACGGTGGTGCATGTCGGGGTACGGCGGCGATAGTGAGGAGCAGCGGATAGGGGGAAGTTGTGCCCTGTAGCGGCCCAGGACTCTTGACGGGTGCCTGGGTGCAGTAGGCAGCAGGCGAGAGCGGTCGTTCAAGACTGCGAGCTTGGGCGCGAGCACAACCCGAGCCAGGTCCCAGCGGTGGTTTGCTCGCAACTACGCTGCGTCGCGAAGGCGCAGAACGGGAAGGCGCCGATCTCCATCGAGGAACCGGACGCGCAACGTGCCGCCGGTGATGTTGCGCGTCGCGCGGGGTGGTCGCCCGCGGTAGACGTCGTCGGGCGTCCGCTGCCCCAGCCCTTGATGAGGTCGTTCCGAGGTACGGAGCCGCGAGAAGTTGTTGCAGCAGGGTACGGAGCCGCGAGAAGTTGTTGCAGCAGTACGTTGAGTACGGAGCCGAGAGTACGGAGCCGCAAAAAGTTGTTGCAGGTAGGAGTACGGAGCCGCGTAAAAACTTCGCCAATCCGTGGGTACGGAGCCGCGTAAAAACTTCGCCAATCCGTGACCAAGCCTGCCGTCGGCCGAGGACATGGCGGGGTACGGAGCCGCGAAACGTTGTTGCAGATTGTGACCAGCATGCGGCCATCCGCGATGAGATCGCGGAGGACTCGACATGGCGCGATCATCGCGGATGGATGCCC
>JASJDY010000129.1 GCA_030065025.1 Planctomycetota bacterium
CGTCATCGCGCGACATGGCGGGATTGGTACCCGCAAGCGTTCCGTCGGGACTGCCCGTGGCGGATTGAGGACCCGAACGCGTCGGAGGTCAGGAGGCTGCCAGGGCCTCTTCCTCCGACGCGTACTCCTTGAGCATCGGCTCGACGCCCGTGATGGTCAGCGTGCGGTGGATGACGGGCTTGACGCAGCAGATCGAGAGCGTCTTGTCACTCGAGCGCGCCTTCGTGAAGCAGTTCGCCAGGATGCCGATGCCGGCGCTGTACATGTTCTCGAGCTCGGCGAGGTTGAAGACGATCTTGTCCGGACACGTCTCGAGGCAGTCGAGGAAGTCGTCGAGGAAGTCGTAGCAGTGCTGGGAGTCGCCCAGCACGCCGTGGAGCCGGTACACGACGGCCCCGGCATCCGGCATATCGATCTTCTCGCTACGGAACTCGACGTCGGACACGGCTCTCTCCCGGGTGCCGCGGCGGCACGATCGGACGATACCCCCCCATCCCGGGCCCCACAAGCCGTGGAGCCCGGCGTCGCCGCCGGCTCCCTTGCCCGTAGCCTGTAGCGATGAGCACGCCTCCCCGGGCCGGCACCATCCACCGAATCAACGTCTCGGACGGCGGCGTGCCCAAGCTGCCGGTCGCGGAGGCCGAGGTCGGTGTCGAGGGCCTCAGCACTGACCGCCAGGCGCACCCCCGCTTCCACGGCGGACCCGAGCGCGCGGTCTGCCTGCTCGGGCTGGATGCCATCGAGCGGCTCCAGGCCGAGGGGCACCCGATCCAGCCCGGCACCACGGGAGAGAATGTGACCGTCGCAGGGCTGGACTGGAGCGACGTTGTGCCCGGCGTGCGACTGGCTTTCGCCGAGGGCGTCGAACTGGAGGTCCTCTCCTACGCCTCGCCGTGCGCGGCCATCCGTGCGTCCTTCGAGGACGGCCGCTTCAAGCGCATGCTCGCGGATCAGCACCCCGGTGAGAGCCGCGTGTACGCCCGCGTCCTCGAGCCCGGCACGCTGCGCGTCGGCGAGGCCTGCACCCTCCACCTCCCGCAGTCCTGATCGTGCCTGACACCAGTCCCCAGACCGATCCCCGCGCCGTGTACGAGGAACGCCTCGCGGAGCGCACCCGCCTCGCCGATGCCGCCGCTGCACGCGCGACGCGCATCTCCAACTGGCGCCTGGGCGCCTTCCTAGTGACCGTCGGGCTCTTCCTCGCGAGTCTCGGATGGAATCTCACGGCGCACGCGCTGTGGCTGCCGCTCGCCGCGTTCGTCGTGCTGGTGATCCGCCATGCCGGGGCAGCAGCAGAAGAGCGCCGCGCCCGCGCCGCGGCCTCGCTCTACGCGCAAGGCCTGAGGCGCCTCGACGGCACCTGGGCTGGACACGGGCGCGCCGGTGAGGGACTCGCGGCGGAGCGCCACCCCTACGCCGGCGATCTCGATCTGTTCGGACGCGGCAGCGTCTTCGAGCTGCTCTGTACCGTGCGCACCCAGGTCGGCGAGCGGCGTCTGGCCGACTGGCTGCTCGCGCCGGCTGCGCCCGAGACGGCGCGCGCACGTCAGGCCGCGGTGGCGGAGCTCGCGCCGCAGCTCGACTGGCGCGAGCAGCTGGCCTATGTCGAAGACGTCGGCCGCTCGGCGTTCGAGCGGGGCGCGGCGCAGGCCTGGGCCCGTGAGCCCGTCCGCCTCACGGGCCGTGCGCGGCTCTGGTGTCATCGCGTCCTGGGCGTCATCTCGACCGTCCTGCTCGTCGGCTGGCTGGGCTTCGACTGGAAGCCCCTGTGGATGGTGCTCGCCTTCGTCGTGCAGTACGTCTTCGCGGCCCTCGAGCGCGCCGACGTGCAGACCGTCCTCGACGACGCCGATCGACCCGCGCAGGACCTCGCGCTCATCGCACGCATCCTCGAGCAGCTCGAGGCCAGCTCCTTCGAGGCACCCCATCTCGCGACCCAGCTCGCTCGCCTGCGCTCCGGGAATGCGCGCCCGAGCCAGGACATCCGCCGGCTCGTACGCGTGATGGACCTCGTCGATGCGCGTCGGAACCAGATCTTCCTGCCGATCAGCTGGCTCCTCTCACTCGGCACCCAGCTCGCCTATGCGCTGGAGTCGTGGCGCGCGGAGCACGGCGAGGCGCTCAGCACGTGGCTGGACGTGATCGCCGAGACCGAGGCTCTCGCCAGCCTCGCCACGTATGCGTTCGAGCATCCCGACGACGTGTTCCCGGAGTTTGCCTCCGAGACATGCCTTCGGGCCGAGGGGCTCGGCCATCCCCTGCTCGCTTCGGACGACAACGTGCGCAATGACGTGGATCTCGCACTGGAGCGACCCACGCCCCAAGCGCTGTTGATCAGCGGCTCCAACATGTCCGGCAAGAGCACCTTGCTGCGCAGCGTTGGGGTGGCCGCGGTGATGGCGTTCGCCGGCGCCCCGGTACGTGCTCGCGCCCTGACGCTCTCCCCGCTTGCCGTGGGCGCATCGATCCAGCTGCACGACAGCCTGCAGGAGGGCGCGTCCCGCTTCTATGCCGAGATCGAGCGGCTCCGGCAGGTGGTCGACCTCAGCGCCCAGAGCGCGCCTGCGCTGTTCCTGCTCGACGAGGTGCTCCACGGGACGAACTCGCAGGACCGACGCGTGGGCGCCGCCGCCGTGGTGCGGACACTGCTCGAGGCCGGCGCGCTCGGCCTCGTCACGACCCACGACCTCGCCCTGGCGGCCATCGCGGAGGACGGCACGGGGCGCGTGCGCAACATGCACTTCGAGGACCAGGTCGCCGACGGCCGGATCGCCTTCGACTACACGCTGCGACCGGGGGTGGTTCAGCGCGGCAACGCCCTGGCGCTGATGCGGATGGTCGGCCTCGAGGTGGACGAGCTCAGCGAGTCCGCGGAGGACGCTGACATCTGAGGCACACGTGCGTGCCGCGCTGCCCGACGACCAGCCGGCGCACAGGCGCGCCGCATCGCGGACAGGGCTTGCCCGTGCGGCCGTACACGCGGAACTCGTGCTGGTAGCTCCCCGGCTGGCCTTCGGGCGTCCGGTAGAAGGTGTCGAAGCTCGACCCCTGATGCTCGATCGCTGCCGCGAGGACTTCGCGGATGGCGCTGTGCAGCGCGATGCCCTGCGCCTTGCGCACGGTGTCGGCTCGCCGCAGGGGATGCAGCCGCGCGAGGAACAGCGCCTCGTCGACGTAGATGTTGCCGAGGCCCGCAACGAACGTCTGATCGAGCAGCAGGGGCTTGAGCATGCGCCGTCTGCGCCGAAGTGCATTCCGGAAGACATCCGCGGTGAACGCATCGTCCAGCGGCTCGGGCCCCAGGGTGCCCAGCACGGACTCGGGTTCCCGCGCGAACAGCACGCGGCCGAACTTGCGCACGTCCAAGAAGTGCAGCGCGGTGCCGTCGTCGAGCGGGAGACGCACGCGGACGTAGGGCGACGCTGGCGCCGCCGCAGGCTCGACGTACAGCCGGCCGGTCATGCGCAGGTGCACGAGCAAGGCTCCGGCTTCCAGCCCGTCGCGCTCCAGCTCGAGAACGATGTGCTTGGCACGACGTCGCAGCCGGGCGATGCGCGCTCCCTGCACGGCACGCTCGAAGGCCGGCCGCGTCAGCCCGCCCAGGGTCCGAGCCCAGCTCACGTCGGCGCCCGTGATCGTGCGACCCTCGAGCTGCGGCCGGATCAGGCGCATCGTCGTCTCGACCTCGGGTAGCTCGGGCACGGTGGTCTCCTCAGCGTCCGTTCACGAGGTAGTCGAGGCCGAGCACGAAGAGCGCGGCGAGCACGAGGCGGCGGAACACGATCGGATGCAGTCGGTCTCCGTACCGCCCGCCGAGCCAGGTTCCCAGGGGCACGAGGGGGACGAAGACGACGGCGCGCAGCAGCACGTCTCGCGTCAGGATGCCCGCGTTCGCGAGGAGCCCGAGGTGTGCGGCCGTCGCGGTGACGAAGAAGCCTTGCAGCACCGCCTTGAACGTCTTGGGGTTGTAGCCACGCGCTGTCCCGTACGCGATGACCGGCGGGCCGCCGGTGGCGAAGGCGCCGCCGAACGCCCCGGCCACGATGCCGGCCGGGAACCCCCAGGGACGGGCGATCCTGCGGCGGCGGGTCGTGGTCCCGGTCGATCGCGGCCAGAGGGTCCACGCGAGGTAGAGCAGGATCAGCACGCCGAGGGCGCGCACACACGGATCCGGATCCACGTGCTTGAGCGCCAGGACGCCCACGGGCAGTCCGATGGCAGCTCCGGCGAGCTGAGGCACGACCTCGCCCCAGAGCACGTGCCGCCGATACCGCCAGAAGATCAGCGCCGCGACGAACACGCCGCACGTCGCGGTGATGGCCACGGCTTCGCCGAGCGGGACGAGCCGCGGCAGCACGCCCATGAGCACGAGACCGAATGCGAAGCCGATGACGCCCTGGATCGTCGCGGCTGCGAGCACCACCGCGCCCAGCAGCACGTGCTCGGTCGTCATGCGACGTACCCGCTGTGCATGGCGGAGCCCGGCTCCATCGAGGCGATCGCCTCGGCCTCGACGTCGAGGAGCGCATCCCAGCGCGCGCCGACGCTCTCGCGCCGATCGGGAAGCAGCCGGGCGAGATCGAGGAATGCGCGGTAGTGCCCTTCCTCCGAGGCGACGAGCGCGCCGTAGAAGCGGCGCAGCTCGGGCTCGCCCGCGTGCTCGGCCAGCAGGCGGAAGCGCTCGCCGCTGCGCGCCTCGATGAGGGCGCTGACCAACAGGCGGTCGACGAGCTCGGAGAGCCCGAGTCCCTTCCGCACGTGAGCGCGGAGCGCGGCCGCGTAGGGGTTCACGTGACTGCGCTCCAGGTGGCCGCCCCGGGCCGTGAGGAGCCGCAGTACCTGGGCGAGATGGATGGCCTCGTCCCGTGCGATCGAAGCGAGGAGGCGAGACCAGCGGTCCGCCCCGGCGTGATGCGCACCGTCAGCGCGGACGTGGACCGGATACGGCCAGCGATGGATCAGGTCGAGGGCGTTGCTCGCGGCCTTGCGCTCGAGGTGGGCGTGGTCGTTCAGGAATGCGGGCAGGTCGGCCGTCGCCTGGGCCACCCAGGACGCAGGTGTGGCGCAGCGCAGGGGGCCGGCGTCGAGGGCGGCATCGCTCACGCGGGGAGGGTACCTCCGGCCCGGTGCAGGGGCGCCGCCCTCTGGTACCGTTCTGCAGCCCGGCGCCCGCCGGGGCCCCCTCGGGAGACGCCATGGCCCGCCGACCCCCGCCCCCGGCCAAGCCCCCCTTCTGGCATCGCAGCCGCCTCGGCTGGGTGAATGCGCTCGGCTTCGCGCTGACGCTGTTCCTCGGCGTGTGGCTGCTGATGGCGATCTTCAGCAACCTCCTGCCCAAGTCGGAGCCCATCCGGTTCGGCATCCCCGTGCCGTTCGTGATCGTCCTCGGGCTTGCCCAGGTGACGACCATCGCGCTCGGCGCCATCGTGGTGAGCTTCATGTGGCGCGGCGCGGACTTCCACACGCACCAGCCGCGGCTCTACGTCTTCTGGTGGACGTGTGCGGGCCTGCTCTTCTTCCTCGTCGACCTCGTGACCTTCATCAAGTTCGGGGCGGCGGACCTGCCCAACGCGGCGCCCTGGGCCGAGCACATGTACTTCGGCATCGCCCCCATCGGCCTGCTGTGCTTCGGCCTCATGGCCTACGTCAACATCGACATCCCGAGCGAGGACGAAGAGGTCTGGCACGAGGACGAGGACGGGGAATACGAGGAGTACGAGGACGAGATCGGACACGCGGAGTCCTGACCGATGGCGAGCGAGGACCTCCAGCAGATTGCCCGTCGTCTCGGGCTCGATCGCGGCCGACGCCACGTGCTGCTCTGCGCGGACCAGACGAAGCCGAAGTGCGCGAGCCGTGACGCGACGGGTGAGGTGTGGGCCTACCTGAAGCGGCGCGTCGTCGAGCTCGGCATCGAAGGCAGCACGCACACGGATCCGGAGCTGCCCTGCGTGCATCGCAACAAGGTCGACTGCCTACGGATCTGCCGCGGCGGACCGATCGCCGTGGTGTACCCGGAGGGCACCTGGTATGCCGGCGTCACGGTGCCGGTGATGGAGCGGATCCTGCAGGAGCACGTGATCGGCGGGGAGCCGGTCACGGAGCACGTGGTCGTCGAGGGGCCGCTGGGGTAGGCCCTACAGCGTGAACGTGAAGTCCTCGACGAGGGCGCCAGGCATACGACCGCTGCCCGTCGAGCGCGCGCCGTAGGTCTGGGAGTCCAGGATCATCTCGCGCTCGGACGTCAGGCCCAGCAGCTTGTCGCCCAGCGCCCGGTACATCGTCTCGTCGAACCGCATCACGTTGAGCGGCGCCACGATCTCGCCGTCCTCGACCCAGAACGTGGCGAAACGCGTCATGCCCGTCGTGCGGCACGTGCTGCGGTCCGAGTAGTTCAGGTAGTGGACGTTGCCGACGTAGATGCCCTTCTCGAGGCGCGTGATCGCCTCGTCCGTCGGCAGGCTCCCGGCGGCCATGTCGAGCGACTCGGGTGACTCGTGCGCCGACGCGCCGTTCGTCGGCACGTCGAACTCCTTGGCGGAGCGCGGGCTCACGAGGCAGTCCTTGTAGCGGCCGCCTTCGATCAGCGTCACGGCAGCCGGCCGGATGAAACCCGAGCCCTGGAAGTTGGGCGCGATGCCCTCGGCCGTGTTCTCGCGCAGCGTGACCGCCTCGGACATGCTCGCTTCGCCCTCGACCAGCTTGAGCAGCGGCGTCTGGCGTGCCTTGTGGGCCTGCAGACCGAAGCCGCCCCACGAGAGAATGCCGACGAGGTCGTTCACCGCCGCGGGCGTGAAGTACACGCGGTAGTGACCTGGCGAGATGGTGCGGGGCTCACGCGCGAGCGCGTCCATCTGCCGCCCGGCCACCTCGACCTTGCGGCGGAACGTCGCGTCGTCCCACTCGAAGCCGGCGTAACCGGCCTTCACAGCCTTGTCGCCGGCGTGGTGCAGGCTCCAGTCGAGGTTGTAGTTCCAGGTCTCGTACCAGTTGCGCTGGCCGAGCGAGTTGGCGAAGCCGCGGCCGATGGCGCCCGCCGCGTAGATGCCGACGAGGTCGTTGCCACCAGCAGACGAGCGGATCTCCTCGAGGGAGTGCTCGGGCGCGGGGAGCTTGTTGTCGCCGACGTGCTCGCTGGACTGCACGTCCGTCGCGTAGAGGAGATGCGGATCCTCGGGCAGATGCGGCAGCTTCTCGCGCAGTCGCTTGACGAGTGCCGTGAGGCGCGCCTTGTCGGCCTCGGCCTCGCCCGTCAGGGTCGCCCAGCCGGCGGCGTGCTTCTGCCCCTGGATCAGGTCGACGGATGCGCCGCGCTGCACGACCGAGCCGGCCTGGCGGACCTGCCCCTGGTTGAAGCGGACGAAGTCGGAGTCCTCGCCGCTGAACGAGCAGGTGTAGACCTCGTCACCCTGCAGCTGGCTCGTCAGGTGGTCGGCGATCTCGTGGAAGTAGCTCTGCATCGCTCTGCTCCCCCTAGGCGTCACCGCCGACGTCCACGCCGGCGAACAGGCAGGCGGGCGTCGCATGTCCGACGCGCACCATCTGGTTCGGCTCACCCTTGCCGCAGTGCGGCGTGCCCATGACCTCGAACGTGTCCTGGTTGCCGACGCCCTTCAGGCTCCGCCAGAACTCGGCGGATACGCCCTTGTACTTGTTGCGGCGCACGAGCGTGGTCAGCTCGCCGTTCTCGATGAGCCGGCCGTACTCGCAGCCGAACTGGAACTTGTTGCGGGAGTCGTCGATGGACCACGAGCTGTTCGTGGCCATGTACACGCCCTTCTCGACCTGGCCGATCAGCTCGTCGAGCGTCGAGGTGCCCGGCTCGAGATTCAGGTTCGCCATGCGGTCGATCGGCGGACGGTTCCAGCCCGACGCCCGCGCGTTGGCGACGCCCTCGATGCCGGCGCGTCCCTGGGACGTGGCGCTGCCGAGCGGCTTCAGGAGGATGCCCTCCTTGATGATGTAGTCCTTCTTGGCGACCGTGCCCTCGTCGTCGAACCCGTAGCTGGCCATCTGGCTGCCGATCGTCGGATCGAAGGTGATGTTGAGCAGATCGGAGCCGTAGCGGTAGCTGCCGAACATGTCGAGCGTCACGAAGCTCGTGCCCGCGTAGTTGCGCTCGTCACCGAGGATGCGGTCGAGCTCGAGCGGGTGCCCGATGGACTCGTGGATCTGAAGGATCATCTGGTCCGGGGCGAGGACGAGGTCCATCACGCCCTGGGGGCAGTTCGGCGCGTCGAGCAGCTGCAGCGCCTCGCCGGAGAGGCGCTGGGCCTCCGTCGGGAAGCCGATCTCGTCGAGGATCTCGAGCCCGCCCTGACGGCCGTTGCCGTATCCGCCGAGGGTGCGCGTCTCGGTCTCCGCGCCCTTGTTGGCTGTGCAAGACATCACCGGCACGACGAAGTGGAAGCGCTGGTGGATGCGGGCGCCGTGGTTGTTGAGGTAGAGGGACTCGACGTCGGCGAAGCTCACGCCGGCATACCACTCGACGATGCGGTCGTCGGTCTTCAGCTGCTCGCACGGCCCGCGGACGAGGTCGATGCGATCGCCGAGGCTGGTGTCCGTCCACCGGCGGGCCACGGGCGACTCGTACTCGCCGCGCGCGTCGCTCTGCGGCAGCGCCGAGAAGTCGGCGACGGAGCGGCCCGCCGTGCGAGCGGCCCACGCCTGTGCGCGTGTGACGGCCTCGCGCAGGCCGCTTGTGGAGAGATCGCTCGTGGCGGCATAGCCCAGACCGCCGCCGTGCGCGACGGTGACCATCGCGCCCGCGTCCGTGTGGTCGGAGACGGGCTGCAGCACGTTCCGCCGAACGGCGATGGACTCTCCGCTCTCGGACTCGTAGCGGAGGGAACAGTAGTCGACGTCCGGGAGGACTTCCCGGAAGCGCTTCTCGAGATCTTCGATCACGGCGGTGTCCTCTGGTGAAGCGCGTGAGGGTACCACGTTGCGTGAGGCCGACAGGCGCTTGGATCAGGCTGGCGTGCGGCTCTACGCGGGCGAGAATCGGCCCATGCGATCGCGCCCCCCCACCATCGTCGCCATGGGCGGCGGCGGCTTCTCGATGGAGCCGGAGAACCCGCTGCTCGACGAGTACGTGCTCCAGGCGGCGGGCGTCGAGCGTCCTGCGATCTGCTTCCTGCCGACGGCCAGCGGCGATCCGGAAGGCTACGTGGAGAGCTTCCACGCCGCCTTCGGGAAGCTCGACGCACGGCCCAGCCACCTGTTCCTGCCGTGGGAGGCGGAGCCCGACGGCCTGCCCGAGGACGGTCGGCCCAGCGGCTCGCCGAGCATCGCCGACCCGGCGGACCACCTCGCGGCGCAGGACGTCGTCTACGTCGGCGGCGGCAACACGCGGCGCATGCTGGCGGTCTGGCGCGCGTACGGCATCGACCGTGTCCTCGAGCAGCTCTGGCGCTCCGGCACGGTGGTCCTCGCAGGCCTCAGCGCCGGCTCGCTGTGCTGGTACGAGGAGGGCGTCACGGACTCCATCCCCGGCGCGTTGACCCCGATGACGTGCTTGGGATTCCTGCCCGGCTCCCACTGCCCGCACTATGACGGCGAGGTCGAGCGGCGTCCCTCCTACGAGCGCCTGGTCGCCGACGGACGGCTCGCCCCCGGGATCGCGGCCGACGACGGCTGTGCCCTCCTCTACGAGGGCCGCGAGCTGGTGGACGTCGTCGCCTCCCGACCGCAGGCGGCCGCGTGGCGGGTCGACCGCGTGGCGGGCGGCGCGGTCTCGCGCCGGACCGACGCCCGCTATCTGGGCTGAGCCCGCCGGTGGCGCGCGATCGCCGCGGCCACGATCTGCCGCGTGAAGCCAGCGTGCCCGGCGGGATCGTGCGCCAGACAGAGATCGGCGGAGCCATAGGCGTCCGGGGCGTAGTACACGCCGCAGTTCGCGTTCATCTCGAGCATGAACAGCCGGCCGTCGGGATCGACGCGCACGTCGCAGCGGCCGAAGCTCGCGCCCCCGAGGGCGACGAAGAACCGTGCGGCTGCGTCGCGTAGTCGAGCGTCCAGATCGGCGTCCTGGACCGGTGCGCACTCCATGCCGTCGTAGTCGACCCACTTGAGGTCGGCATGCTTGAAGTGCTCGCCCGGAGGGAAGCGGTACTCCATCGGCGTATAGCACGTGGGCAGACGCTCCGGATCCGGATGCTCGGCCACGAGCACCGTGCACTCGCGTCCGGGGATGTACTCCTCCACCAGCGCGGCGCCGTGCCGGGAGAGCATCTTGCGCACCTGACGCTGCAGTCCGGCGGGCGTCGTCACCCGCGAAGCCCGGCTCAGGTCGACGCTGGCATAGCTGCTGGCGTGCTTCACGAACAGGGGGAACCGCAGCCGCTCGACGACGCGCGGGAGGTCGTCCTCGGAGCGAACGTGCACGGCGGCCGGGGCGTCGATGCCTTCGCGTCGGCAAGCGGCCTTCATCGCGGCCCGCGTCGGCTCGTAGAACGTCGAGGTCGCCCCGGTGAACGGAACGCGCAAGCGCTCGAGGGTCTGGACGACCTCGATCCCGGGCTTGTCCCTCTCGTCAGCTGCGCCGTCGCAGAGATTGAAGAACAGGTCGAACCCCTCGGCAACGAGTCGCTCGACCTCCTCGACGGCCGCGGTGTCGGTCAGGTTGGCCACGTGCCACGCCGCTTCGGGCAGGAACGGCCGCGGATCGCAGGGCCAGTCGTCGTCCGGAAACGGATCTACGTCGAGATCCTGGGTGGTGAGCAGGCAGATGCGCATCGATCTCCGCGCGGGATGCTACGTGGCGAAAATCGGCTTGGCCACGCACGGCCTCGCCCGGGAGAATCCGCGCTTCCCTGGGCAGGCCATGATTCGCGTTCGTAACCTCAGCAAGAGCTACACGGTGCACAAGAAGGCCCCCGGCCTGTGGGGCTCCATCCGTTCGCTCGTCGCACGGCAGAAGGTGGTGAAACACGCCGTCCGGGGCGTCGACCTCGATGTCGGAGAGGGCGAGATCCTCGGTCTCGTCGGGCCGAACGGCGCCGGCAAGACCACCCTCGTCAAGATGCTCGCCGGGATCATCCACCCGTCGGGAGGCGAGGCCCAGGTGCTGGGGCACACCCCCTGGGAGCGCAACAACGAGTTCCGTCGACAGATCGCACTGATCATGGGCCAGAAGGCGCAGCTCTGGTGGGACCTGCCGGCGGCGGACGGCTTCCTGCTCCTCAAGGAGATCTACCGCATTCCGGACGACCGCTATGCTGCGAACCTCGCGTACCTGGCGGAGGTCCTCGACGTCGAGCAGCACTTGAACGTGCAGGTGCGCCGCCTGAGCCTCGGCGAGCGGATGAAGATGGAGCTCATCGCCGCGCTCCTGCACGAGCCGCGCGTCGTCTTCCTCGACGAGCCCACGATCGGCCTCGATCTGACTGCGCAGCGCGCGATCCGCGACTTCCTCCTCGCCTATCGGGAGGAACACCGGCCGGCCATGATCCTCACGAGCCACTACATGGAGGACATCCAGCGGCTCTGCAAGCGCATCGTCATCATCGACGACGGTCGTTTCCTCTACGACGGCCCCCTCGATCAGGTCGCACAGGCCTATGCCGGCCAGAAGGTCATCACCGTCCACCTGCGCCGCGGCGACGGCTCGCCGCCTCCCGCCGAGGCCCTCGCTGCGTTCGGAGACGTACTCACCGCGGGCGAGGACGAAGTGCAGCTCTGCGTGCCGCGAGAGCGCGTCGCCGAGGCCTCCGCCTACCTCCTCGCGGAGCTACCGGTCGCCGATCTCTCCATCGACGAGGAGGACATCGGCACGATCATCGAGCGGATCTTCCGTGAGCGACGCGTGGAGGGCGCATGAGCGTCCGCCTGTTCCTGCAGGTCGCGAGCGTCGAGATGCGCAAGCGCATGAGCTACCGCGTCGACTTCTGGATCAACGCGTTCGTCGGCTTCGCGGCGGAGCTCTGCATCGCCTGGTTCCTATGGCAGGCGCTCTACGCCGAGAGCGGCAAGGACGTCATCGGCGGCTACGTGTTCGACGAGATGCTCGTCTACTACGTGTTCGTCATCATCTTCGCGCGCCTGGTCCGCGGGGCCGAGTTCGAGGCGCACGTCTCCCAGGACATCTACGAGGGTGGCCTCAATCGCTACCTGGTGTTCCCGGCCTCCTACTTCGGCATGAAGTACGCCCAGCACGTGGGCGGCCTCGTGCCGACCTTCGTGCAGACCGCCCTCTTCCTGGGCGCTTGGCTCGTGTTCACGGGTGGCGCCGGCGGCGAGGCCATCACGTTGACCACGGTGCTCATGGCGGCGGCGTCGCTCGTGCTCGCCAACCTGCTGTACTACGCGATGAGCTTCCCCCTCCATGCCGTCGCGTTCTGGGCCGACAACGTGTGGAGCCTGCTCATCACCCTCCGGTTCGCGTCGAACCTGCTCGGTGGCCGGATGTTCCCGCTGGTCCTCTTCCCCGTCGCGCTGCGGACCGCGAACGAGTGGCTGCCGTTCCGCGCGCTGTTCGGGCTACCCGCGGAGGCGCTGCTGGGTCGCGTCGGCTTCGAGGCCTGGCTCCAGGGCATGGCGATCGGCATCGTCTGGTTGGGCGTTCTCAGCCTGATCGGACGGGCGGTGTGGCGGCGGGGCAACCTCCAGTACAGCGGGATCGGCATATGAGCCGCTATGCCCGCCTCTACGTGTACTTCCTCAGGTTCTCGTTCAGCCGAGCGATGGAGTTCCGCGTCGACTTCTTCTTCCGCATCTTCATGGACGCGCTGTTCTACGCCGTGACGCTGGCCTTCTTCTGGGTCATGTATCGGCACTCCCCCTTCATGGGCGGATGGAACTTCGATCAGGCCCTGGTCTTCGCGGCGGCGGTGTTCCTCAACGACGCGCTCCACATGACGCTGTTCAGCAACAACCTGTGGTGGTTTCCGATCTTCGTGAACAAGGGTGACCTGGACTACTACCTGGTGCGCCCCGTCTCGTCGCTCTTCTTCCTCTCGCTCCGCGACTTCGCCGCGAACTCGTTCGTGAATCTGCTGCTGGCGTTCGCGATCGTCGTGTGGTCGCTGCTGCGCTATCCCGAGCCCCTCGGAGCCGATCGCATTGCGCTCTTTGCCGTGCTGCTCTTGCTCGGGCTCTTCGTCGGCTATCTGCTCAACTTCATCTTCCTCGTCCCGGTGTTCTGGATGCACAACGCTTCCGGTCTGCGAGAGACCTACTTCGGCCTGAGCCAGCTGTCCTCACGTCCAGACGGAATCTTCACCGGCTGGGTCCGTCGGCTGCTGACGTCGATCCTCCCGTTCGCCCTCATCGTCTCCTTCCCCACACGTGCGCTCTTCGAGGCGGAGATCGGCTGGATCGTGCTTCAGCTCGTGGGCATCGCGGTCGGTCTCTTCGCGGTCTTGATGCTGCTGTGGCGCCTGGGCTTGCGCGCGTACGCGTCCGCCTCATCCTGAGCGGCCGTGAAGTCACTCCGCATCCACGACGAGCAACGCCTCCAGGCCGCCCTGAAGGCCGAGCGCTTCCTCTTCTTCAAGCACAGCTCGGTCTGCAGCATCAGCGACCACGCATTCCAGGCGTACGAGCGGTTCCTGGCGCAAGCCGAGGATCTGCCGACCGGCTGGATCGAGGTGCGCGAGCAGCGCCCCCTCTCGAACACCATCGCCGAGGCGACCGGCGTCGAGCACCAGTCCCCGCAGGCGTTGTGGGTGCGCGACGGTGTTGTCGTCTGGCACGCCAGCCACTGGGACATCACGCTGGAGTCGCTGACGGCGGCGGTGCGCCGCTAGCGTTACAGCGTTCTGGCGACGTCGCGGGCGGCGTAGGTGAGGATCACGTCCGCGCCCGCGCGCTTGATGGAGAGCAGGCACTCCTGCATGGCGGCATCCGCATCGAGCCAGCCGCGCTCGCCGGCCGCCTTGATCATCGCGTACTCGCCGCTCACGTGGTACGCGGCCACGGGCAGGTCCACGTTCGCCTTGATGTCGGCGATCACGTCCAGGTAGGCGAGCGCAGGCTTCACCATGACCATGTCGGCGCCCTCACGCACGTCGAGGTCGACCTCGCGCAGGGCCTCGCGGCCATTGGCCGGATCCATCTGGTACGTCTTCTTGTCCCCGCCGCGCGGTGCCGAGTCGAGTGCACTGCGGAAGGGCCCGTAGAGCGCGGAGGCGTACTTCGCCGCGTAGGACAGGATGCCGACGTGATCGTGCCCGGCTGCGTCGAGCGCGTCGCGGATGTAGCCGACGCGGCCGTCCATCATGTCCGAGGGCGCCACGATGTCGGCACCCGCCTCGGCCTGGGCAACGGCCATCGCGCCCAGGATCGGCAGCGTCTCGTCGTTGAGGATCTCGCCGTCGCGCAGGACCCCGTCGTGCCCGTCGCTCGAGTACGGGTCCATCGCGACGTCGGTGATCACGCACAGATCGGGCAGGGCGAGCTTGAGTCGGCGCACGGCACGCTGGAGCAGGCCGTCGGCGCGCTTGGACTCGCTGGCCTCCGCATCCTTCAGGTCGTCGGCGATCGCCGGAAACAGTGCGATCGCGGGGATGCCCAGCTCGAACGTCGCGCGCGCCTCCTCGACGAGCACGTCGGGGCTGTAGCGTTCGCAGCCCGGCATCGCCTCCACCGGCTGACGTTCGCCTTCGCCCTCCACCACGAAGGCGGGCCACACGAAGTCGCTCGGGTGCAGGCGCGTCTCGCGAACGAGGGCGCGGATGGCCGCAGAGCGGCGGTTGCGTCGGGGCCGATCGGCAAGCGGGAATCCGTCCATGGGCGAGACTCTACACGCCCTGCACGCGCCCGTCCGCCTGCAGCGGAGTGCGCCCCCACAGCCACGCCGCCCCGAA
The DNA here is from genome assembly GCA_030065025.1 of Planctomycetota bacterium. Lineage (GTDB taxonomy): Bacteria > Planctomycetota > PLA2 > PLA2 > JAEUHO01 > JAHEIK01. The sequence continues at coordinate 14,808 of JASJDY010000129.1, forward strand.
CACGCCGGCGCTGTCGCCGAGGCGGTTCTGCAGGATCGGGGTGCGCAGGC
>JASJDY010000130.1 GCA_030065025.1 Planctomycetota bacterium
GTTGCAGATTGTGACCAGCATGCGGCCATCCGCGATGAGATCGCGGAGGACTCGACATGGCGCGATCATCGCGGATGGATGCCCCTGGCAGATTCCATCACGCCTCCGTACGTACGTTCCCGACGTAGCTGCTCCCCACCGCGAATCTGCAACAACGATTCACGCCTCCGTACGTCTCGCGTACGTCTCGCAACAACGTTTCACGCCTCCGTACGTCTCCACGCCTCCGTACGTCTCGGAGCACGAGTCGCCGGCAGCGACCGCCGCGCGCAGTCCGCGCTCACGGGCCGAACTCCTGCAAGAGCTGACGCGCGACCTGGCGGACGGCCGCACTTGAATCGCTGCGCATCCGCTCCACAAGGAACGCAGCCGCGGCACTGTCCACGCGCAGCGCGTTCTTCGCGATAGGGAACGAGAGCACATACCCCCACAATGCTGAGATTCGAACCTCTGGGCGCTCATGCTGTTGCGCGAGAAGCCGCACCTGCTCTATCGGTCGAGGCCTGAGTCGGCCGACGGACACCTCGGCCTCCTCGCGGACCTGCCTGTCCGGGTCTGCGAGGAGGCGCAGTATCGTGTCCCTTGTGGATGGATCCTCGGGGTACTTACGACGAAGGAGTGGGATCAACTCTCGACGCACGACGGCCGAGCCTGACTCTGCAAGAGAGACGAGGTACGTGCGCTGCTTTGGACCAAGCTGGATGTCAGAATGGCGCGTCAGAACACGGAGACACGATGCACGAACTGTCGTCGTGCCGGTACGGAGTCCGCGCCAGATCCACGGAAGTACGTCATCAGCAGATGCTGCAGTGAGCGCAAGTTCGGCCCGCGCCCGGTCGTCTGAGTTGCCCTCCAGTGCCGCCATCGAACTGCGTAGATCCGCCGGCTCACTCTGAGAATCAAGGGGATCGGCACCGCACGCCGGCATCAATAGCAGCAGCGATCCGAACAGAGCTGCCGAGACCACCACGCGAGCGCTCATTGTCTACTCAGCCTATCTGCAGAGGTGACGATCACGAGCGGAGGCTCCTGAATGCACGATTGCCGGGTTTCCATGCAAGTGTGCCCGACGTCGGGCGTCGCGCCCACCGGAAGGGGCGATTCGAGCGCGAACCCGGTATCCTGCGCCGCCATGCGCGCCCTGATCTTCTTCGCTCTTCTCCTGCCCCTCCTCGCCGCCTGCGGCGGCCAGGGCATGGAGGCGACCGACCTCTGGGAGAACGCGGTCATTCGCAAGGCCGCCGAGCGCGGCAAGCTCGTCATCGCGACCGAGCCGCAGTTCCGGCCCTTCGAGTGGAAGAACGACAAGAACGAGCTCGTCGGCTTCGACGTCGACCTCGCGCGCATCATCGGCAAGGAACTCGGCGTCGAGGTCGAGTTCCTCGAGGTCGCGTGGACCAGCATCATTCCCACGCTCGTCGGCGGCAAGGCCGACCTGATCATGAGCGGCATGACCGCGACGCCTGAGCGTGCGCTCACGGTCTCGTACACGGACCCGTACTTTCACACGATCACGTGCCTCCTGGTCTCGACGACGAAGGGCGCGGACATTCGCGGCATCGACGATCTCAACCAGCCGGGACGCGTCGTTGCCGTGAAGGAGGGCACGACCGGCCACTTCGCCGCGGAGAAGTACTGCCCGAAGGCGAAGATCGTGTCGACGGAACTCGAGAACGATGCAGCCAACGAGGTCGTGCAGGGGAAGGCCGACGCGTTCCTCTACGACCTCTGGTCGATCCGCCAGCACCACAAGAACAACCCGGACACGACGCGCGTGATCGCCACGCCCGTGAGCCGCGAGCCGTACGCGATCGCGTTGCGCAAGGGCGATCCCGAGAGCGCCGCCTGGCTCAACCTCGTGCTCCGGACACTGCGCCTGGACGGGCGCCTGCAGGAGCTCTATGACAAGTACGGCCTCGAGGACGTTCGGTAGTCGCGAGCTCTGGATCCGTCTGGCGGTCACGGCCGCCGTCGTCGGCCTGTTCGCCGTCATCATCTTCGTGCTGCCCCGCTACCGCTGGGCGTGGCGCATCGTCTGGCGTGGCGATCAGGTCGGCACCTTCCTCGGTGCGATGTGGACGACGTTCTGGCTCTCCGCCGTGAGCATCGTCGGCGCCGTGCTGCTCGGCGTGCTCGGAGGCCTCGGGCGGCTCTCCCGCAAGGTCGTCTGGAACCAGCTCGCCGCGATCTACGTGGAAGTGATCCGCGGGACGCCGCTGCTCGTGCAGGTGCTACTCGGCTACTTCTGCTTCGCGGAGCTGGCCGGCAACATCCTCGAGAGCGCGGGCGTGAGCGCCGTCCTGGTCGAGTTCGTGCAGGATCCCTACGTCGTTGGCGTCGGCGTGCTGTCCGTGTTCACGGGTGCCTACGTGACCGAGATCGTGCGCGCCGCCGTCGAGTCGATCGATCGCGGGCAGACCGAGGCGGCGCTCAGCCAGGGCATGACGCAGGCGCAGGTCTATCGTCACGTCGTCTTCCCGCAGGCCCTGCGGCGCATGACGCCGCCGCTCGCGGGGCAGTTCGTGAGTCTCGTGAAGGACTCGTCCCTGCTGATGCTGATCCCCGGCGTCGTCGAGCTGGCGCGCTCCTCGAGCCTGATCCGCTCGCGGACGTACAAGGACTACGAGGTGCTGCTGCCGCTCGGGTTGGCCTACTTCGTGATCTGCTTCTCGCTCTCGCGGCTCGCCCGGCGCCTGGAACTCCGCCTCGCAGACTGAGCACGCCCTGCCAGCAGGAGTAGGATCGCGACATGCGCGCCGCGCATGGGAGGGAACCATGGGCCGCAACCTGATTCTCGTGCTCCTGGGGATCGTCGTTCTCCTGCTGGCTCTGGACGCCGGCGGGGTGATCCCGCTCGGGATCCTCGGAGACGGCCCCGCGTCGGACGAGTCCGGCGAGTCGGGGCTGCTCGGTGCCGACGGTGATCAGGAGGGCGGCCCGACGCTCGAAGGCATGGGCGGGAAGGGCCTGGCGAAGAAGGCCGGCGAGGACCCGCTCGTCAGCGAGGCCCCGGTGGAGCCTTCGGAGGTGCGGGGCACGACGCCGGGCGGCGGCGTCGTTCGCGGCCGCGTCGTCCAGAAGGAGGGCGGCGTTCCGCTGCGCGGCATCGCGATCGAGCTGACACGCTTCGACTCGCTCCTGAGCTATCTGCGCGCCGACGTGAACGGACGCTTCGACGTGCTCCGGTGCCAGAGCGGCGACGACGGGCGCTTCGCGTTCCTCGATGTCACGCCGGCCGAGGACTACGTGGTGCGCGTCGTCGAGACGGGCTTCGCGATCGCCTCGTCCGACGAACTCGATCTGCGCGGGCGCGAGACGGTCGACGTCGGTGACCTTGCGCTTGGACCGGGTGCGACTGCCAGCGGGCGTGTGCTCGACCACGAGGGCAAGCCCGCCGCGGACGTGCGTGTCGCGGCCACGTGGCGGATCACGAATCCGCTCGGGATCATCCTGACCGATCCGGACACGGCGCCGGCGCTCCAGATGGAGGCGACGACCGACGAGAACGGGCGCTACACGCTCGAGCACCTTGAGCCGACGGCTACGACGCTCTTCTTCGTCGCGCCGAGCGGTGCGTCGGACGTCGTGCGCCAGGTCGCGCTCGACGCCGCGAAGCCGAACACGCTGCCGGACGTACAGCTGCCGGGGCCGCGGAGCCTCGCCGGGACCGTGGTGTGGTCCGACAACACGCCGATCGCCGCCGCCCGCGTCTTCGCCGCCGACGGCATGGGCGGGGCCGTGCGTCCGACCGAGAGCGCGGCCGACGGTACGTGGCGGCTCGAGTACCTCCCGGCGGAGAAGCGTACGAACCTCGGCGTCCTGATCCCCGGGCTGCCGGTGCGGATGGTGCTCGGCGTGGAGATCGGCCGCGAGGACGTGCGCATCGAGTTCCCGATGCCGGGCAAGCTCGAGGGGCAGGTCGTCGAGGCGAAGTCCGGCGCGCCGGTCTCGCGCTTCCGCATCCAGCTGAAGCCGGCCGCCCAGCCCAAGGACTGGATGGCACGCATGGTGGCGACGCAGGTCCAGAAGGGGCTGGGCGCGACGCCGTTCGTGGCGGAGGACGGGAGGTTCGTGTTCGAGCGCGTCGCCCCCGGCACGTACACGGCCGAGGTGATGGCGGACGGGTATCCCTCCGTGAAGCAGGAGGGTGTCGTCGTCGTGGCTCGCGAGACCGCGAGCGTGACCATCGAGATCCCCGACGGACACGTCGGGCGCGGCACCGTGCGGCGCTCGAGCGGCGATCCGGTCAAGGGGGCACGGCTCTACGTGATCTTCGGCGGCGTGAAGGCGGGCTCCCAGGGGCCGCAGCTCCACGGCTACATCGCCGATCGCGAACCCGATGCCGTGACCCGCGCTGACGGCGTCTACGAGCTGCCGCCGCAGACGCCCGGACGATACGACGTGATCGCTTCGCATCCCGATCTGCTGCCGGGCGTCCTGCGGGGCATGGACCTCAGGGCCGGTGACGCAGCCGACCAGGAGCTGGTGCTGCCGCCGTCGGGTGCGGTACGCGGCCTGATCCTCGACGAGCATGCGCGTCCGGCGAAGGGCGAGACCGTCTACGTGCTCTACCGCAACGGCATCGTGCGCACGGTGGAGTCGAAGGACGACGGCCGCTTCGAGCTCAAAGGCATGCCGGTCGGCCGCTGCATCGTGCGCTGGCTGTCCTTGCGCACGGCCGGCGCGCACTACCGCACGTACCGCGGCGGGAGCGCAGAGGACAAGGAGAAGGCGTACGACCAGCTACGGCTCGACGGCGAAGAGCACGAGATCACGGACGGCGGCGTGGCGGAGGTGTCGCTTCGTCTGCCGCAGCGCACGAAGGTGAGCGGCCGGCTGCGGGTGCCCGAGGAGGCGCTCGTGGGGCAGGAGGGCTTCTACGTGACCGTCTCGGGTGGCGGTCACTGGATCGAGGTCAAGCTGCAGGGCGAGGGCGAGTTCGAGGCGCAGCTGCTGCCGGGGCGCTACATCGCATACGTGCCGATCGCGAAGAACAGCTGGTCGGCGATCGAGTTCGAGGTGCCGGATGCTCCGACGCATCGCGTGGAGCTGGGGGAGTGACACCCGTGAACGTACACGTTTGCGTTTGCGTTCCCGCCGTACTCCGCAGCCCGTTCACGTGGCCCGGGAACGCCCCACGCCGGTGACGGGCACGCAAACGTTCACGTTCACGGGGACGCGCGCTGCGGCGCGCGTCAGACGATGATCTCCACTGCCCGTCCCCGCTCGTCCATCTCGAGGTGCATCGGGCGCACGTTCTCGATCTGCTGCTTGAGGATGTCGGCGTGGAACTTGCCCTCGCTGGCGAGGACCTCGAAGAAGATGCGCGCTTCCCGGTTCGGGATCTTGTGCCGCTGGCGGTCGTAGAAGTAGGCGCTGAACTCCTCGAAGCGGATGGCCGCGTAGAGGGTCTGGATGAGCGACTCCTTGTCGTGGACCTCGGTGACGTCCACGGTGCCGAAGATCTCGGCGGTCTCGCCCTCGGTGATGGACGACGGCTCGGCTCCGAAGAGCTCCTTGCGGTGGGCGCGGAGCGTCTTGCGGTGGTCCTTCTCGTCCTTCTTGAGCTGGGCGAGACGGGCCTGGAGCGTCGGCACCTCGATGCGCTTGCTGAGCTTGTCGTACATCTTGTAGGCGAGGGTCTCGCTGTGAATCCCCGCGTCGAACACCTCGAGCGGCGTGAGGTTCGTGGGCAGCATGAAGCGCGCTCCTGGCTTGCGTCCTTCCGTGACCGAGCCGCCTCTCTCTGAGCGACCCGTCGTGGCCTGGCCCTCCCCGAGGCCGGGGGGGATCCTAGGCCGGGCGACCGACAGGGCCCAACATATGGGGGTCTTTGCCTCGATCAATCCCTATCTGAGGGGCAAGCCCGGTCGATGTGACCGACCTGGGGGCTCGCGCGAGGGAGTGGTGGCGGGCGCGGTGGCGTCCGTGAGAGCTCCGTCGCGGTGCTCGAGGCCGGCGTTGGTCGCCGGCATCACGGTGTGGTCGATGCGGTCCGAACGCGCCGATCCGCGGCGGACCTCCCGCGGATGGACGCCCCCGGTGGGTCGGATTTGAACCACGGAGGCACGGAGGCGCGGAGGGACGGAGCTGCCGGCGCACGTCGCAGGTGGCTCGATTCTCAACCGCAGAGGACGCAGAGAACGCAGAGGTTGGCCATGCGGTCGGAGCCGGATCCTCGATTGAACGCCTGGACTGCTCAGGTCATCGGGGCGGCGATGGAGGTGCACACATGCCTAGGGCCCGGCTTCCTCGAAGGCGTCTACGAAGCCGCCATGGCCGTGGAACTGGGCCTGAGGGGGATACCACACCGGCGCCAGAGCCCTTGCCCCGTCATCTACAAGGGGGTCCAGGTTGGTGTGGGGCGAGTCGATCTGATCGTCGCTGACGCGATCGTGGTGGAGCTGAAGGCGGTAGCCGCACTCCACGCAATCCACCGGGCTCAAGTGATGTCCTACCTCAAGGCCCTGAATCTCCGGGTTGCCCTACTCCTGAACTTCCACACGCCAAGGCTGCGCGACGGCATCGAGCGCGTCGTGCGCACTCCATGACTCTGCGGCCTCTGCGTCCTCTGCGGTTGATCTCTTTACGAGCAAGTGACAGCCATCGCCGGCTCAGAGGGCAAAACGAACACGACCCGGCGGGATGGTCCCACCGGGTCGCGCGCGTTTCCGGGATGCGGTTCGGTTAGGCGAGGACCGCGTCGATCCGCTTCTTGAGGTTCGCCTTGGCCTGCAGGCCCGTGATCTTGTCCACGGCCTCACCACCCTTGAAGAAGATGATCGTGGGCACGGACATGATGCCGAAGTTCTTCGCCACGCCCGACGCCTTGTCGATGTCGACCGTGCCGACCTTCAGACGACCCTCGTACTCCTTGGCGAGCTCCTCGACGATGGGAGCCAGCGCGCGGCAAGGACCGCACCACTCCGCCCCGAAGTCCACGAGGACGGGCGCGTCGCTCTGGTTGACCTCGGTGTCGAAGTTCTCGTCGGTGAAGGCAGGGAGGTTGGCCATCGAATGGTCTCCTGATTGGCTTTTCCGTTGTCGGCGTTACTTCCGGGCGGAAGCCGACGAGTGTACCGACGGGTGCGGCCAGCGGCAGGTTTCGCCGGGCCAACCGGCCCCAAGGTCTACAATCCGGCCTGCCCGGGGCGGGGTGCCCCGGAGGGAGGCCCGATGCGAGCGCTGATCCTGCTGCTTGCGGCCGCCGTGGTCACCCTGGCCGTCCTGATCGTGCTCTACGTGGACGAGCGGCCCGGATTCATCAACCGCACCGGGCCCCTGTTCTACGTGGGCGAGCTGCTCGCCGACGCCCGCGGGGGCGAGGCAGCCACCTACCAGGAGCGCACCTCCCGCCGCCTCATCGACTTCAAGGTCGAGCAGGCGCCGCTGCTGGCGCCCAGCGCCGTGCCCTACAAGCAGATCCGCCGCGTGCTGCGCGATCCGCAGGGCCTCGTCTACCAGTCGCCCGGCTCCAGCGTGTCGTACCAGCACACCCTCACCCAGCACGGCTGGTTCCCGCTCATGGCGCCGGAGGTACCCGATGCGCTCGACCGCGTCTGGGTCATCCGCTCCGTCCAGCCGGACCGCATCACCGTGAACCGCGACGAGTTCGACTGCTGGCGCGTCGACCTGATCGACCCCGCGCTGCCGGAGGGCTCCGACACGGTCGTGGCCTGGCTCAGCGCGAAGGTGCCGGTCTTCGGCCTGCTCAAGTGGAAGCGTCTCGGGGAGACCTGGGAGTTCAAGAGCGGCAAGTCCGCCCCGCGGAGGACGCCGTGAGCGAGGGCACGTCCACGACCGTCGGCCGCCTCGGCGAGCGCTTCACGCTCGGCGTGCTGCTCGTCATGACCGTGGTGCTCGGCTACGTCCGCTTCGTGCTCCTGCCCCAGCAGGACAAGCCGGAGCCGCTGGCGTTTCGCTTCGAGAACCCGATGCTCGATGCGCGGCCCGATGAGCGCGTGCTCTTCTTTCGCGTCGACGAGCCCACGGCGCAGTCCTGCTCGATCGTCCTGGACCCCGGGCTCACGCTGCGACCCCACAAGGGGCCCGAGCGGCTGGGCGCGAACAAGGATCTCCGGACCTCGCTGCCCTACCTCGCCTGCTCCGTGCACATGGCGAACACCGGCAAGGAGACCTGCGGCGGCCGCAGCACGGGTACCGTCCTCTATGCGCTCAACTACTTCGGCATGCCCGCGGACACCCAAGTGCGCGTCGACTCCATCCGTCCGCGCTGGATGAAGTGGGGCGAGCGCGAGCTGCCCGTCTACGAGGTCGTGATGGAGCGCTACGGCGCGCTCGGCGGCCGCTGGACGACCTACCTGGCGCAGGAGGCGCCGGTGGCCGGCCTGGTGAAGTGGACGTGCCTGCTGCCGAAGAAGACGGAGGTCGTCTACCGCGAGGTGTTTGGCGCGAGGTGACGCGGCAGCGTCAGGATCGCGCTCGCGATCCCGCTCGCGCTCGCTCATCGGCGGATGCACGGTCCGCGCACGAAATTCGAGCGTGAGCGCGAGCGAGAGCGCGAAGCGGCCGGGACTGCGGCCGGACCTCTCCCGTATCCTCTGTCCGCTATGCCGCAGATCCCCCGCACCATCCCTGCCCACTTCGTCCGCGCCATCGAGCTGCACGGCGACATCCCGATCCTCATCGATCGCCAAGGCAGCGTCACCCTGCGCGAGCTCGCCGCCGACGTCGCCCGCGTCGCCAACGCGCTGCGCGCCGAGGGCGTGAAGAAGGGTGATCCGGTCGGCTTCTACGCCGACAACTCGCGCCGCTGGATCCTCACCGATCTCGCCATCATGCTCGCCGGCGGCGTCTCGGTGCCGCGCGGCACGGACACGCCCCCCGACGAGCTCGCCGGCATCTTCCGCCACGCCGAGGTCGGACTCGTCTTCGCGCACAGCGGCCGCCACGCCAAGCAGCTGGAGACGATCCGCGCCGAGGTCCCCTCGATGGGGGAGATCATCAGCATCGATTCCAACGACGCGCCCGGTCGGACACTCGACGATCTGCTGGAGGCGGGCGCGGAGCAGCCCGACTTCGCGACGCTCGCCACCGAGAGCGATCCGGACGACCTCGCGACGATCATCTACACGAGCGGCACGACCGGCCGGCCCAAGGGCGTCATGCTCAACCAGAGCAACCTCGGTCACCAGGCCGCCTGCTGTCCGGCCGCGTTCCGCATCGAGCCCGGCCAGAGCTTCCTCTCCGTGCTGCCGCCGTGGCACAGCTTCGAGCGCAGCGTCGAGTACATCGCCCTCTGCAGTGGCGCGGCACTGGTCTACACGGACCGACGCCGCTTCAAGGAGGACCTCGCCCGCTACGAGCCCACCTTCGTGCCGTCGGTGCCGCGCATCTGGGAGACCGTCTACGACGGCGTCCAGAAGGCGCTCGAGAAGGGCTCGCCGATCAAGCGCGCCGTCTTCAAGTCGGCGTACGCCGTCGCGTCCGTGCGCACGCGCATGTGGGACCGCGCGCGCGGCTGGCACTTCCGCATCCACAAGCCGCGCGGGCTCGCCGCCGCGGCCGAGCCGGTCGTGCGCGGCGGCGCGCTTCTGCTCGCCGCGCTGACGTGGCTGCCCGACCGCCTCGGCCACAAGATCGTCTTCAGCAAGATGCGCAAGCTCGTCGGCAGCCGCCTCCGCGGCGCGATCTCCGGCGGCGGTCTCATGCCGGGCTACATCGACCGCTTCTTCCGCACGATCGAGCTGCCGCTCCTCGTCGGCTACGGCCTGACCGAGACGAGCCCCGTCGTGTCCGTGCGGCGCATGTGGTGCAACGTGCTCGGCACGATCGGCCGCCCCGTGGACGAGGTCGAGGTGCAGGTGCGCGACCCCGAGACCGGCGCCGTGCTGCCCGCCGGCGAGACGGGCCTCTTCTTCTCGCGCGGGCCGCACATCATGCAGGGCTACTACAAGGACGAGGAGCTCACACGCACCGTGCTCGACGAGGACGGCTGGCTCGACACGGGCGACCTCGGGATGATGACCGAGTACGGCGATCTGTGCTTCCGCGGACGCCTGAAGGAGACGATCGTCCTCAAGGGCGGCGAGAACATCGAGCCCACGGCCATCGAAGAGGCGCTTCTCGGCTCGCCGCTGATCGAGCAGGCGGTCGTCGTGGGCCAGGACCGCAAGGTGCTCGCGGCGCTGCTCGTGCCCAACGCGGGCGAGGTCGCGGACGCGCTCGGCATCGAGGGCAAGCCGACGCCTGCGGACCTCGCCACCCGCGACGACGTGCGCGAGCTCCTGCGCCGCGAGGCGCGCACCCGCACGTCCAGCCTGCGCAGCTACGAGCTGATCGCGCGCATCGCGCTCCTGCCGGAGACGCTCGAGAGCTCCAACGGGCTGCTCACGCAGACGCTGAAGCTGCGCCGCCACGTGATCGTCGACCGCTTCGCCGAGCAGATCGAGGAGGCCTACGCCGGATGAGACGACGCACGCTGCTGCTGCTTTGGGGCCTGCTCGCGCTCGCGGCTCACGTGGTGCCCACGCTGCTGCCGGCTCCGCCCGCCGCGGCCGACTTCCCCGAGACGAGCCCCGACATCGTGGCGTACGAGATCGATGCCCGTCTCAACGCCAAGACCTACCTCATCGACGCGAAGGGCAAGCTGCGCTGGCGCAACACCTCGCCCGTCGAGGTGCCGGAGATCCGGCTGCACCTCTACCTCAACGCGTTCAAGAACGAGCGCTCGACGTTCATGCGCGAGTCGAGCGGGTCTCATCGCGGGCACAAGTTCGATCCCACGCAGCCCGGCTCGATCGACCTGACCTCGTTCAAGCGCGTCGACGGTCCGGAGCTCATCGATCCCGAGAAGCTCGACTTCGTCCACGAGGACGACGGCAACACCGACGACGAGACCGTCGTGCGCATCCGCTTGCAGACCGCGATCCCGCCCGGTGGCGAGGCCACGTTCGAGATGGCGTGGCAGAGCCGCATGCCGCGGGTCTTCGCGCGCACCGGGCAGGGCGGCAACGGCGCGTTCTTCATGGTCGCGCAGTGGTATCCGAAGCCCGGCGTCTGGGAAGAGGACATCATCGGCGGCGAGACGTCGTGGCGCTGGAACTGCCACCAGTTCCACGGCAGCAGCGAGTTCTACGCCGACTACGGCACCTACGACGTGCACCTCACCGTGCCTCTCCGCTTCGAGGGCAAGCTCGGCGCCACGGGCAAGCGCATCGACATGAACGACCCGGGTACCTCGCACCTGGGCCGGCGCAACGAGAACGGCTCGGTCACGTACCGCCACAAGGCGGAGCACGTGCACGACTTCGCGTGGGTCTGCGGCGAGGACTTCGAGCTCCACGAGATCAAGTTCGACAAGAGCTGGCTCACCGACGAGCACAAGAAGGAGCAGTGGCGCGTCGCGCAGATCCTCGGCGTGCCCGTCGAGTCCCTCGATCTGCCCGAGGTGACCGTCTACTTCCTGCTGCAGCCGGAGCACGCCGACCAGCTCGAGCGCCATCGCGCCGCCGTCTTCCATGCGCTCGCCTACATGGGCTTCTGGTACGGGCCGTATCCGTATCCGACGCTCACGGTCGTCGATCCGGACCATCGCGGTCGCGACGCGGGCGGCATGGAGTACCCGACGCTCATCACGGGCGGCACGCGCTACGTGCGCGCCGCGCGCCAGCTCAGCCCCGAGGGCGTGCTGGTGCACGAGTTCGGCCACCAGCACTTCTACGGCCTCGTCGGCACGAACGAGTTCCGCCACGCGTGGATGGACGAGGGCATGAACACCTACGCGACGGCGAAGGTGCTCATGAAGGCCTACGACGGGTACGCCGCGGCCACGTGGTACGCGGGACTGCCCGTCTACGGACAGCGGCCGTTCGCGTTCGGCGGTCTCGCCGCGACCGCCCGCCAGGCGCTGCCGTTGGTCGAGCCCGTGTTCGACGACGCGCTCAAGGTGCCCTTCGGCGACCTCGGCCTCGTCCGCTCCATCGCAGGCTGGGTGGGCGTCGAGCACCCACCCAAGCGCATCTCGCTCTGGGGCTCGTACGGCGAGGTCACGCCTCTCTCCTTCCTGCGCGAGGTGCCGCTGCTCACGCACCTGCGCCCGCTGCCCAATCCCTCCAGCGAGTGGCACCGCACGTCGGTCGCGCGCTCCCTCGTCACGGATCCCATCGCGGGCCGCAGGGCGTGGGAGTACATGAACCGCCGCGCGTACGGGCGCAACTCGTACCCGCGCGCAGCCGCCGCAATGCGCACGATCGAGGGCTACCTCGGCGAGCCCACGATGGTGCGCATCATGCGCACGTACTGCCAGCGCTTCCGCTTCGCGCACCCGAAGCCGCGGGACTTCTACGATGTCGTCGTCGAGGTGGCGAGGAAGGACGGCAAGGGCGATGTCCGCTGGCTGCTGCGGGAGCTCTTCGAAAGCGACACGGCCTTCGACTTCGGCGTCGAGAGCATCTCCGCGGAATCGCTCCCCAAGCTCGACCCCAAGTCGAAGGAGGAGACCGGGTTCGAGTCGCTCGTCGTGGTGCGGCGCTTCGGCGGCGTGCGCATGCCGATCGACGTGCGCGTGCGCTTCGAGGACGGGCAGGTACGCGACTTCCTCTGGGAGCGCGACGACTCGATCCGGGAGTACGCAGTCTCGCCGGTCGAGAACAGCGTGGTGCGGGGCGACCTGAAGGCCGAGCCGATTCCCGTGCTCGGCCAGGCGCTGAGCCGCGTCACGCCGCAGCGGCCCGATCAGGCGCGCTGGGTCAAGCTGCGCTTCCGCGGTCCGGTGAAGGCCGTCTCCGCCGAGGTGGATCCGTACTACGCCTACGGCCTCGACCGCAATCGTCTGAACGACGGTCGCACCACCGACTCCAACGCCGGAGCCACCCGGCAGCTCGCGATCCGTGCCCTCGGCTGGGTGCAGATGAGCACCTCCTTCTACGGAGGGCTCTAGAGGATGTCCGAGCCCGTCGATCCCGGCATGGAGACGCCGCTGGCGGAGCTGCCGCCCGTGGACGCACCCGAGGCCGAACCCCTACGCGTCCCGCGCAAGCAGGATCAGCCGACCGGGCCGTTGCGCGCGGGGCTGGCGCACGCGCGCGCCAGCTGGCGCGTGATCGTCGTCATCGTGTTCGTGCAGCTGCTCTTCGGGCTCACCGTGGTGGTGCCGCTGTGGCAGGGCCTTGCCGCGCGCCTCGACCACCACCCGCACGCGCCGGCGCTCGCAGGAGCGCAGCCGGATCCGATCGCGGCGGGCCAGGGCTGGGGGGCGGGTCTCGCGCCCGGCATCTGGAGCGACATCCAGCGTCTCGACAAGTCGCTCTTCGACAGCCTCACGCTCACGCACTTCTGGATCGTGGTCGTGGCGTGGCTGTTCGGCGCGCTGGCCTCGGGCGGCCTGATCGGTGCTGCGGTGAGTCGCGAGGATCCCGTGCGCGTAGGCCACTTCTTCACGCAGGGTGCGCGCTGGTACGGGCGCATGTTGCGCGTGGGCATCGTCTTCGGTCTGGCCTACTACCTCGCAGCACGCCTCGTGATCGAAGCGTGGGGCGGCGCCGTCGCGCCCGACGAGTTCATGGCGTCCTCCGGGAGCTCGGCATGGTGGGGGGAGCGCCTGCGCGAAGCCGTGCTCGTCTTCTGCTTCCTCTGGTTCCGCGTCGCGGCGGACCTCGCCCGCGCGGAGCTGATCGTCTACAGCAAGCGCAGCGCACTCGGTGCGTTCTGGCGTGGGCTCTGGCGTGCAGTACGCCGCAAGGTGTGGGGCACGGCGATCGTCATCGGCGTGCCGGCGTTCCTGCTGCTGCTCGGACTCGGCTGGTTGGGCCAGGCGTTGACGGGAGATGCCGTGCTCGTCCTCGTCGCGCTGTTCATCGTGATGCAGCTCGCCGTCGCCGTGCGCTGGGCGTCGCGCGCGGCCGTCCTCGGAGCTTTCGTGAAGCTGCAGTGAAGCTCACGATGTGTAACAGGGTTCTTTCGGCAGCCGCAGGGACCGGTACGATCTTTCCGATGCTGGACCGCAAGACGCTGGTGCTCAATCGCTCGTGGATGCCCGTCACCACGACGACCGTGCGCCGCGCCGTCGTGCTCATGGCGCGCGGCGTCGCCGGCGCGGTCCATCCCGGCACCTTCGAGGTGGCGCAGTGGGAGACGTGGATCGAGCGTGGCCCGGACGACGTCGGTCGTCTGCGCGGCATCGGCTTCGACTTCCCCGTCCCCGAGGTGATCGTCCTGACGACCTACAACGGCTGTCCGGACCTGCCCGTCGCATTCACGCGCCGCAACGTCTACCGGCGCGACAGCCACGAGTGCATGTACTGCGGTCGCTCGCCGGGCAATGGCCGGCTGACGATCGACCACGTCCAGCCGCGCTCGCGCGGCGGCGAGACGTCGTGGCTCAACTGCGTGACGGCGTGCGTGTCGTGCAACGCGCGCAAGGCCGACCACACGCTCGAGGCCATCGGCATGCGTCTACGGCGCGAGCCCGTCGTGCCGCGTTGGCCGGGCGGACTCGACCCACGTTCGCTGCGCGAGCGCCCTGTGTGGCACCGCTTCATCCCGGCGAAGGCGCTGTCGGCGACGCTGGGCGACAAGACCGCATGAGCCGTCGCGACGACGCCGACGATCTGCCCTCCACGCATCTCGAGGACGACGAGTACGACGAGTTCCTCGCGCGCGAGTTCGACGCCGAGGGCGGCCTGCGCGAGGAGTTGCCGGTCACGAAGATCATCCTCGGCATCACGGCGATCCTGTTGGTGCTGGCGGCGATGGTGCTCCTGTAGGGTCCCAGCGACCACGACGGGCGAGGTGAACGTGCCCGACCCGCTGCGGTGCACGAAGGTCTCAC
>JASJDY010000014.1 GCA_030065025.1 Planctomycetota bacterium
ACGCCTGCCCCTGCTGCCGCTCCTGCTGCGGCACCTGCTCCCGCACCGGCGGCGCCCGCCGCCGTGCTGCGCGAGAAGACCTTGGCCGCGCCGGCCACGCGCAAGCTCGCTCGCACGCTGGGCGTGGACATCAACGCCGTGCCCGCCAGCGGCGACAAGGGCCGCGTCACCAAGCAGGACGTCGAGTCCTTCGCCGCCAGTGGCGCGCCCGCGCCCGCCGCGGCCTCGGCTCCGGCCGCTGCGCCGGTGACGCCGCACAAGGTGCTGCCCGTCGCGGCGCCGACCGTCGCGCGCGAGGACCAGAAGGTCCCGCTGCGCGGCCTGCGCGGCAAGATCGCCGAGCAGATGGTGCGCTCGAAGCAGATGTCGCCGCACTTCACGTTCGCGGAAGAGTGCGACATGACGAACCTCGTCGCGCTCCGCAAGGAGGCCAAGCCTTCGGCCGCCGAGTACGGCATCAAGCTCACGTACCTGCCCTTCATCATGAAGGCGCTGACGATGTGCTTCCGCAAGTTCCCGGAGATCAACGCCGTCGTCGACGACACCGACAACAGCTACGTCATCCGCGGCGAGATCAACATCGGCCTCGCGACGGACACTGAGGACGGCCTGACCGTCGTGGTCGTCAAGAACGTCGACCAGCTCTCGATCCTACAGATCGCGCAGGAGATCCAGCGCCTGACTACGGCGGCGCGCGACAAGAAGATCGCGCTGGAGGATCTCCAGGGCGGCACATTCACGATCACGAGCGCCGGGTCGATCGGCGGCATCATGGCGACGCCGATCCTCAACTACCCCGAGGTCGGCATCCTCGGCGTGTACAAGATCGCCAAGCGTCCGATGGTGGTGGACGACGAGATCGTGATCCGCTCCATGGCGAACATGACGATCACGCTGGACCACCGCATCGTGGACGGCGCGGCCGCCGCCCGCTTCATGAACGAGCTGATCCGCCTCCTCGAGAACCCCGGCCTCATGCTGGTCGAGGGCTAGGCCACGTCGTGGGCGCCAAGAAGAAGACCGCACAGACGACGCCGGACCCGTACGAGATCGGGCCCCTGGGCCTGTTCCAGCTCGTCGACGAGACGGGCGCGGAGGTCGCGCCCGTCCCGGAGCTGCCGGACGGGCTCGCCGTGCGCCTGCTCGAGGCGATGCTGTTCCAGCGCGCGCTGGATCAGCGCATGCTGAACCTCCAGCGCCAGGGCCGCATCGGCTTCTACGGCACCGCCAAGGGCCAGGAGGGCGCGGTGCTCGGCTCGGGCGCCGCCTTCGAGGAGCAGGACTGGCTCTTCCCCGCGCTACGTGAGGGCGCCATCGCGCTGTGGCGCGGCATGCAGCTCGAGCACTACATCGCGCAGTGCTTCGGCAACGGCGCGGACGTGACGCTCGGCCGCCAGATGCCGTGTCACTACTCCGACGGCCCCACCCGCTACGTCTCGCTGTCGAGCCCCATCGGCACGCAGATCAGCCATGCTGCCGGCGCCGCGCGCGCCGTGCAGGTCAAGGGCGAGACGCACCGCATCGTGGGCGGCTGGATGGGCGACGGCGCGACGTCGAGCAATGACTTCCACGCGGGCATGAACTTCGCCGGCGTCTGGAAGTCGCCCATCGTCTTCGTCTGCCAGAACAACCAGTGGGCCATCTCGGTTCCCGCCGCCGCCCAGACCGCGAGCGAGACGTTCGCGATCAAGGCCGAGGCGTACGGCATGCCGGGCCTGCGCGTCGACGGCAACGACGTCCTGGCCTGCTACCACGCCACGAAGCTCGCCGCCGACCGCGCTCGACGCGGCGAGGGGCCGACGTTCATCGAGATGCTCACGTTCCGCCTCGGCGGACACTCCAGCTCGGACGATCCCACGAAGTACCGCGACGAGTCGATCGCCAAGACGTGGGAGAAGCGCGACCCGCTCGAGCGGCACCGTACGTGGCTCGTGAACCGCGGCGACTGGAGCGAGGAGCGCCAGGACGACTACCTGGCCGACGCGGGCAAGACGATCACCGAGGCGATCCATCGCGTCGAAGAGGCCGGTCCGGTGCCGGTCGAGACCCTGTTCACGGACGTGTGGGCGGAGAAGCCGGTGCTCCTGGATGACCAGGCCGACCGCCTCGCTAACGAAGAGATGGTGTGACCATGGCGAACGAACGCTTCGACCTCGTGGTGATCGGCTCCGGCCCCGGCGGCTACGTCGCCGCGATCCGCGCCGGCCAGCTCGGTCTCAAGACGGCCGTGATCGAGGAGGACAAGATCGGCGGGGTCTGCCTCAACGTGGGCTGCATCCCGTCCAAGAGCCTCATCTACGCCTCGGGCCTGGTGGACAAGATCCGCCACGCCGACACGATGGGCCTGACCGTGGGCGACGTCGAGGTCGACGGCAAGAAGCTCCAGGAGTGGAAGTCCGGCATCGTCAACCGTCTCACCACCGGCGTCGGCTTCCTGCTGAGCAAGAACGGCGTCACGACGATCCACGGTCACGCCGAGTTCGCGGACAAGAACTCGCTGACCGTGACGTCGGACGGCGACACGAAGACGGTCGAGTTCGACAAGTGCATCGTCGCCACGGGCGCGCGCGCGGCCACGCTGCCGTTCCTCCCGATCGGCGGCAACGTCATGACCTACCGCGAGGCGCTCGACATCGACTGGGTGCCGGAGACGTTCACCGTGATCGGCGGCGGCGTCATCGGCCTCGAGCTCGGCACGGTGTTCCAGCGCATGGGCTCGAAGCTCACGGTGATCGAGCTGACCGACTCCCTGTTGCCCGGCACCGATCCGGAACTGGTCAAGGTCGTCGAGCGCTCGATCAAGAAGCTCAAGGGCAAGATCCACAAGAGCACGAGCGCCACGGGCATCAAGAAGGCCAAGGGCCAGCAGATCGTCACGGCCAAAGACAAGAAGGGCAAGGAGCTCGAGATCGAGTCCGAGGTCGTGCTCTGCGCCATCGGCTTCAAGCCGAACTCGGATCGCGTCGGCGCCGACAAGATCGGCCTGAAGGTCGACGACACCGGCCACTTCGAGGTCAACGCCTCGCGCCAGACGAACCTCGCCCACATCTACGCCATCGGCGACGTCGCGGGCCTGCCGTGGCTCGCCCACAAGGCGTCGAAGGAGGGCATCGTGGCCGCCGAGCACGCCGCCGGCGACACGAGCAGCGTGTACGACGTGCGCGCCATGCCGGCCGCGACGTTCACGCACCCGGAGGTCGCGACGGTCGGCATCCAGGAGCACGAGGCGAAGGAGCAGGGACTCGACGTGACGGTCGGCAAGTTCCCGTTCACCGCGCTCGGCCGCGCGCTCTCGGTCAACGCGACCGACGGCATGGTGAAGATGATCTCCGACGCGAAGACGGACGAGGTGCTCGGCGTGTCGGCCGTCGGCTACCAGGCCAGCGACCTCATCGCCGAGGCCGCGCTCGCCATCGAGATGGGCGCGACCACCGAGGACATCGCGCTGACGGTGCACGCGCACCCGACGTGGCCCGAGTCCCTCATGGAGGCCGCGGAGGCCGTCCACAAGAAGGCGATCCACATCCTCAACACGTAGCGTCACGCGCGAAAGGCGTTCATGTTCGAGCGCTACACCGCGTTCTTCCACCTGCGGGCCGTCGCCGGCCAGGGTGCCCTGGGCGGCATCCTGATCCTCAACGAGTACGTCCTGCGCAAGCAGCTCGACGCCTCGCGCTGGGAAATCCTGCTGCTGCTCGGCGTGCCGGCGAGCCTGCAGCTGATGACCGTGGTGTGGAACCCGGCCACGAGCGCGGGTCCGCTGGCGAGGCGGCCCTTCCGCACGCTCGGCATCGGACTGCACGCCCTGCTGCTGCTGCCGCTGCTCACGGGCGGCGGCTGGCCGGCATGGGCATTGGTGACGCTGCTGGTGAGCGTGCTCATCGCGCAGATGCTGCTCGTGCCGATCCAGAACGAGATCGTCGCCCGCAACTACGGCGAGGTCCGCCGGGGCCGGCGCTTCGGCCGTGCCGCCGCGGTGCAGAGCCTCTTCATCATCGGCGTGAGCTTCCCTGCAGGCCTGTGGCTCGATCACGACCCCACGGCGTGGCCCTGGGCCTACGCGTTCGCGGCGCTGGCGGGGACGTACGGCTACCGGCAGTGGAGCCGGCTCCGGCGACGCCGTGCGATGACGCCGCCGGACGATCTCGAGCACCACGCCTCGGCGTGGCAGGCGCTGCGGCGCGACCGCACGTTCCTCGCGTTCGAGGGCTGCTTCATGGTCTACGGGCTGGGCTTCCTCGCGCTGCAGCCCGTGCTGCCGCTCTACCTCGTGGACGAGCTCGACGTCTCCTACACCGACGTCGGCATCGCCCGTGGTGCGATCTTCTGGAGCGTGATGGTGTTCGCCAGCCCCTTCGTCGGGCGTCTGGGCGATCGGCTCGGCATCCTCAAGCTCGGCGCGATGGGCTTCTTCACGCTCGGGCTGTTTCCCCTGACGCTCTGGCTCCTGCCGAACGAGGCCGGTCTGTTCCTGGGCTTCGCCATCTTCGGCCTCGCGATGTCGGCCGTGAACGTCACGTGGAACCTCGGCCCGATCACCATGGCGCGCGGTCGCGATCCCGTGCCCTACCTGAACGCGCACATCTCGCTGGTGGGCATCCGCGCGCTCGTCGGCATGACGGGCGCGACGCTGCTGCACCAGGCCTTCGGTACGGCGCCCGTCTTCTTGGGCGTCTTCGGCCTCGAGATCGTCGCAGCGGGGCTCATGCTGTGGCTGGCGTTCGCGACCGGGCGCGGCTGGCGGCTCCGCGGCGAGCGCAGCGACGTGCAGGTACCGCGTCCGCCGCGCTAGGCGGCTTCGGAGCGCAGCACCATCGTGACCTCGTTGCCTGCGGCGTTGAAGGCCACCTCGTCCATGAACATGCGCATCATGAGGACGCCGCGTCCGCTCGCGCGGACGAGGTTCTCGGGATCACGCGGATCCGGCAACTGCGAGACGTCGAAGCCCTCGCCCTCATCCCGGATCACGTACACGACCTCGGACGGCGACACGCGTGAGGTGATGTAGACCCGTCTGTCGCACCAGGGCTCCTGATGGGCGCGCTCCGCGCCGAGCTCCCGGTACTCCTGGTCGGACGTCTCGCGCATCGACGAGTCGAGCTCGAGGTTGCCGTGGTCGATGGCGTTGCGCAGCGCTTCGGTGAGGGACGTGCGCACCTGCATGATCTCGGTCTCGTCGAACATGCCGAGCCCGGCGAGCTCGCTCGTGAGATGCCCGAGCAGCGCCTCCCCCGCGGCGGGGTCGTAGTCGAGCACGAACTGGGCCTCGCTCTCGAGCAGCAAGGGACGCAGCTGGGCGCGCTGTTTGGCTGCGCGCACGGAGGTCAGCACCGCGCGCAGGGCCTCGCCCAGGTCGCGGCGCATGTTCTGCTTGGGCACGTAGTTGGACGCGCCGGCGCGCAGCGCGGACACGGCGACCTCTTCGCTGCCGTGCGCCGTCATGATCACGACCGGCACCGTCGGGTGCTCCTCGCACACGGCCTCGGTCAGCTTGAGCCCGTCGAGCTCCGGCATCTGCATGTCGGTGAGCACGACGTCCACGTCGCCCGCCTCGAGGATCCGCAGCGCCTCGCGCCCGTTCTCGGCGTAGACGGCCTCCGCCCCCAGCTCCTCCACACACCCCCCGGCGATCCGACGATCGACCGCCGTGTCGTCGACGATCAGCACCCGGATCCCGGCCCTGTCTTCGGTCCCGTCCATCACCGCCCGTCTCGACATGCGGACGCGGGGATCGGAGTCCGAAGCGTTCCTCCCCAGCCGGGCGCTCACATTCGGGGCTCCTGCTACCGTGCGCTCGTGCGCACGGCTCTGCCTCTGCTGCTGATCGGCGTCTTGGCCCTGGTGGTCGCGGGTACCGACCTGCTCCGGACACGAAGAGCGGCGTGGGAGCGCCCTGCCGGCCCGACCGCAGGCCGGGTGCTGGCCCACATCCACCGGGATGGTGCCGTCACGCTGACGCATGGGCCGAGCGCGGACCGTCAGGTATCCCTCTTGCCTGCGCCCGTCCGCCTCCATGGGACGCGCACAGGCCCGAATGCGGAGGATCTCGAGCGACTCTTCGACGCGCTCAAGGCGTTCGCCCGGCCGCGGCTCGAGGGCGCGCGCGGCGGGTCGCTCGACCTGACGCTGGAGATCGCCGTCCACGAGGAGGCCACAACCGCCTCGCTGAGCTGGTTGCTCTTCATGGCGCAGTGGGGCGAGGTGCGTCTGACTCACGTGGAGCTGCGGCGCATGCCGTCCGGGCGCCTGCTGCCGCTCGATCTCATGGAGTACGGAGAGTGGGAAGGGCCTCGTCCGAGCGACAAGGAGGAGCCGCGGACCTACGTGAAGCTGCGGCGCGGGAAGCTGCCGCCGGAGGACGACCAGCAGACGATCAAGGTCTCGCGCTTCTCGCACTACGTCGGCGACGAGCACGAGATCAAGGACGACGGTGAGAGCATCGGGCCGCCGCCCGACCGCTACGTCGCCGACCTGCCGTCCATCTCGGCCTGGCGCACGACCGCGGCGAGGCGGCTCCTCGCGGACCGCCTGCGGCACGTACGTGCCCTCCTGCGCGAGGATCTGAGCTGGCTCGACAGCGTGCCGCTGGACGTCATCGTGGAGCCGCTCTTCACGCGCTTCGCCGACATGCCCGCATACGTCGTGCTGGACGTGCTCGAGGGTCTGCGTGACCTGCCGGGTATCCGGCTGCAGTACGAGGCAATGGTCGAGGGCTGGTGGTGATGCCCGAGGTACGCCCGCTCCGATCCGATGAGCTCGACGCGGCGCATGCGTGCTACCGCCGCAACGAGTACACCGGCACGATCCACCCGGAGGATGATCCGCTCGTCGCCGTCACCGACGACGGCGCCATCGTCGGCGTCGTGCGCATCGCCCACGAGCAGGGCGTGCAGATCCTGCGGGGCATGTTCCTCGACGAGGCCCACCGTGAAAGGGGCCTCGGCACGCGCATGATCACCATGCTGGCCGAGCGCATGCGGCCGGAGCCGTGCTGGGTGATCTGCGGGCCGCACCTGATCCGTTTCTACGGCCGCATCGGCTTCCGCCTCACAGCCGACGAGGAGGCGCCAGCCTTCCTGCAGGAGCGCGTGGCGCACTACCGCGACACGTACGGACCGCAGTGCCTGCTGCGGCGCCCCGCCTGAACCGCCGCAAACGCGCCTCGGGCGGCATTCGTAGACTGGGTACGCAGCTTGCGCATGTCTCGCCGGCCCCAGGTGGAGGTCCTGCGATGACGATCCGCCTACTCGGACTCGGCGCGCTGCTCCCCCTGCTCTTCCTCGGCGCCGGATGCTGCGCGACGAACCAGCTGTGGAACTTCGTCAGCGAGAATCCCGTAGGGCTGCGGGGTGCGTCCATCACGGATGACGACGTGCTGCACCTCGCCGTGCGCTACGACTTCGGCCGCACGTGGTACCTGCGTGCCCCGCTGGAGCGTGGCGTGTCCTTCCCCGACACGAAGGCGTCGTTCGTCCGTGTGCATGACGGCCGGCTGCCGCCCTCGGCCCGCAAGCTGAGCAACAGCGTGCTGCCCCGCGGCGACGACGACGTGAGCGTCTACTTCCAGTGGAGCCTGTCCAAGAACGGCGAGCTCTCCCACAACGTCTGGGTGCACGGCCAGGGCTATGACGTCGCTGTCGAGCTGCCGCGCCGCGTGGACTGGGCCTCGGGCCTCGCGCGCGTGGGCGTGTTGCCCACGCCGCTGGCCTTGGCCGTCGACGTCGTGGCGGCACCCATCTGGGTGGGCTGGTGCTTCCTCACGGCCGGCTGCCACGGCCCCTGCCCCCTGCCCTGGTGCAACGAGCCGCCTGCAGGGTGCGGAGGCTAGCCGTCCCCGACCGCCCAAGCCCGCGCACCCCCTAGCTCGTCGACCTCGAGGGTGATGCGGTTCGGCCGGCAGCACACGGGACAGTCCTCCACGTACTCCTGATGAGCTCCCTGCGAGAGGTCGATCGGGATCACGATCTCCTCACCGCAGGCGTCGCAGATGTACGCGGCGTCCCCGTGCATGCCGGGAGGCTAGCAGCGCACGAACGGGTCTGCGGCAACCTCGATCTTCACAACTCACCGCACAAACGACGGGACCCAAGTCCCTGCGCGAGTGGCCGCAGTGGTGTACGTGGGCTAGGTTGCAAGTGACTTGTGAACAGGGACGTGTCGATAGGACGCCCGGAGGCGCCTGCCGTGACCACGTCCAACATCCATGCTGCCGGCCCGGGGACGGGTTCGTCCTCGCCGCGCCGCCCCCGCCAGGAGCGGGGCATGATCGTGATCTGGGCCGTGATGAGCCTGATGCTCATCGCGGGCATCATCGTGGCGGGAACCGACGAGTTCGCCGCCCTCGATGGCATCAGCCAGACCGAGTACGCCGCCGGCGGCCAGGCCCACTCCATCGCCGAGGCCGGCATCACCGACGCCTATGCCTGGCTGCGCCGCCAGCCCACGCAGCCCGTCAGCGCCTTCACGCCCCAGCTCGACCTCGACGCCGACCCGGAGATCAACGAGACCGAGGACCCGTCGAAGGGCCTCGTGCGCACGTTCGAGATGTCACCCGGCCTGTGGGCCCGCTACGAGGTGGTCCGCGGCACGCCCGCCGAGGCCTTCACGGACGCCAACGGCAACGGCATCTTCGACGCCGGCGAGCCCTTCAGCGACGACGACGGCGACGGCCGGCGTTCGCCCGGCAAGGGCACGCGCGATGTGACCAGTGAGCGCGGCCTGCCCGGTGTGGGCACCGTCTGGCTCCTCGAGAGCACCGCGCGCATCTTCCGCCGTCCCAACGCCTCGCTCCCGCTCGGCGTCGGCCCGAACGTCCAGATCGGCAGCGAGAAGATGGCGACCGAGGTGCGCCGCCTCAACATCGTGCCGCCGGCCTCCTCCGCGATCTGCTCGCGTGAGGGCCAGGATGTGACCATCGGCGCCCGCGGCCGCGTGCGCGCAAAGACCACCGCCATCGCATTCCCGCCCGAGACCGGCAGCCCGAACACGGGCAGCGGCGAGGTCCCCGGTTCGCGCACGGCGGTGCCCGGCTACAAGGACTACGTCGAGGACGTGTTCGGCGTCGGCTGGACGATGCTCCGCTCGATGGCCGACATCAGCACGACGGATCCCGTCGAGGGCGTACCCGCGCAGCTCTCCGACTTCTCGCTCGTCGTCATCACCGGTGACGTCGTGTTCGACGAACAGCGCCCCCTCCGCGGCACGGCGCTGGTCGTGGTGCAGGGCAACGTGACGATCGAGAGCGGCTCGAACTCCTTCTTCAACGGCGTGCTCTACGTGGACGGCAACCTGACAGCCCGGGCGCCCGCCTACATCCGCGGCACGATCATCTGCACCGGTACGAGCGACATCCGCGGCTCCGGCGGCGACTACTGCGAGATCGAGCACGATCCCGAGACGATCGGGATGCTGCAGGTGAAGATGGGCCAGTACCGCTACACCAAGTCGCGCTACATCCCCGCGCCCAAGATGGAAGACGGCCGCGCGGACGAGGGCGTCACGATCAGCACGCCGATCGATCCGCTGGACGTGCCCGACATCGACGCGGACAAGGCTGGGGGCGAGAACTTCGCCACGGACGACGCCATCGACGCCATCGACGACTGGCTGATGCAGAACCCGACGACACCGTCGAAGAGGCGCATCGAGGGCGCGATCTTCAAGCTGAAGGAGGCGCGCAACCTCCTCACGCGCGTGCCGCCGGACCGCGAGCGAGCCATCCAGAAGGTCGTCGGCGCGATGAAGAAGCTGAAGGAAGCCGTCGAGAAGGGTGCCGAGCTGGGCGACATCTTCGTCGAGCTCTACAACCCGGATCTCGTCGCCGGTGATCCGCAGCTCTTCAATCAGATGATCGACATGGTCGGTCGCATGATCGACGAGACGAGCGCGACGGACACGAACGACGTGCCCGGGGCGCTCCAGGATCTCCAGGACGCACGTACGCTGGCCGACAAGGCCGGCACCAAGCACACGTCCGGTGACACGTTCGGCACGTACCAGAGCCTGCAGAGGAGCGCGCGGAAGCTCAAGCAGGCGCTCCAGAAGCTGTAATCGACACGCTCTCCCGACGCCCTGCCAATCCTCGACCGTCCAACCTGGACGGGCGTAACCGTCTGTCGGAAAGCACCTTGACGTCGTGACGGGCTCGTCGCGGATTCCCTGATTGCCCTCATCTTTCGCGCGCTGCGGGGTCGATAGCTACGTGGTGCTCCACGCCGCCTTGGGCGTGGTGTGCCCGGGGTCGCCCGACGGCGGCCACGCGATTCGAACGGGATTCGAGATAGGGCCCAGGCCATCGGGAGTCAGCGATGAAGCGAGCCAAGCGCACGCACGGACATGCCGCTGCCCCGGCCGTACTGCGGCCCCGCACCGCACGCGGCTTCAGCTTGATCGAAGTGATCATCGCCGGGGTGCTCGTGGCCCTCGCCTCCATGGCCGCCGTGGCCTATGTCACGCGCGGCACGCAGCAGGCGGACTGGGTGCGGGACAAGGTGCACGCCCGCCAGCGTGCGCTGTCGATCCTGTCCGAGCTGCGCGCCTTCGTGGAGGGCGGCGAAGGCGAGGTCGCGGCCGACCTGGACGGCTTCGACGACGGCCTGAGCGTCAGCCCGTCGCTGACCATCACGCCCGACCCGAACGACCCGGGGGCCGTCCTGCCGCCGGACCACCCCGTGTCCGGCAACGTCCGTGATCACCACGGATGGCGCTGGCATCGGCGTATCACGGTGCGGCGCTTCCCCGGCGTGATGACGCGCGACCTGCGCATCTGTACCGTCCGCATGTATCGCATGCGCGACGGCGACATCTTCCCCGGCGAGGAGATGGCCGAGGTCTCTTCCGTCATCCGCACGATCGGCGAGTCCTTCCCCACGACCCAGGTCTACGACGTCTACCTGCTGGCGCTGGCAAACGCACCGGGTTGGTGGGTGTACATGGACGCGATCCAGCCGTTCATCGAGGCCACCCTCGCGGATCTGGAGAGCCGCAACCCGGGTCTGAAGCTGCGCACGCACTGGATCACCAAGCTGGGGTACGGACGCGACGAGGAGTACGCGCCCTACGTCAACGAAGAGCGTGACAGTCTCGCCAACACGCCCTGGACGTACGTCTACCCCGGCCGGATGCCCGCCGGCGAGAGCGCGCAGCGCTACTACGTCGCGCGACGCATGCAGTCCCGCGTGAACGTGGACGGCGAGTGGCTGCCGCAGTTCCAGAACGTCATCGCTCCGCAGGAGCCGTACACCGACACGAACGGCAACGGCCGACGCGATCCCGGCGAGCCGTACACGGACCTCGACGGCGACGACACCTGGGACGTGGGCAATCCCGTCCCGTTCGCGATGGCGGACATGCACAACCACTGCATGCGCTATCCCGAGGCGGTGGCCAAGGCGAACGCGCGCGTTGCCGCCGGCACCGAGACGGACGACACACCGACGTGGCGACTCCTGCTCGACCGCATGATCGCGGAGCCGGACCGCTACCACAACGCAATCCTCATCAACCTGCACGGCGAGCTCATGCCGCTGCCGCCGGCTCGCAACGTGAGCGACGCCGCCAAGGACCCGGAGCTCAAGCCCGGCTGGCGCGTGGTCACGCATCCTGAGCGCCTCGCGCCGCGCCGCGTGCCCGGCGACGACGCGGCCTCCGACACACCTCGCTTCCGCGTTTACGCCTACAAGACCGAGTTCACGAACAACGAAGCGCTGATGACCCAGCGCGAGCCCTTCGTCGACGTCAACAAGAACGGCATGTTCGACGGCGGCGAGACGTTCGAGGACTGGAACGGCAACGGTCGGTGGGACGACGAGATGCCGCTCTCGATCGTGATCCCCGGCGGCAACTTCGCCGCCAACCCGAACGCGGTGCTCGATCCGTCGATTCGCATCCAGCGTCTGCCCGGGGGCATCGACGGTGACGGCGACGGCAACCCCGACGACTACGTCGACTGGCAGCCGGCGACCGTGTACCCCGAGCGCTTCGCCGACACGAATGGCGACAACATCCGCCAGGCGGCAGAGGTCCTGCTGGATCTCAACGGCGACGGCATCCGCAACGGCAACGACGTCTGGCAGGAGGTCGACGGCGACGGCAAGTACAGCGGTGTGGCCGAGGCGCTCGTCGATCTCAACAGCAACGGTGTGTTCGACGCCGCGCGGCCTGCCGAGAGCTTCACGGACACCGACGGCGACGGACGCTGGGACGCGGCCGAGCCCTACTGGGACGCGGACACGGACGGTGCGTGGACGGCGCCGACTTCGCCCGTCTCGCCGTGGCGCCCCTGGGATCCGCTGGTGGACGACGCGGATGGCACCAGCCGCGCGGCCTACATCAAGGCGTACGGCGAGCCCTTCGTCGACATCGACAACGACAAGAAGTACACGCCCGCCGAGCCCTTCACGGACAGCAACGGGAACGGCGTTCGCGACGGCGGCTATGCACGCGGCGAGATGTGGTACGACATCCGCCACGAGTCCGCCTCGAACCGCACGGTGCTCACGCTGCACGGCACGCCGCTGAGCACGCCGTACGTGAACAACGCGACGAACAGCCAGAAGGGTCTGCCGGACGCATACCGTCTCTACGACCTGGACTACGTGCCGTGCCCGACGCCGGCCGCAGCGACGGACGCGGACCGCTTTGCGCGTGATCTCTTCACGACCAACAGCGGCGTGCCGAAGAACACGGCCCGCTGGATCATCGAACTCCCGCTGGCCCAGGTGCGGCGCACGTTCGAGACGACGCCCGGCGCAGGCGACGGCGATGCCGCGGACAGGACGATCGCGGTCGAGACGCGCATCGGCACGGATCTGACGACCGGCGTGATGTGGCCGACCCGTCGCAAGCCCCAGAACGTCTCGCGGACGTACGCCTGGTTCGTCGACGACCCCGAGGACGTGCCGTTCAGCGAGCGCTACCAGTTCCTCGGCGACCCGCGGCACTCGCCCTACGCCGACACCGATCGCCAGGGCACGACGGCCCCCCACGGCTACAACTGGTACTTCGACAACTTCACGGACGGCGCCAGCGACGAGCGCGGCCGCTGGCTCGCGTTCGACGGAGCACGGCTGCGAGACCGCTGGCTCGGCCGTGCGGGCGGACACGACTTGCCGCGTCTCTTCTCGTGGCTGCGCACGGCCGTGTCCCAGACCGAGGCGGTCTACACGACCCTCACCGGTTGGTCGTACTACTACCTCTCGGTCGGCGGCGACGTCGGCTACGACTCCGCCAACGGGTTCGCGAACAGCATCCCGATGGACGGCAAGCCCTTCGGCCTGAACGGCGACGTGTTCGAGAACACGCTGACCGACGGCGGCGGCACGGACGCCATCAAGGGCAGCATCAAGTACGTCCGTAGCAACGACGGCGCCGCCGCAGGCATTCGCACGGGCGGCTACTGGTGGTCCAAGCCGTGGCTCGGCGAGCTGTTCCAGGACTCGGCCTACACGACGCAGTGGGTGCCGTGGGGCAACCTGCGCGCCGACACGGGAACGACCTCCGGCGAGTACCGCCTCGTGCGCCGGGGCGACCTGGCGGGCGCCCAGCAGCCGCGCGGCACGACGCTACGCAACGCGTACAACCGCACGCAGCGAGAGGGCTGCACCTCGATGTTCAACGTCGGGACGTCGTCCAACACGTTCCACCACCAGAGTGTAGGGGGTGGAACGGGCGGCCTCGTCCAGGACGGCGTCGAGCTGGCGCTGAACTACAACTTCCCGCTGCCGACGCGCGCCCTGATCAGCCGTCCCTTCGGGCTGGCCGCGAGCGGGTCCGGCGGGGTGGGCGACGAGTTCTCGTACACCGACGCGTACCCGCGCTATCTCGCGCAGATGGTGACGACCTTCTACGACCACACCAACGGCCAGACGGGTAGTGGGCTCGTCCGACTCCAGGAGCCGGGCGCCGATCCGCGCGGCGGCTTCATCGTGGTGAACGGTATCGACCGCACGACGGAGTCGGGCTCGGCGTTCATCGCGCGCTACAGCCTGCTCTCCCTGCTCCACAGCTACTTCGCAGCCGGCACGCCGGGTGGCGCGAACCGCATCCGCCAGCTGCCCCGACTGCAGATCGAGAGCCCGACGATCGTCTCCGAGCTGCTGGATCCGAGCACCATCGAGGTGCAGTGGACGACCGACTGGTCGCGCTGGGACGGGATGCCGTACACGACGTCCTATCCCAATGGCTTCACGGAGGACGAGAGCGATCTGCGCTACGTCCTCATGTACTCGGTCGACAACGGCGACAGCTGGAAGCACATGCTGGACGACAGCCGCGCGGAGCCGGGCGTGCTGCCCTGGATCGAGGGTGTCGGCCCCGATCCGGCGAAGGTCCTGACGGACATGAACCTCGGAGCCGACGAGTCGTGGTCGTGGCCGACGCCGTCCACCTCGTTCCCCGAGGGTTCGTACGTCATCCGCATCGAGGGCTACCGCGCGTCCGAGTCGCTGCACTTCGTGCAGCACATGGAGAAGATCTATGTCAAGCGCTGAGCCCCATCGTCATGCCGCCCGCCGCATGCGTGCGGCCGGCTACAGCGCTCTCGAGGTGATGATCGCGGTCGCCATCCTCGCGCTGTTGACGCTCGTGATCGAGCGCACGCTCTCCACGGCCCACGAGACCGAGCGCTATCTGGGCGGCATCCGCCACGTCACGGAGCGCGGACAGCGGATCGCTTACGAGGTGCGCGAGGTCGTCAGCTCGAGCCGCAAGCTGTTCCAGGGCGATGAGACGGGGCTCGGCTACTTCGACGCCCTCGACCTCTATGACCCGACGCCGCCGATCGCCACGATGCGGTTGCCCATGTTCGACGAGGTCCGCGGGCTGGGCCCCGACGACCCGGGCGATCCGCGCACGGGCAACACGCTGCTCTTCGTGCGCGAGTCGGACCCGGCGCCGTGCGTCGCGGATCCCGCCACGGGCAAGCTGCGTTACATCGACACGTACCGCTTCGTGTGCATCTACATCGCCGAAACCAAGCGCTACATCCTGGAGGAGCAGAGTCGCAAGCCGGCTCGCGACCTCATCTTCTGGCGCAGCATCGCGTATCCGAGCCACGGGCAGATCGCCAACATCAGCGATCCGACGGAGCGCGCTAGCGTCATTCGTGACCTGTACGAGCGCTTCGGCTACGAGTACGCCTGGGACGCGGGCAAGTCGGTGAACGAAGCCTTCTTCGCGATGGACGCCTCGGGCACGATGAACGCCACGCCGGAGGCGGACTTCGTGATCGACCTGGACATGGACATGGTCGAACGCGGCAAGCTCGTCTACGCGAACACGCAGCTCGCGCGAACGAGAGCCGACTCCCATCCGCGCCGCGCCATCTTCACGGTGGACGATCCGAAGCTCTGGACGCCGGATGGCTTCGAAGTGAAGGTCGTCGGTGCGTCGGGCTCACGCAAGGTGTGGGTGCATCTGGTGATCGAGACGCAGGCCGCCAAGGGCAAGGTCGCGACGCACGCGTCGACGGTCATCTCGAGCACCAAGGACCTGTAGGTCACGCCGCCTGCAGACGGATGGTCCCCCGGAGGGGGGGATCTGCCCATCACGAATGCGAGCGCGGACTCGAGCGCGTTCTCGTGACGGCTTGAGGTGCGGCCGTCGCTGCCGACCAAGCCGGTCGCTGGCCGCACTGCGACAACCTCCAGTAGATCGACGGCCGCCTGCCGCCCCCCCTCAAGGGTGAGGGCGACAGGCGCCCTCCGATCCTAGAGGTACTCACATGTCCCACCCGACCACGACCGGCTTCGCCCATCAGCGACTCGACGCCTTTCATGCGGCCATGGAACTGACGATTGGTGTCGAGCGCCTCACCACAGCGTTCCCCCGTGGCCATTCGAACCTGAAGGACCAGGTCCGACGCGCCGCCTCCGCAACCATGCGCAACATCACCGAAGGCGCGAACCGGTGGAGCTCGCGAGACAAGTCTGCTCGCTTTGTCATCGCTCGCGGTGAGTGCGGTGAGTGCGACGCAGCTCTCGAGATGATCGAGCGTCTTGGGCTGGCCTCGGGTCACGACATCCGCGCTATCCGCCGCTTGGCGGACCGCGTTGGTGCCATGCTCACAGGCTTGATCAAGCGACATCGCGCGGCCGACGAATCATCGTAGCCGCCATGCGAACTAGCTCGGTGTCGCCACCGCCGGCGCGAAGCGCGCGCTGCGGATCTCGCCTGCCTCGAGCACGAGGTAGCGCGACGGCTCCACCTCCTCCCACACCTCCGAGAGCTCGGTGAGCGGCTCGGAGACGATCGCGCGGGCATCCTCGGAGAAGACGCCGAGGTGATCGGCGTGCTCACTAGGGACGAGCTGCCGCAACGCGGCAACGCGCTTGGAGTGGTACATCGTCGGAGCAGCGCCCTCTGTCGCGTAGCGCACCGCGTGCACGGCCCGCCCGTCGGACAGCGCGACCGCCATCTCGACTCCCTCGTTGACGCCGTGGGCGCGACAGACATCCTCGATGAAGCCGGCCGTGCGCTCGAGGGCACCCTGCACGTCCTGCTCCAAGCCGAAGCCGAGCGCCAGATGGAACATCACCTCGGAGTCGGTGGTGCCCTCGACGTAGCGGAAGAGGTCGGCGGGAATCTCCAGCACAAGCTCACGGCGAACCTCGTTCCATCCGTGGATCTGGCCGTTGTGGACGAAGAGCCAGCGTCCGTGCCGGAACGGATGACAGTTGCTGTACTGCGTGGCCGTGTGCGTCGCGGCACGGACGTGCGCGAGGAAGAGGGGCGAGCGGACGTGCTGGCAGAGGTCGAAGAGGTTCGGATCGCTCCAAGCCGGCTGCACGTGCTTGTACAGCCCGGGACGCTCGGTGGCGTCGTACCAGCCCACACCGAAGCC
Source organism: Planctomycetota bacterium (assembly GCA_030065025.1). Taxonomy (GTDB): domain Bacteria; phylum Planctomycetota; class PLA2; order PLA2; family JAEUHO01; genus JAHEIK01. Next base: position 16,841 of record JASJDY010000014.1, read on the forward strand.
GTCCCCGTTGGTCGTGGTGGCCGAGGCGCGGGCCGAGAGGCTCTGGTCGATCAGCGAGTGGCGGGGCCGCAAGATCAGCTCCCGCAAGTAGATGGGACCACCCGCGTAAGCCAGCCAACGACACATGATCGATCTCCCCGGCCCGGAGGCCGGTCTCAGGAGGTCAGGCCTTCTCCTCCTCGGTGGCTTCGGTCTCGTCCTCGTCCTCGGGCAGCTGGAGGTAGCGCTGTGCGATCGCCTCGTGGTCGTCTTCCTCGGGCAGGCGGTCCTTCATCCGGGCCTTCTTCTCGCGGCGCTTCTGCGCCTTGCGCCGCTCCCGGGCGCGCTTGGACGGAGAATCGGACATAGGCGTCACCTCGCTGCTGAACCCGCCCGCGAAGGGCGTTCGGCCCACAGGTTCGCACGGATCGGCGGGATGCACAGTCAGGTTCCGGCTGCCCGGGGATTCGCGGCGCCGAAGTCGCCCGCGGGAGCGGGGACTTCTGGCATAGCGCCCGGCTCGCGGTGAGGATCAGCGGCCAGCAGCCGCGTCGTATCGGGGATCCGAGCCGTATGCAGACCACCAAGGCCGTGTTCCAGCGAGGCGCCTCGAGCGCGTTCGTCCGGGAGGTGAAGGACGAGGTCGCCTCGTACTTCCGGGATCGCGGTATCTCGGACAAGGCGAACGCAGCGATGGTCGCGAAGACCGTCTTGCTCCTCGGGGTGACGTTCGGCGCCTACGGGCTGCTCTTCACGGGCTGGTTCTCGCCGCTCGGCATGCTCGGCCTCGCGATCGTCATGGGTATCGGCTGGGCCGGCATCGGCTTCGGCATCGGACACGACGCGATCCACGGGGCCTACTCGAAGCACACGTGGGTGAACCGGCTGCTGGGCTACAGCTTCGAGCTCCTGGGCGCGAGCAGCTACATGTGGCGGCTCACGCACAACGGCATCCACCACACGTGGACGAATGTCCGCGACATCGACGAGGACCTCGTGGTCACGCCGGTCCTGCGGCTGACGCCGCACTCCGAGCGGCGCTGGTTCCACCGCTTCCAGACCCTGTTCGCGCTGCCCGCCTACGCCACGGCAACCCTCTTCTGGGTCTTCGCCAAGGACTACAAGTACTTCTTCGCGCGGCAGCTGGGCCCCCACCGCGACAGGCGCCATCCGCCGAGCGCCTGGGTCGGGATGGTCCTCGGCAAGGTGGTCCACTACGGCTGGACGATCGTGCTGCCGCTGCTCTTCCTGGACCTCGCGTGGTGGCAGTTCGTGATCGGCTACCTGACCGTGCACCTCACGGCCGGGCTGATCCTCGGCGTCATCTTCATGCTCGCGCACGTCGTGGAGCAGGTGGAGTACCCGGAGCCCGACACCGAGGGCCAGCTCCCGGACGCGTGGATGGTGCACCAGCTGCGTACGACGGCGGACTTCGCCCGCCGCAACCGCCTGTTGGGCTGGTACGTCGGCGGCCTCAACTTCCAGGTGGAGCACCACCTCTTCCCCAAGGTGTGCAGCGTCCACTACCACAAGATCAGTCCGATCGTCGAGGAGGTCGCCCGCAAGCACGGGGTGCCGTTCAACGACAACCCGACGTTCCTCCGGGCCCTGGGCTCCCACTTCCGCATGCTGCACCGCCTGGGACGCCCCGCCGCGGCCTAGGAGGCCGTCCGCGGCCGATGTGCCGGGAATCCCCCAACCGGGTGCGTGAGGTTCCGCGATCCAGTCCGCTACGGTGCGGACTGCGCGAGGTTGCGCATGCGCACGCGGTTTGCAATCCTGCGTGGGTCCTGTGCGACCCGCTGCGGGCGGGCCGCGCCGCGCCACGGGAGGACGTCATGCGCATGCAGACCCTGGTCCAGATCTTCAAGTCCCTGGGAGTGGCCCTCCTCGTAGCCGGCATCCTGTTCGGTGCGGCCATCGGATGGGATGCGGACGGTGGCATCCGAGCACTCTGGCTGGCGACGGGTCTGGCCTTCTTCGCCACCGCGGTCGGATTGGTCATCGCGGCCGCCCTGCGCGACGCCCGCGCGCGTCCCGACGGCGCACCCACCGCGTTCCGCGTGGGCCTCGGTGTGAGCTGGCTGCTGATGCTGCTGTTCTCGGCGCCCTTCCTGCTCTCGAGCTTCGTGACGCCGCTGCCGTACCTCATCTGGCTCGTGCTGCACGCTGTCGGCCAACTGGTCCTGCAGATGGTGACGTTCCGCGGCGAGGACCCCGACGAGGTCGCACGCCGCACGAAGCTCAACGCAGGCATGACGCCCTAGGGTTCACGCCCCGGCCTGCTTGCTCTCCAGCTCTTCCCAGCGCGCGTACGCCTGCGCGATGGCTGCATCGAACTCCGTCAGCCGCTGGCGCGCCTCGGCGATCTTCTCTCCAGGGCCCTTGAGGAAGGTCGGGTCGGCGAGGATGTCGTGGAGCCGAGCCTGACCGGCTTCCAGCTTCTCGATGCGCGCGGGCAGGTCGCGCAGGGCTTGCTTCTCCTCGCGACTGAGACGTGAGGTCGCTCGCTTCGGCGCAGGCTTGTCGGGCTTCTTCGGCGCAGGCGGTCGCGGAGCGTCGTCGCCGCGCTGCGCCAGCCAGTCGGAGTAGCCCCCCACGTAGGCCCCGACCACGCCGTCATCCTCCAACACCAGGGTGCTGGTGACGACGTGATCCAGGAGCTCCCGGTCGTGGCTCACCACGAGAATCGTGCCGTCGTACTCCGCGAGCAGGTCCTCGAGTACCTCGAGCGTCTCGACGTCGAGGTCGTTCGTCGGCTCGTCGAGCACGAGGAGGTTCGACGGGCGGCAGAAGAGACGGGCGAGCAGCAGCCGGTTGCGCTCCCCACCGGAGAAGTGTCGGATGCCGCCGCGCGCCTGGTCCGCGGTGAAGAGGAAGTCGCCGAGGTAGCTGACCACGTGGCGCTCGCGCCCCCCCACGCGGACGGTCTGATCGCCGCCGCTGACGTTGTCGGCTGCCGAGCGGTCCTCATCGAGCGTGGCGTGCAGCTGGTCGAAGTATGCGATCTCCAGGTTCGTACCCAGGCGGACGCGTCCTTCCTGCGGTCGCAGCTCGCCGAGCAGCAGGCGCAGCAAGGTGGTCTTGCCGGATCCGTTCGGCCCGACGATGCCGACCCGGTCGCCCCGCAGGATCTCCGTCGTGAGCCCGGACACGATGGGCGCGCCCTCCCAGCCGTAGCCGAGGTTCTCCGTCCGGACCACGATGCGGCCCGAGGGTGCCGCCGAGGAGGCCTGCATGCGCACCGACGCGCCGCGTTCCCGTCGCGCCTCGCGTTCGCTCCGCATGTCCTGCAGTCGCCGGACGCGGCCCTGGTTGCGTTTGCGGCGCTCGCGCACGCCGCGGCGGATCCACACCTCCTCCTCAGCGAGCTTGCGATCGAACTGCCGACGGCTCCGCGCCTCCACGCTCAGCTCGGCCTCCTTGCGCTCGAGGAAGGCGTCGTAGTCGGCGGGGTGGCGCGTGAGCTGGCCTCGGTCGAGATCGAGGATCCCGGTCGCCAGGCGCCGCAAGAAGGCGCGGTCGTGCGTCACGAAGAGCAGCGTCCGGTTCTGCCGGCGCAGGAACTCCTCCAGCCACTCGATCGAGTCGATGTCGAGGTGGTTCGTCGGCTCGTCGAGCAGGAGCAGGTCCGGGTCGCTCACGAGCGCGCGGGCCAGCAGCGCACGTCGCTTCAGCCCCGCCGAGAGCTGGTCCACGCGTGCGGCGGGGTCGAGGCCGACGCGGGTGATCGCGGCATCCGCCGCGTGGGCGTCGGCCCCGCTGCCCTCGAGCGCGAGGTCGTGCACCGTGCCGTGCAGATCCGCCGGCACGTGCTGCTCGAGCGAGGCGATGGACACGTCGGCCTCGCGAACGACCGCGCCGGCGTCGGGGTGCAGTGTGCCCTGCAGGAGCTGCAGCAGGGTCGACTTGCCGGCCCCGTTGCGTCCCAGGAGCGCCAGACGCTCGCCGCGATCGATCACGAGATCGACGCCGTCGAGCACGGGCGGTCCGCCGAACGCGACCGTGGCCTTCTGGAGCTGGATCAGCGGCACGCGCGTCAGGGTAGCGCGGGGTATCCCGCGAGCAGCACCGTTGCCCGCTCGCGTAGCATCCGGTCATGGCCGCCTCGTCCACCCGTCGCTCCGCTCTCCGCGTCGTGGGCTGGATCCTGCTCGCGCTGGGCCTGCTCGCGTGGCCCGTGGCCCGCGCCGTGGATGCCGCTTGGGGCACCGACGTCACGCTGCTCTCCCGCCTACGCACGGCCGAGGAGCGCGAGGCTTGGCGGCGCGGTGGCTGGGATCCCGCGACGGGCCTGCCTGGACTCTACGGCGTGAAGGACGCTAGGGATCGCGTACGCCTCGTGGGTGTGGAGGAGGAGCGGCTCGTCCGCCCCGAAGAGGATCCCACCCAGGCTCTGCTGCTGCTCGATGCGCGCGGCGGCCAGGGTCTGCTCCGTGCGCGCGAACTCCGCTTCCGCGCCGCCCTGATCGGGCTCGCGCTAGGTCTTCTCGGAACTCTGCTGCTCCTGCGAGCGCGGCGTCTCAGCCGCGCGTCTCGGACTTCGCCACCTGCACCGCCTCGATGAGGGAGTCGACCTCCGCCGTCTTCGTGGCGTGATCGGTAGCCTCGGTGATGCGGTGCATGTGATCGACGAGCTCGACCTTGTCGGCGCAAGGCACACAGAGCCGGATCTTGGTGGGCGTCATCTCGTGGAACACGGTGCGCTCATAGTCGGCATGGCCGCGACAGACGTTGCAGAGCATGGGCCTCCCTCCGTCCTTGTCTCCTTCCGATGCTACAGGAGGCTGCCTCGTCTGGGAACGGACTTGCGTTCAAACGTCAACGTAGTGACACGATCGGCCCGCGGCCATACTGACGGCGCGGAGCTGGAGGACGCGCCATGACCGGAGCACAGGTCGCGCGATTCGCCCACGTCGCCGTTGCGGGCATCACGCGGGAGTACCCGCACAAACCGGGGCAGGTCATCGCCGGCCCGCACGACGTTCGCGCTCCGCGCGCGGTGCACCCGGCCTTCTACGGCTGCTTCGACTGGCACTCCGCGGTGCACGGCCACTGGTGCCTCGTGCGCCTGCTCAAGCGGCATCCCGAGTGGACAGACGGTCGCGACGCCGCCCTCGCTGCCGTCACGACGAACCTCACAGCCGAGAACCTCGTGGCGGAGGCGGCGCTCTTCGACCAGCCGTCGAACCACGCGTTTGAGCGCACCTACGGATGGGCCTGGCTGCTGCGCCTCGCGCAGGAACTTCACACCTGGGACACCGAAGACGCACGTGCGCTCGCGTCGAATCTGCGTCCGCTGGAGGCACGCCTCGTCGAGCTGGCCAAGGCCTACCTGCCGCAGCTGACGATGCCGGTCCGGTCCGGCGAACACGGTGACACGGCCTTCGCGTTGGCGTTCTTTCTCGACTACGCCCGCACCGTGCAGGACGTCCAGCTCGAGCAGCTCTGCACGCAGCGCGCAAGCGAGTACTACAGGGAGGACGTCGACTACCCGAGTGCGTACGAGCCGTCGGGACACGACTTCTTCTCAGCCGGCCTGAACGAAGCGGACCTCATGCGCCGGGTCCTGCCGCCCGCGGAGTACGCGGTGTGGCTCGACGCCTTCCTCCCCGGCCTCGCCGGCGGCGACCTCGGTCCCCTCGCACGACCGGCGTCGGTCAGCGACGTGACGGACGGGAAGCTCGTGCACCTCGCCGGACTGAACCTCACTCGGGCCTGGACCCTGCGCGGCATCGCACAAGCGCTACCCGCGGAGGACACGCGCCGCACCTACCTGGAGGACCGAGCACAGGCGCACACGCAGGCGGGCCTGGACTACGTCTTCAGCGGTCACTACGCGGGCGAGCACTGGCTGGCCAGCTTCGCCGTCTATCTCCTGACGGATGCCGGTCTGTAGGCGAGCGCAAAACGAACCACGGGCGGCGAGCCGTGAGGCGCGCCGCCCGTGATCGCGTCGTCGTGACGAGCGACTACTTGTCGGTCGTCTTGCCGTCCTTGCCGCAGGGGCAGGCGGTCTTCTCGCAGCCACCGCACTCGGACATGGGCTTGCCGGTGCAGGGGCAAGCCTTCTTCTTCGCGGAAGCGTCGCCCGTCGTGCCGGCGTCGCCGGTCGGAGCCGAGGCGCCGGAGGCCTTGCTCTTGTCGCAGCCACCACCGGAGCAGTCCTTCGACTTGTCGCAGCTCTTGGCCTTGTCGCAGCCGCCGCAGCTCGACTTCTTGCCCGAGGCGTCGCCGGTGGTGCCGGCGTCGCCCGTCGCCGCCGAAGCGCCGCCGGACTTGCTCTTGTCGCAGCCGCCGCAGCTCTTCGACTTGTCGCAGCCACCGCCGGAGCAGTCCTTCGCCTTGTCGCAGCTACCGCAGCACTTCGAGCTCTTCGCCGTCGCGCCGCTCGTGCCGGCGTCGCCCGTCGGAGCAGCCGCGCCGCCCGACTTGGACTTGTCGCAGCCGCCGCAGCTCTTGGCCTTGTCACAGCTCGCGGCCTTGTCGCAGCTGCCACAGTCGCTGCCGCTCTTGGCGGCCATCATCTTCTTGAAGTAGCCGATGGTGCGATCGGCGTTCCAGCCGTCGGCGACCATGGCGTCGCGCAGGCCGGCGAGCTTCGCGTCCTTGCTGGCGAACCAGGCGCGCCACTGCTTCTCGCCCTTCTCGGTCGAGGGGCAGGCGCAGTCGTCGGACACGTGGCCGGCAACCCACTTCATCATCGAGTGGATCGGCGACTCGGTGGCCGTCTCGGGCTTCTTCGCGACGGTCGTGGGCGCCGTCTTCGTCTCGGCCGCGGGCTTCGCGACGGGGGCATCCTCGCCGGCGAAGGCGAGACCACCGGCCACGAGAGCGAGGCCGAGGGCGAGGGCAACGATCGTGTTGCGCATACGGTGATTCTCCAGATCGAGGGCTTGCGAGAGTCAGCTGCCGCTGCGCCCGGACTTCCGGCGCCGCCGCGGCTCATATGGGGCGCGATGGTAGCAGCGTGCGCCGCCGCCGCTGCACTCGGCCTGGGACCAACGACCGAGCGGGCGACAGGGCCCAGGAACTGGGGCTCTAAGGGGTGAAGCGGCGATGAAGACGCCCGCCCGCATCAACACTCGGGGACGTTCACCGCGACGGCCAGGCCGCCCTCCCCCGTCTCCTTGTACTCACGGCGCATGTCGTCGCCGGTGCGCTTCATGACCTGGATGACGCGGTCGAAGCTGATCAGACCCTGTCCGCCCGCGTGCAGGGCGAGCTGTGCGGCGCTCCAGGCCTTGGCGACGCCCATCGCGTTGCGCTCGATGCACGGCGCCTGGACGAGCCCCTTGAGGGGATCGCACGTCAGCCCCAGGTTGTGCTCCATGGCGATCTCGGCCGCGTTCTCGACGTGACCGGGGCTGCCGCCCAGGATCTCGCAGAGGGCCGCCGCCGCCATCGCGGTCGCGCTGCCGACCTCGCCCTGACAACCCACCTCCGCGCCGGACAGGCTGGCGTGCGTCTTGATGAGGATGCCGAACGCACCCGCGGTGGCCAGCGCGCGATGCACGGCACGCCGGTCGAGCTCGAGGCGCTCGGCGACCTCCACGAGGACGGCAGGGACGATGCCCGCCGCGCCGTTCGTCGGTGCCGTCACGACGAGGCCGCCCGCGGCGTTCTCTTCGTTCACCGCGAACGCGTACGCCTGGGCCCGCGCGATGTGCGCGTAGCCGGCGTCGAAGTCCGCCGCGTCGGAGCGCGCGTGCAGTTCGGCGGCACGACGCTGCATGCCGAGCCCACCCGGAAGCGAGCCGTGCTGCGCGAGTCCGCGACGGATGCAGGCGCGCATCGCCTCCCAGACACGGTCGAGGCCCGCGGCGGCCTCGGCGGCTCCGCCCGCCCAGGCTTCCTCGTTGGCAAGCACAAGATCGCCGATGCGCATCTCGGCTGCGACGGCCGCCGTGACGAGCTCTTCACCCGTGGTGTACGGGTACGGCGGCGGCGGGAGCGGACCGCCGAGGTCCTCCTCCTCGTCGCTGTCCGCAAGGCGGACGAACCCGCCCCCCACCGAGCACCACGTCTGCTCGAAGATCGTCTCGCCGTCCTCGTCGAGCGCGCGGCACTCCATCGTGTTCGGATGCGGCAGCACCTCGTCGCGGTAGGCGCGGTACGGGAGGAAGACCACGTCCTCCCGCGCGAGCGGCACCCACGCGCCATCGAGGTGCGCGTCGATGTCGAGGAGCGCATCGACGTCGCACGTGTCCGGGTGCCAGCCGAGCAGACCGGCGAGCACCGCACGGTCGGTGCCGTGTCCGTGACCCGTCGCGCTCAGGGATCCCTTCAGCTCGACGCGCACGCGCGCCGGTCTCAGTCCATGCGCCTCGCAGGCCTCACGGAACATGCGCGCCGCGCGCATGGGTCCGACCGTGTGGCTGGAGCTCGGCCCGGGGCCGATGCGGTAGAGGTCCGTGAGACGGGTGGTGATCGGCGTCGACATCAGGCTCGGGGCTCGAACAGGACGGCGGAGTGGACGGGGCGCACACGCACCACCGCCGACTCGCCGGCGACGATCTCAGTGTTGGGAAGATCCACGATGGCACCGTCCACGAGCATGCGCTTGGAGGAGCCGCCGTCGAGGTTCATGGCCGTCCGGCAGCCGAGCAGGGCCATGAGTCGGCCCGCGTCGGAGAGCGTCATGCCGAGCGCGCGCTCGGCGTTGCGTCCGTCGACTGCAGCGACGAGGAGCCGGCCGTCCGCGTCGATGCCGGCGAGCATGCGCGCGAGCAGGTTGCGGTCGCCCGTCTCGTCCTGCGAGAACGTGATGGGCGGCGCGCTGCCCCAGAAGTCCTCCGCCCGCATGTCCAGCGCCGGCTGTCCGTCGTGGAGCAGAAGCGGACCGCCGGCGACGCCGTCGCTCGCCGTCCCGCCGCCCGTCATGCGGGGCGGCTCGTAGCTCACACGGGCGCCTGCGCGCATTGCGGGCGTCAGCCCGGCATCCGGCACGGCGACGAATCCGTTGAGCGGCACCGGGAGCGACGACCCGACGGCGAGCACGCTCTCGCCCACCACGGAGAAGGACGGCGCATCCGGACCGACCTCGGCGTCCGCGCGGTTGACGAAGCTCGCGGGTGGCAGCGGTCGTCCGTCCACGGCGATGTCGACGTCGCCGAGCGCGACACGGCGCACCTCCGCCGCACCTTCGCCGGCTAGCAGCGCAGCCCGATTGAAGACGGGCGGCGCGCGGACGATGCCGCGCTGCAGGAGCAGGCCGACGGGATCGTGCCGGTGGCTAGGCAGCTCGATGTCGCTCTCGGAGTACAGGAAGAAGCCGCCGGAAACGCCGGCGCGAACCTCGGGACCCGCCGCCTCCGCAAAGGACTGGCCGCGGCTCGTGAGCGACGTGAGGTCGCGGACACGGATCGCGACGCGCTTGGGATCGATGCGCAGCACGTTCACGTGCACAGGCATGCCGCCTGCCAGGCCGTCGAGCATCGAGTACTCGAGCCCCGCCGCCACGTCGCGCCAGGTCGCCGCCGCAACCAGCTCCTCGAGGTGATGCGGCTCGGCGGTCCACTGCGGGTGGAGCAGCCGTGCGGCGTAGCTGTAGTAGAAGTCCGCGAGGGCCCGCACACGCTTGAGGCGAGGCGGCGGCGCGGCGGAGATGCCCTCCAGCCGCACGCGCAGGCCCACGCGCAGGATGCGGGCTGCGGGTGAGCCGAGGTCGCGCAGAATGCCCTCGGTCACGGCCGTGCGCCGGGCGAAGACGCCGGGCTGACGACCGTCGGCCTCGGGCGACAGCAGGATCTTCAGGGCGGACACGTCGAGCTGCTCGGGCCACTGCGCCTCGAGCGCCTCGAAGTCGTCGTCCCAGGCGCGCTCCGCAGGCCGCGGCGGTCCCCCGCGCGGATGGGCCGACGAGAACGCATCGAGCGCCCCGAGCACCTCGGCGGACACGCCATGGGACTGCCCGTACGTGGTGCAGGCGTCGATCCAGGTGCGGGGTCGGGTCTCGGGCGGCATGGCGGCGGCGCAGCCTACCGCGAAGCGCGGCGGCTGCGTGCTGCGTGCCAACCGTCAGCGCGTCACGGGGACCTGGAGCTCCCAGAACTGCTGGGAAGCGGGCACCATCGGGCTGTTGTAGCCCATGGCGCGGAAGTCACCGGCGCGCTCGTAGCCGTTCTTCGCGATGTGCTCTTCGATGAGCCGCTTGGCGGTGGCCATGTCGCTCATGGAGCGGCGTCCACGCATGCCGATGCTCAGCACCGTGATCGGCTCGAGGTCGAGCACGGCGACGCGTCCCTGCGCGCCGGCCTTGCCCTGATCCGGACGCTCGTAGAGGAACGCCATGTCGCGCGCCCGCATCTTGCCGTCCATGGTCATCTCGACGGGTGCGGTCATCTCGACCTTGTTCTTCTTGATGTGCTGGAACAGGGTCCAGAACGCCATCTGCCCGCCCTGGGCGCGCGCCGCGCGGTACTGCGGGTAGCGCTTCTCGACGATACGGCCCACCGGGCCGGGCTGCGGGAAGCCCTTGGGTAGCGCCGCCTCCATGCGGGGCTTGAAGTTGGCGTTGGCCAGGATGCTGTCGAAGGCGTGGCGCAGGTTCCAGGCCTGCTTGCTCGCGTCCGCAGCCGGCTTCTGCATGGCTGCGGCCAGCGTCATGCGGTCCCAAGCACCGACGGACTCCCCGGCGTCCATCAAGCGCTGGGCGGCCTCGTGGTAGACGCGCGCGCAGCCGGCCACATCACCGTGGTTGTACATCGGTACGCCCCGGTCGAGCGCGGCGTGGATGACCTTGGAGGGATCCATGCGCGTGGTCCGGGCGGTCATCGGACGCTCCTTCTTCGCCACGGGCTTGCCCGGGGTGAGCGTGGGGATCAGGACGCGATCGATCACGTGAATGACGCCGTTGGTGGTCATGACGTCGGCCTGGATGACGTTCGCGCGGCCGATGCGAAGGCCGACCGCCAGGTCATCGCCGCCAAGGGTGCGCGCCGACCGCACGGGCAGGAGGTTCTTCGACAGCACCCGCCCCTTCACCACGTGGCGGAGCAGCAAGCCGCGGAGCGCATCACGATCCCGGAGGAGCCCCTTCAGGGCGCCGGCGGGCAGTGCCGCGAAGGCCTCGTCCGTCGGGGCGAAGACGGTGAGCGGGCCCGGCGCCTGGAGCGCCTCGACGAGGCCGGCAGCCTCGACCGCCTTCACGAGCGTCGTGAACCGGCCGTCGGCGACCGCGGTCGTCACGAGGTCGCTGCCGTCCGAGGCGGACGCGGGGGCCGAGGTCAGGAGCAGGAACGCCATGAGGCACGCGGGCAGGATCGTCTTCATGCGCGCATTGTGCAGCCTGAGCGGGGTATGTCTAGATAAATATCTGTACACTTATCGACCCGACGGGAGGTGCCCTCGACCGTCCTCGGCCGTACCCTGCCCCATCGAGGGAGGCCGATGCCCATCCGCACCGTGATTCTGGACTTCGACGGCACCTGCACCGACGTCGAACAGGAAGCCCAGGGCTTCCTCGCCGGCTACCAGGCCGACCTCGCCCGGGTCCTCGGTCTCACGGACATCCAGCCCGCCTGGGCCGCGGCCGAGGCGCAGGTGCTGGCCGAGCCCAGCCGCTTCGGCATGGTCATCGGCGGACGCATGGTGGCGCCCGCGGTGGACCTGTACCTGCTGGCAACCGCGATCTCCACGCTCATGGAGCCCGAACTCGGCGACGAGGAGACCGAACGGCTGTTCAAGGAGAACTACCGCTTCACCACGATGGCCTTCAAGCCGGAGACGCGACCCGTGCTCGAGGCGCTCGCGAGCTCGGTCGAGCATCTGTGCGTCGTGACGAACTCCGAGCCCGCCAAGGTGGGCGCGAAGCTCGATGCGCTCGACCTCTCGCAACGCGACACGATTCGGCTGCACGGCGACGCACGCAAGTTCCTCGTGGCCGAGCCCGTCAAGCACGAGGGCAGCGACCGTTTCGCGGCACTCCCGGAGACGCAGCAGGTCGCGGGCTGGCCGCGCCCGATCTACGTGCGCCGGGGCCACTACTTCGACGCGCTCGCATCGATCTGGGAAGCGACGCGCACGACCCCGGCCGAGACCCTCGTCGTGGGCGACGTGTTCGAGCTCGACCTCGTGTTGCCGGGCGCTCTCGGGTGCGGGGTGCACCTCGTACCCAGCCCGCGCACGCTCGACTATGAGCGGCGGGGTGTCGAGGCCCTCGGCGGCACGCACGCCGAGGACCTGCACGACCTCTTGGACCTTGTCTGACTAGGGTCCGTGCGATGCGGGCTCACGGGCGACGATGTTGCCCGCGGCATCCAGGAAGCGGACCTGGGCCTGCTGCGGAGGTCCGGAGTTGATCTGGATCTGGAACGGCGTGGTGCTGAAGGGCTGCCCGGCGACGATCGGGTCGCCGACGACATCGTCGTCGAGCAGGAACGAGACACCGTCGCCGCTCGTCTGGCCGATCCAGCCGGCCGGCGCGGAGCCACCGGGCGGAACCTGGGATGAGTTCCACTGCGGCGTCTGCTCGGCGTTCACAAGCTCGATCGCCACGATCTCGGGCATGAGCGCCACCTTCGGGTCGCTCGCGCCGGGTCCGGGGGCGATGGTGAGCTCACCGACGAAGTCCGGCGGCTGCGCAAAGGGCAGCGGGAAGTTGCAGGTCCAGACCTCGTGCACGACGCTCACGAGGCACTTGAGGATCTGCACGCGCACGCCCGGCTCCCGCAGGCGGATGCTGATCGTGTAGTCGACCGTTCGCGGCGGCCCGTCGATCGCGGTGGAGTCGATACCGAAGCCCAGCGGATTCGCGCCAATCGGCGGCGGCGGGTTGGTGGGCGGGAACGCCGGCGTGCCGTCCGGGTTGAACAGCTCGATCTCGAAGCAGAGCGGATCGCCCCCGATGCCCATCTTGCCGTTGCAGTTGACGACGCCGGCCTGCGTGGGCCCGGCCGCGGGCGGGATCAGCACGGCGGGCGGCCCGAGCGGGCAGAAGACGCTGGCGCCGTGACCGATCACCTTGTCATCGCAGTCGTACCACCAGTAGCCGCCGGCCGGCGGACTGCCGCCGCCGCCCGTGCAGCACTCGACGACGAGCGTCATGTAGGCGTAGGACACGTTGCCGGTGTCGTCCTCCACCCGCAACGTCGGCGTGTAGACGCCGCGCTCGGTGTACGTGAAGGTCGGGGTGAGGGAGGAGCCGTCGTCGAACTCCCCGTCGTTGTCGAGGTCCCACGTCGTCGTGTCGATGTTGCCGTCGGGATCGGAGGCGTCTCCGACGAACTGGATGGGCGTGCCGATGGAGCCGAGCACCGTCATCGCGCGCGCACGCGCGCTCGGGAAACGCTCGATGCCGGGACCGGCGACGATGCTGACCGTCTCGAGCGCGAGGCTCGTCTTGCCGTCGTCGTCCGTCGCGCGAGCGCGCACGCGGTACGCAGATCCTCCGGGACCGGGCCAGGCGAGGCTCGTGATCGTGCGTCCGGACGCGTCCGTGAAGACGCTGTCGTCGTTCGTGTCCCAGGCGATCGACGTGAGGGTGCCGCCGTCCACGTCGGCACCAAGCGCGATGAAGTCGGCCGTGCCACCGGTGGTGAACGTGTTCACTGCGTTGTCGTCGCGCTCCACCTGGAGGCCGGGACCGAGGTCGGGCATGGAGGTGTCGTCACACAAGAAGAGCGTCAGCGAGGCGGTGCTCGAGCTACCGCCGGTGCTGTCGACGCGGCAGGTGACGGTGACCTGGCCGGGACCCGCGATCGTGCGCGTGACGGTGCGCGTCAGCGTGGTGAGGTCCACGGTGCCGTCGCCGTCGAAGTCCCAGTTGTAGTCCGCGATGCTGCTGCCAGGAGTGACGTCGGCGGCTTCGGCGACGAAGAGGGCCTGCATGTCCTCCTCGCCGAGGAGGGCCTGACAGCGGACCTGCACGGCCGGCGCCAACGGAGCCGCCGGCGGGCCGACGGCGACGACGCAGGTGGCCTCCGCGGTGTCCCCGGCGGCATCCGTCACCACCAACCGGACGGCGCGCACGCCAGGCGTGGGGTAGCTGAAGCTGGGCGACTGGAGCGTGGAGTCGTCGGTCGCACCGTCGCCGTCGAGGTCCCAGGCGTAGGTGAGCGCGGTGCAGTCCGGGTCGGCGCCCTGGCCGAAGAACTGATACGTCCCCGCGGCGCCCGCCACCGAGCCGGCCACGAAGATCTGGGCGGCCGGCCCCGAGTCGCTGCTCTGGGGCGGAGGCGTGAAGCCCCCCCCACCGCCTCCGCCGCCGCAGGCCGCCACGAGGAACAAGGTCGCGCCCAGGGCGCAGAACGACAGCCAGGTTGATTGCATGCACGACTCCTCGGATCCGGTGAATGAGACCCCGGACCGGAACAACACCCCGGAGCGATGGTGCCCGCGGGCCCGGGATCGGTCAACCGCGCCGGCCGGAAACGTCCGCCGGTAGCATGGCCGCCCATGGCCTCAGCCGACGCCCCGGCGCTTCCCGTCGCCCTGCTCAGCGCCCCGGCGCTCGGCGACGGTCTGCTGACGCTGGTGCTCGCCAACAACCTGCGCCGGCAGGGCCGCGCCTGCGTCCTCCACCACGACCAGCTGCTGTCACTCCGATCGTGGGCGCCCTGGGCCACGATCGAGCCGCTGCCGGACGAGCCCGAGCGCATGGCGTGGTTTGCCGAGGCCCGACCGCTCTTCGTCGGCGATCCGGCACTGGTGCCGCCCGGCGCAGGCGCGGGTCCCGGTCAGCTCGTCTTCACCAAGGACCGCTGGGACCGTCAGCATCCCTACCTACGAAGCCTCCAGCGACACGCGGAGCGGGTGCTCGACGCGCGCTGGACAACCGACGCGTGTGAGCTCGTCGCGCCGGCCGGAGTCGCCCGCGACACGCATCCGCGGCGCATCGCGCTGCATCCCTTCAGCGCGCGCCCCGCCAAGGACTGGCCGCCGGAGCGCTGGGTCCGTCTCGCGCTCCACCTCCGCGAGCGCGGCTGGGAACCCGAGGTGCTCCTCGCCCCGGGCGAGGAGGAGCGCTGGCGCGCGGCGGCGGGCGACGCGTGCGCGATCGCGGTGCCGGGCCCGCTCGACGCGGTCGCAGCCTGGCTCCTGGGCTCGGCGGCGGCCATCGCGGGCGACTCGGGCATCGGTCATCTGGCCTCGGCCGTCGGCGTGCCGACCCTGTCGCTGTTCCGCAAGGCCAGCGCCGCGCGCTTCTGGCGCCCGACTTGGGGCCGCACCGCCGTGGTGACGGCACCGTGGCGGCTGCCGGGCGGCCGCGGTCACCGCCATTGGGGGCGCCTGCTCTCCGTGCGCCGCGTGGCGCGACGCTTCGAGCAGTTCGTGGGGCGACCGCCGGCCTGAGCTACGGTCGGCTCCACCCCGATCCAGGAGACCGACCATGACCACCCGCCTGACCACCCTCGTGCTCGCCGCCATTCTCGTCCTCGCTGTCGCCGGCAGCGGCTTCACCGAGGACAAGCCCGCCGAGAAGCCGCAGCCGATGAGCGAGGGCGAGATGTGGGCGAAGGCGGCCGAGCTGGCGACACCGTCCGCCGTCCACAAGGACGTGCTTGCGCCCATGGCCGGGACGTGGTCCGCGACGGGCAAGGCGATCACGGGCATGGGCGAGATCCCGATTTCCGGCACCGCCGTGCAGACGCTCGTGATGGGCGGCCGCTTCATCCACGTCGCCTACGAGGGCCCCTTCATGGGAGGCAAGTTCGAAGGCGGCGGGTACATCGGCTACGACAACCAGTCGAAGACGTTCCAGCAGGCCTGGGTGATGACCATGGCGACGAGCATGGACGTGATGACCGGCACGTGGGACGCGAAGACGAAGACCATCACCTGGCGCGGCTCCATGAAGGGCCCCGACGGCGTGACGTACGCGAAGCGCACGACCACCTGTTTCAAGGACGCGGACACGATGGTGAGCGAGTCCTTCGCGACCGGCCCGGACGGCAAGGAGCGCAAGGAGATGGAGATGACGTACAAGCGCTCCAAGAAGTAGCCGCGCCTGATCGTCAGAAGTCGATCCGTACGATGCCCCAGAGGCCGTCCACCTTGCGCAGGTGGTAGGTGCGCTGTGTGCCGCCGCCGAAGTTCGCATGGGCCTGGAAGACGACCTCGTCGGCGGTCTCCTTCTTCACCTTGCCCGTACCGAAGGTCATCGCGAGCAGCCGGCGGGTGTTGTGCACATCGCGGCGCTTCGAGTTCGCGAGGAACTCCTTGATCCAGGCGGCCTTGAACTCGGTGAGCGGCTTGCTCGCGTCCCAGCGCTTCACGACCTTCGTCTCGTGCTCGTACATGAGCTGCCAGTGGAACGCTTCCGCGAGCAGCTCCTTGCGCGCCATGTGGTAGCCGAAGCCGAACTTGATGAACGCGCGCTTCCAGGTGGTGGCCGGCTCGGCAGGATCCTCGCTGATGCGCGCGCCGCCCAGCCCGCGCGGAACGATCCGCACCGGACCGTTGCGGCTCACCATCGCGATCAAGCGCTTGTGGTCTCGCGAGAGGTGCAGCGTCCACGTCGTGCCGCCGTTCGCGAGATCCACGAGCGAGGTCTCGAAGCGCTTGCCGGCGTGCTCGAAGGTCCCCTGTCCCCGCACGGTGAGGCGCATGGGCTCGTCGTTGTTCGCCTTGGCGGGCGCCTTGAACGAGGGGTTCGGCACCCACGGCAGGGCGTAGGCCGTGCCCGGCACCGGCTTGATCGCGCGCAGGAAGAGGAGCGCCGCCCCGCCCGTACCCGAGGCGCCCGTCGGCGCCTTCATGGTCAGCTTCTCGGGCTTGCTCCAGTCCTCGCCCTTCTTGACGCGACGCGAGATGTCGAAGCCACTGTCGGTGCGCGCGAAGCCGATCGAGATCGCCGAGCCTTCCTCACTGCGCTCGAACACACCGCTGCGGATGGCGAGATCCCGGCCGACGTGAAGCGTCACGTTTTCGCGCACCTCGCCGCCCTGGAAGTCGAGGAAGCTGCGCTCGCTCACGCGCCAGACGGCGTCAGGACCCAGCTTCGTAGCCCGTGCGCTGAGCGTGATCTCGCCCGCCCACAGATCCTGGATCAGCAGATCCCCTTCGTACTCGAGGGAGATGGCCGGCGTGGGCTCCGGCAGGTTCGCTCGCACGGCATCCGCACGTTTGCGGGCCGCGGCGACATCCTCGGGCCCGGCATGAGCGGGCGCGAGCAGCAGGAGCAGGACGACGAAGACGAGGCTGGGGCGAGGCATGGCCCGAGGGTACCGGACGCGTCGGCGATCAGTCCTTCACGGGCAGGCCGCTGGGCACGCTGTCGGGGATGTCGCGCAGCAGGTTGACCGACGACGGATCCGTCAGCGCGTGCAGGAACGCCATCAGGTCGTCGAACTCCGCATCGCTGAGTCCCACCGACACCGGGTGGTCCGGGCTGAGCGCCGCGGCGCGCGCCGCCTGGCGGGTCGGGTCCGTGTCGACCATCGTGTCGAACGGCACCGGTAGCTGGCTCACGTCGAAGTTCGCCAGGCTACTCAGCGGATCCAGGTGGTGCCGCACCGCCGCCTCCAAGGTGGTGAAGGCACCGGCGTGCATCCACGGGCCCGTGAGCGCGATGTTGCGTAGCTGAGGCGTCCGGAACTTGTAGTTGTCGGCGGGGTCGCCGGTCTCCAGAGCCAGGCCGCGGTCCTCGTCGGCCTCGACCTTGCCGGGGCCCACCTGCGGCGCCCCTACCGCGTGGTGCTCGAAGTCCGAGAGCAGCGGACCGTTGTGACAGTTGGCGCAGCTGGCGCGCCCGAAGAAGAGCAACGCGCCGCGCTTCTCTGCATCGCTAAGCGCGCTCGTGTCGCCGCCGAGGTAGCGATCGAACGGTGAGTCGAGCGCCGTCCACGTCTCGCGCTCGAACGCGGCGATCGCGCGTGCCGCGTGACCGAAGTTGAAGTCGTTGAAGTCCGAGACGGACGGGTAGGCGGCGAAGAACAGCGCCTCGTACGCGGGGATCGCGGCGAGGCGATCCATGAGCGCGTCCCACACGCCGGCGTTGGTCGTCGCGTCGCGCAGCGGATCGGGATCGCCGGGCAGGGACTGACCGCGCATCTCCTCGCGCGAAGTGACCGGGAACATCGCCTGCGCGGCGAGCGCACTCCCGAGCTGCAGCGCATGAGGCAGTGCGGGTGCGGCCGTGTTCAGCCCCGGCTCGGGCGTGGTGAGGACGCCGGTGAGCGGATCACGCACCACGCGGCTGTCCCAGAACATCGAGTCGACACCCGTCACGCCGCCGTTGAAGAGATGCGGCGCGTTGCGCGGGATGAAGTGGCTGGTCCCCTGCTCGCGGTTGGCGCCCGTGCCGATGCCGCCCTCACCGAACGACACGGGCAGGTTGTCGCCGGTGCCTGCGGTGGGGTGATGGCACGTTGCGCACGAGATGTTGCGATTGCCGGAGAGCTCCTTGTCGAAGAACAGGGCTCGGCCGAGCGCGACGAGGTCGGCGTCCTCGGGCTGCGGGCGCGAGATCGGCTGAACGTTCGCCGCGGCGAGCGCGGTCGTCAGCTCCTCGTCGAGCGGATCGACGTTCGGGTTCTCGTCGAGGAAGATGAAGCGGTCGTCGCCGGCGGCACCGCAACCCGCCAGAACCGCAACCGCGAGGGCAAGAACGAACAGTGAACAGCTCGCGCGCATACCGCCTCCAAGGCTCCGCCATCGGTATCGGCAAGCGCAGGGCAGGACTTGCGCCCCGTTTCAGCCCGATGAGGGTAGTCCGCGGGGCTGCTGACGCAAGGCATGTGCCGCGGTCGCCAGCAGGATGATCAGGGCGCCGGCGCGTGACCAGGGACCAGGGACCTCACCGTGGACCAGCCAGGCCCACACCGTGTTCAGCACGGGCTCCACCAGGAGCAGCAGCGCGCCCTCGAGCGCCGGCACCCGGCGCATGCCCGCGGTCATGAAGACGTACGCCAGCCCGATCTGGAACACCCCCAGGTAGCCGACCAGGGCCCAGTCCACGAGGCGTCCGCCCTCCACCGGGAAGGCGAACGGGATGCAGACCACGAACACGAACAGGTTGCCGAGCACGGTAGCGCCGGCGGCAGCGCCGGCGGGGCTCCCGCCGGCCGCCCCCTCCTCGCGCGCGATCCAGCGCAGGCCCGCGACCGTGAGGGCCCACGTGATGGCGCTGCACGCGCCGAGGACGTTGCCGAGCAACGGGTCGGTGGCCGTACGACGCGCCGGTTCCGCGCCGGCGAAGAAGAGCGCGAGGCCGACCGCGAGGGCGGCCATGAAGCCCAGGTCGCGACGGCGCACGGGCTCCTTGAGCAGGAGCGGGGCGATGACGAGCATGTACAACGGCGCGGTGGACTGCAGGAAGATCGCGTTCGCCGCGGTCGTGAGCTTGTTGGCCAGGACGTACAGGATGAGCGTGGCGGCATAGGCGAGGCCCACGAGCGCCTGCCGCCGGTTCCAGCCGCGCCGCGCGGCCGGGATCATCGCGAACAGCGCGAGGGCCGCGATGCCGCTGCGGAATCCCGCAACCTGCCAGCCGGAGAATCCGCACCCCTTGATCGCAGCGCCGCCGGTCGAGAACAGCAGCGCTGCGGCGAGCATGCACCAGCGGGCGGTCTTCCGGCTCTCCACGCGCCCACCCTACCCAGGCCGGGCGTCGGAGCTCAGACGTGCCGGCCGAGCGCGAGACCGAGCCATACGGCGGCGAAGCCCACGCCCAGCTGCAGCGCGACGTTCAGCACGGCGGAGCCGGTCTGGCCCACGCGAAGCAGCTCCACCGTCTCGTAGCCGAACGCGGAGAAGGTCGTGAAGCCTCCGAGCAGGCCGGTCAGCAGGAAGGCCTGGCGCTCGGGTGTGAAGGCGCCGCGTACCTCGGCGAGACCGCCCAGGAGCCCGATGCACAGGCAGCCGAGGACGTTGACGGTCAGCGTGCCGACGGGGAACCAGGGCGAGCCGGCGAGTCGCTGGGTCAGGCCGCTGAGGCCGTGGCGGCCCACGGCTCCCAGGAATCCACCGAGACCCACGAACAGGAGGTTGCTCATCGCGCCTGAGGATGCAGCAACCCGGGGACGCGGTTGACAAATATGCCTGATGCATATATGCTATGAGCATCTAAGTCGGAGACGCCATGACCCCTCGCGATGCCCGCCCCGCCGACGAACGCTCCTTCCTGGCGTCCTACGACGCCTCGGCCTTCCCCCACCCCTCGGTCGCCGTCGACGTCGCGGTCGTCACCATCGAGGACGGCGAGCTCAAGGCGCTCCTGGTCCGACGCACCGAGCACCCCCACCGCGGCCGCTGGTCGCTCCCCGGTGGCTTCGTCGGCATGCGGGAATCACTCGACGCCGCGGCCCGGCGTGTCCTCGCCGGCAAGGGCGGCCTGTCGAAGGTCTACCTCGAGCAGCTCTACACGTTCGGCGCACCCAAGCGCGATCCGCGCACGCGCGTGATCTCCATCGCCTACTACGCGCTCGTGCATCCCGGCAAGCTGCGCGACATCGGGATCGAGAGCGACACCTCCCGACTCGCCACGCTGCAGGTGCCCTGGGCGGGCGAGGAAGGCGGACGCGTCCACGCGGTCGACGAGCGCGGCCGCAAGCTCCCGCTCGCGTTCGATCACGCGGACATGCTCGGCCTCGTCGTGCTCAGGCTCCGAGGCAAGCTGGATTACGCGGGCATCGGCTTCGAACTCCTCCCCCGCGAGTTCACGCTGCGTCAGCTCCAGACCGTGTACGAGACGATCCTCGATCGCAGCCTGAACAAGGACTCGTTCCGCCGCCGCATGCTCGCGTCGGGACGCGTCGTACCCACCGGGCGGCAGGAGGCGCACGTCGGTCATCGGCCTGCAGCCCTCTACCGCTTCTCCCGGGATGTGTAGCTCCGTCGAAAGGAGGCCACCATGGCCACCATCTCCTGCTTCTTCGGCCTGCGTCATCTGCGCAGCGATCCGAGCCACCACGTCCTCCATTACCGGCGTGGGCGCTGTGTGCGCTCCGGGCGGGGGCTCGCATTCTGGTTCCTGCCGCTCAGTGCGAGCCTGGTCGAGATCCCCCTGGATGACCGCGACGAGAGCTTCCTGTTCCACGCGCGCTCACGCGACTACCAGGACGTCACGGCCCAGGGCGTGATCACCTACCGGGTCGCGGACCCCGAGCGCCTGGCCAGGCGCATCGACTTCACGATCGATCTGCACCGGGGACTCCATCGCCACGAACCGCTCGAACAGCTGAGCGCGTTGCTGGTGCAGGCGGCCCAGCAGCACGCGTGGCGCTATCTCGCCGGCGGCGACGTCCGCGAGTTGCTCGCCGACGGCGTGGATCACGTCCGGGACCGCATCGCCGCTGGCCTCGAGGCCGACGACAACCTGGCGGCGATGGGCCTGGAGATCGTCGCGGTCCGCGTCGCGGCCGTCGCACCGACCGCCGATCTGGAGAAGGCGCTGCAGGCACCTGCCCACGAGGCGATCCAGCAGGAGGCCGACGAGGCGATCTTCCAGCGGCGCGCACTGGCCGTGGAGAAGGAGCGCGCGATCCAGGAGAACGAGCTGCAGAACCAGATCGAGCTCTCACGCCGTGAGGAGCAGCTCATCACGCAGCGGGGTCAGAACGACCGCCAACGCTCGCAAGAGGAGGCCGCGGCAGCACGCATCGGCGCGGAGGCCAAGGCAGAGCGTCGCCGCCTCGCGTCGGAGGCCGACGCCCTCGCCATCCGGCTCGTGGAAGAAGCACGGGTCCAGGCCGAAGGTGAGCGCGTTGCCATCTACCGCGATCTGCCCCGTCACGTGCTGGTAGGTCTCGCCGCGGCCGAGTTCGCCGGCAAGCTCGAGCACATCGACCACATCTCCGTCGGGTCCGACATGCTGGCGCCGGTGCTCACGGACCTCGTTCGGGCGGGCACGGAGCGCATCGAGCACGCCAACGGTGAAGCCAAGCGGCGTGGCCGAGGTGGCAAGTGACCGCCGCCACGCGGCGAGGGGTCCGCACGGCGGCGGCGCGCACAAGCGCGCCCCCGCGCATCGTCGTCGTCACGCGGGCGTCCGAGTACGAGGGCCTGTTGCGCCGGCACGCGACAGCGCAACAGGCTGCGTTCTTCCTCGAGCAGCGTGGTTCTTCCCTCGAGGAGGTCCGCGCCCGACACGAGCGCATGGAGCATGTGCTCGCGGAGATCCGCGGCGCCCTGCCTGCGGACTGGCGGCGTGCGCACGTGAGGCGCGCCGATCTCGACCGCTTCCTGTTCGAGCCGTCCGACGTCGTCGTGGCGGTCGGCCAGGACGGTCTTGTCGCCAACACGGCCAAGTACCTCGAAGGCCAGTCCGTGATCGGCCTGAACCCGGATCCCGAGCGCTACGAAGGTGTGCTGGTCCCCCACGCCCCGGTGCGCGCCGCCGAGCTCATGCACGCCGCGGTCGACGGCACCGCGTCACACGAGGCCCGCACGATGGTCGAGGGCAGGCTGGACGACGGCCGCCACCTGCTGGCGCTCAATGAACTGTTCGTCGGCCACCGCAGCCATCAGTCGGCGCGCTACGTGATCGCGTACGGCAAGCGACGTGAGCAGCAGTCCTCCTCGGGTCTCATCGTGTCGACGGGCACGGGCGTCACCGGCTGGGCACGCTCGATCGCGCTGTCCCGCGGCTGCACGCTGCGCATGCCCGAGCCGGAAGACCGTGCGCTGGTCTTCTTCGTGCGGGAGGCGTGGCCGAGCGTGGCCACGGGCGCCGACCTCGTCGAGGGCGTGCTTCGCGACGGCCGCGAGCTCGCGGTGACATCGCGCATGGAGGCGGGCGGCGTCGTGTTCGGCGACGGCATCGAATCCGATCGCATCGAGCTGGCCTGGGGCCAGCGCATCTCCATACGCCGCTCGCGTCGGACCCTGCGTCTCGTGGTCTGACGTCGCGCCTCAGCGCACCTCGAAGATGAACGCGGCGGTCTTGTTGGGCTGCGAGCCGTCCTCGTTGAGCCCGCCACAGAAGAGGACGTTGCCGCTCGGGAGCACGGTCGCCGTGTGGTACGCCATGCCCGTGCCGAAGCGCACCGGCGTGGCGAATGTGTTCGCGCCGCCGAGGCCGCCTTCGACCAGCACGTCGCAGGACGCCTCGATGAACGCGCCGCGCGAGAAGTCGATGCCGCCCGCCACGAGGATCTGGTCGGGCTTGATGCGTACGGCCGTCGCGTAGGAGCGCGGCCGATTGAGGCCGCTCCCCGTGTTCTGCACGCGGCCGGCGGTCGTCACCACCATCACCGTGCCCAGCAGATCGCCGCCGGCGATGGCGACGACACCACTATCGAAGCGGGCCATGGCCGGACCGAAGCGTCCCTGGTCGCTCGCGCCCTGCCCGAGGTCCTCGAAGAGCCCCGTCGCGGTGACGTACCAGTCGTGGCGTCGATCGGCGTCGCTGCCGCCGCCCAGCACGATCTGTCCGAGTCCGTTGTCCACCATGCCGTGCGTGGTGCGTGTATGGGTCATCGACTCGACCAGCTGGGTGAACATGCCCGTCGCGGGGTCGTACACCTCGGCGCTCTCGAGATCCCGCAGGAAGCTCCCCTCGAGTCGGCTGCCGCCGGTGAGCAGCACGCGACCGTCGGGCAAGAGCGCGGCCGCGTGGTCGGCGCGCTGCGTCGTCATCGTCCCGGTCCGCGTGAACGTGTTCGTGGCGGGGTCGAACAGCTCGGCCGTCGCCGTGGTCGCGTTCTGCCCCGGTCCGCTCGAGATCCAGCCGCCCGCCAGCAGCACGCGGCCGTCCGCCAGCTTCGTGGCGGTGTGTGACGCGCGCGCGAGTCTCAGCGTGTCGCTCAGCTCGACGAACCGCTCCAGGCCCTCGAGGAACACTTCGGCAGAGGCCGTCGTGGAGCCCAGCAGCGTGAAGCCGCCCGTGATGAGCACGCGCTGGTCGTCGAGCAGGGTCGCCTCGTGTCCCTGTCGTCCGACGTTCAGCTGTCCGAGCGCGGAGCGCATCTGGTCCGCGGTGGGAAGCCCGTTCCCGGCCTCGGTGCGGGTCACGAAGGTGAACTCGCTGCCGCCCTCCAGGGCCTCACCGTCGACGGAGCGCAGCGCGGCGGCGATCGTCCACCGGTAGAGCCGCCCCGGATCGAGGAAGCCGATCGGCCGCCAGCGGATCGAGGTGTTGCCTCCCGCCGCGTCGAGGGTGGTCGTCCCGGACACCTCCGTGCCGTCGAACGCGCGCACGAGGAGCGTGCTCGTGCCGAACGTGCCGACGTCGATCGCCTTGTTGAAGCGGACACTCACGTCGTCGTCGAGCTCGATGCCGAACTGACCGTCGAGCGGGTTCGTGGTGGTCACGAAGAAGGCGGGCAGGGCGGCCCCTCCTCCCCCGCCGCCGCCGCAGGCGATCAGGAGGAGCAGCAGGCCCGGCAGCGCGGCGCAGGTGGCGGTTCGTCGTCGCAGGTTCATCGTGGGGACGCTTCGCGCGCCCGTAGCCCGCCTACATGCTAGCCGAGCTTCTTGCGCCAGCGGGCGAGCTGGCGCTTGACGCCGGCGGGCGAGGGCCCGCCCAGCACGCGGCGCGAGCGCACGGCGCCGTCGGCGCTGAGCACCTTGTAGACGTCCTCGTCGAACTTGCGATGTGCCCTGCGGAAGACCTCGAGCGGCAGCTCCTCGAGCCCGAGGCCGGCGGCCTCGGCGGCGCTGACGAGGGCGCCGACGGCCTCGTGCGCCTCGCGGAAGGGCACGCCCTGGCGTACCAGCCAGTCGGCCGCCTCCGTCGCGAGCAGGTAGCCCGTGGGATCCTCCACGGCGGCGCGCATGCGCGCCGCGTCAAAGCTGATGTCGCCGAGCATCGCGCAGGCGATCTCGAGCATCTCCTCGACGGCGTCCTCCGCCTCGAACAGGGCCGTCTTGTCCTCTTGGAGATCCTTGAAGTAGCCCATCGGCAGACCGCGTTGCACCTCGAAGAGGCGACCGAGGGCGCCCGTGACGCGCGTCGCCTTGGCGCGCAGCAGCTCGGCACCGTCGGCGTTGCGCTTCTGCGGCATGATCGAGCTGCCGGTCGAGACCCCGTCGCCGAGACGCGCGAAGCCGAACTCGCTGCTCGTCCAGAGCACGAGGTCGGCGCCGAGCCGCGAGAGCGTGACGGCGATGGCCGCGAAGCCGGACAGGACCCGCGCGATGTCGTTGCGTGACGACACCGCTTCGAGGCTGTTGGGCGACGGCCGCTTGAAGCCGAGCAGCTTCGCCGTCATGCGGCGGTCGATCGGGAGACTCGTGCCCGCGCCCGCACAGGCACCGAGCGGACACTCGTCGAGTTCGTAGCGCGCGCTCTGGAGGTCGCGCTCCAGCATCTCGACATACGCGAGCAGCCCGTGGCCGAGCACGACGGGCTGGGCGCGCTGGAGGTGCGTGTAGAAGGGCAGCACGAACGCGCCGTCGCGCTCGACCAGCGCAAGCAGCGCACGCTGCGCCTGCTGCACGTTCAGCTCGATGCTCTCCGCCGCGCTCGCGAGGTACAGGCGCACGTCGGTCGCAACCTGGTCGTTGCGGCTGCGCGCGGTGTGCAGCCTTGCACCGTCGGGACCGATCAGCTCGGTCAGCCGGCGCTCGACGGCCATGTGGATGTCCTCGTCGCTCTCGCGCGGCTCGAAGCTGCCGTCGGCGAACTCGGCCGCAACCTTCTGCAGGCCCTTCACCATGCGCTTGCTCGCCGCCTTCGTGACGATGCCCGTGTCGCCGAGCATCATCGCGTGGGCAATCGAGCCGGCGATGTCCTGCGGCCACATGCGGCAGTCGACGTCGTACGAGCGGTTGATGCGCACCAGGGCGGGATGCTGCTCGACGGTGAAGCGCCCGCGCAGCGGATCGCCCTTCGCCTTGCGCTTGCGACGCGCGGCCATGTCAGTCCTCCTCGGCGCCGAGATACGCGCGTGCGATCTCGTCGTAGGCCTTCACGGCCGCCTCGACCTGCTCGACGGCCACCCACTCGTCGGGCGCGTGGCTGGCCGCGCTCGTCCCGGGACCCATCACGACGCCGGGCACGTGCCGGACCCAGAACAGGTCGGAGAGCCCGCCGAAGCCGCGCACGCGACCGGTGGGACTGGCCGCGGTCGCGATGCGCGCGATCTCGGCAGCGGCATCCGTGCGCACCGGGAGGAAGCGGTTGCTGAGCACCTCCACCTCGCCGTTCACGGCTTCCTTCAGCATGGCGAGCATGCGCTCGTTGTCGCAGGCCGGCGTCGGGCGACCGTCGAGCTCCAGCGCGCAGGCGCCGGGCAGCACGTTCGGACGCGTGCCGCCCTGGATCACCGTCGCCTGCAGCGTGGCCGGGCCGAGCAGGTCGTCCTCGCCGCCGAGCTCGAGTCCCTGGACGGCCAGGATGTCGTGCGCAGCGAGCTCGATGGCGTTGACGCCTTCCCACGGCCGGGAGGCGTGGCACTGCCGGCCGTGCGCGGTGACGCGAGCGCGGAACAGGCCGCGCTGCCCGGGGCAGACGTCGAGCTCCGTCGGCTCCCCCACCACCGCCGCGTCGTAGGGCGGCAGCTCGTCGCCGCACGCCTCGATGCCCTCACCGCCGGTCTCCTCGTCGCACACCAGCGCGACGACGAGACGTCCGCGGATGCGGCTGCGATCGACGTGGGCGAGCACCCACGCCATGGCTGCGGCGCTCGACTTCGCGTCGTTCGAGCCGCGCCCGAAGACCTTGCCTTCTTCGAGCGCACCGTCCCACGGCTCCCGCGTCCAGCCGGGCCCGACGGGCACGACGTCGATGTGCGTCAGCAGGAGCAGTCCGCGCCCCTCGGGCTGCTCGCCCTCGACGACGCCGATCACGTTGCGCCCGGAGGTCCAGGCCTCGACGCCGCGTGCCTGCCACCACGCGAGCAGGTGGTCGCGGCAGGCCTCTTCCGCGCCGGAGACCGACGGGATGCGCACGATCTCGCGCAGCAGGTCGACGGCGCCGCTCACGCCGGGCCGCCCGCGCCGCGGGCCGAGCCCCCGTCCTTCTCGATGAGCGTGCCGACGCCGCGCACGGTGAACAGCTCGAGCAGCAGCGCGCTTTCCTCGATGCCGGAGAGGATCACAGCCGCGCCGACACCGCCTTCCAGGGCCTCGATCATCGTCGTGAGCTTCGGCACCATGCCGCCGGCCACGACGCCGCTGGCCATGAGCTCACGCGCCTCGTCGATCGTCAGCCGCGACACCAGGCTCTCGGGGTCATCCTTGTCGCGCAGCAGGCCGGGGACGCCGGTGAGCGTGATGAGCTTGCTCGCGCCCAGGTCCCGGGCGAGCACGGAAGCGACGGTGTCCGCATTGACGTTGAGGGGGCTCCCGCTCTCGTCACCGGCAAGCGAGGAGATGACCGGCACGTAGCCGTCCTCGACGAGCAGCGAGAGGAGGTGGGTGTCGACGTCGGTGACGTCGCCGACGTGGCCGAAGTCGACCAGCGTGGTCTCCCCCGTCGCGTCGTCCTTCATCTCGGTCGGCGGCCGCTTCGTCGCGTGCAGGATGTCGCCGTCCACGCCGGAGAGCCCCACGGCACGCACGCCGTGACGACGCAGCGCCGAGAGGATGTCCACGTTGATCTGCCCGGCGAACACCATCTTCGCGACGGCGAGGGTGTCCTCGTCCGTCACCCGCCGCCCCTGCACGAGCTTGGGCTCCAGCCCGAGCTTGCGCGACATCTCCGTCGCCTGCGGTCCGCCGCCGTGCACGATGACGATGCGGATGTTCACGTGCGTGAGCAGCGAGACGTCCTGCGCCAACGAGTCGAGCGCCTCGTGGCTGGCCGCGATCTCACCGCCCAGTTTGATGACCATCGTCTGGCGGCGATGACGGCGCAGGTAGGGCAGGGCCTCCTTGAGCAGCCGGACGTCCTTCATGCCGTGACTCCCATCGCACGGCACAGGGTAGCCTTCTGGACGTCGAGGCGCGCGGCCGCCTGGTCGATCACGACGGACGAGGGGCCGTCGAGGACCTCGTCAGCCACGACCACGCCACGCCTCACCGGCAGGCAGTGCATGAAGATCCCGCCGTCCGTACGGTCCATCGCCGGACCGTCGACGATCCACTCGGGATGCGCCATGACGTCGGCGGCAGCCCGCTGCGCGTCTCCGTAGTAGCCGCGGGCGCCCCAGGACTTGGCGTAGATCACGCGCGCGCCCTCGAAGGCGGCGTCACGCTCGTGCGTGACGGAGAGCGAGCCGCCGGCGGCCTCGGCGATGGCCGTCGCGTCTGCGACGACGCCTGCGTCCAGGTCGAAGCCGTGCGGATGGGCGATCACGACGTCGTGGCCCTCCTGGGCGAAGGCCAGGGTGGCAGCGTGCGGCACGGCCAGCGGCAGCGGCTTGATGTGAGGAGCCCAGGTGACGACGACCTTCGCGCGCTCGCCGACCTTGCGCCGCACGGTCAGAGCATCGGCGAGGCCCTGGTGCGGATGGTCCATCGCGGACTCGAGGCTGAGCACGGGCACGCTGCTGGCCGCAGCGGCCGAGCGCAGCACGAGATCGCGCGCGTCCTCCTTGGCATCGGCGAGCGAGGCGAACGAACGCAGGCCGAGGGCGTCGACCATGCGCGCCAGGACGGCGAAGCCCTCCTTCACGTGCTCGGCATGCGGGCCGTCCATGACGACGCCGTCGCGATGCTCGAGGCTCCACAGGCCGCCGCCGACCTGCAGGTTGACCGCGAACGCGCCGAGGTCGCCGCACGCCACCTCGAACGCCGTGCGCGTGCGCAGCGACGGGTTGAAGAACACCATGCCGCAGCGCCGGCCCGCGAGCAGGGGCTCGCGGCCGCGCGGTCCGGAGAGGATCTCGGACTGCGCGAGCAGGTCCTGCCACGTCGTCGTGTCGACGTCGCGCAGACTCAGGAAGTGCCACGGCGTGCTCATGCCGGCTCCTCGGCGAGCAGACGCTCGAGCGTGGGGATCCAGCCCAGCGCCTCCTCCTGGGACAGGGTGAGCGGCGCGAGGATGCGGATCTGGTTCGGATTCCCGCCGCACGTGCCGGTCAGCACGCCGGCCTCGACGAGGCCGCGGACGATCGGCTTGGCGGGTCGGTCCAGGTTGATGCCGAGCAGCAGGCCACGGCCCGCGACGGACTCGACGCCGGGTACGGCGTCCAGCGCTCCCCAGAGCGCGCAGGCCGTCTCGCCGGCTCGCGTCGGGAGGTCCTCGTCGACGATGACGGCGACCGTCGCAGCGATCGCGGCAGCGGCCATCGGCCCGCCGCCGAACGTCGTGCCCTGCTCGCCGGGCGCGATCTGCTGCGAGAGATCCTCGCGCACGAACACGACGCCGGCGGGAACGCCCGAGGCCAGGCCCTTCGCGCCGGTGATGAGGTCGGGCGTCACGCCGACGTGGTCGCCGAAGAACATGCGGCCCGTGCGGCCGAATCCCGTCTGCACCTCGTCGAAGATCAGCAGCGCGCCGTGCTCGTCGCAGAGGCTGCGCAGCGCGCGGAAGTAGGCATCGTCGGCGACGCGGATCCCCCCCATCGACGGGATCGGCTCGAGGATGACCGCGGCGACATCGTCCGACAGCGTCTCTGCGAGCACGTCGGCGTCGCCGTACGGCACGTAGTCGTGCTGCGTGGGGATCGGATAGGCGTCGTCGCGGTAGCCGGCGATGCCGGTCGCGCCGAGCGCCCCGAGCGTGCGGCCGTGGAAGCCCTCGTTCATCGAGACGACGCGCATGCGGCTCGTGTGCTTGCGCGCGATCTTGAGCGCGCACTCGTTGGCTTCCGCGCCGGAGCTGCAGAGGAACACGCTACGCAGCCCCTCCGGCGCGATGCCGGTCAGCTGCTCGACCGCGAGCGCTCGCACGTCGCTGTACACCATGTTGCTGTAGAAGAGCAGCCGGCCCGCCTGCGCACGCAGCGCCGCGACGACGCGCGGATGGCAGTGCCCCGTCAGCGCGACGGCGTGCCCGCCGTAGAGGTCGAGGTAGCGCTTGCCGTCCGCGTCCTCGACCCAGCTGCCCTCGCCCCGGACCAGGGCGATGGGGTACTTCGCGTACGTGGGCACCTGGCAGCTGTCTTCCACCGCCTTGATCGCCTGCGTGTCGGCGGGCAGCGGGCCGAGCGCGCGCTCGAGCGCCTCGGTGTCGTCAGAGCGTGTGGACGCGTCGGTGCTCACAGGCCGGCTCCCGGGCGGTCGAGGCCGGCCGTTTCGTCCAGCCCGAACATCAAGTTCAGGTTCTGAACGGCGGTGCCGGCCATGCCCTTCCCCAGGTTGTCGATGGCCAGGGTCACGACGGCCGTGCCGTCGCCGGGCGTCACGCAGACGTCGACGTGGTTGGTGCCCACGCACGCCCGCAGATCGGGCGACTTCGCATGCATGCGGACGAACGGCTCGTCGTCGTAGACGTCCGCGAACGCCGCGCGTACCTCGTCGTCTCCGGCGTCGCCGACGGGCACGAACGCGGTGACGTGGATACCGCGCGCGAACGGCGCGGAGTGCGGCACGAAGTCGACGCGGGCCTCCCCGCCCAGGGCGTGCAGCACCTCGGGCAGATGCTGGTGGTGCAGCGGCCGGTAGGCCTTGAAGTTGGTGAAGCGCTCGGGATGGTGGGTGCCGGCCTTGGCGCGCGCCCCCGAGCCGGACGAGCCGGTCACGCTGACGACCGACGCCCGACCACGCAGCAGGCCAAGCCGCGCGAGCGGCCACAGCGCCAGGATCGTCGCGGCGGCGTGGCAGCCCGGGTTGGCGACGAGGCGCGCCCCGCGGATCGCGTCCCGGTGACCACACTCGGCGAGGCCGTACTCGGCCTGCCCGAGCAGTCCGGGGTGCGGGTGCTCGAAGCCGTACCACGCCGGATACTGCGACGGATCCGGCAGGCGGAAGTCGCCCGAGAGATCGATGATGCGCGCGTCGGCGGCCGCCTCGAGCAGCGGCGGCAGCTCCGCGGCGCTCACGCCGTGGGGCTTGGCGAAGAACACCACGTCGTTCTCACGGGCGAGACGGAGGCGCACGTCCTCCGTCTCCTTCGTGAAGCGCAGCGACGAATAGCCGGCGAGGTGCGGGTGCCGGTCGGCGACCGGTCCCTCTTCCGTGCGGCTGGTGAGCGCCGTGACCTCGACCCCGGGGTGGCCCACGAGCAGCCGCAGGAGCTCCATGCCCCCGTAGCCCGTGCCGCCCAGGATCGCGGCACGGATCACGAGGCGGACGCGCCCAGCGACTGGACGTCGGCGATGCCCGAAGCGACGCTCGCGGCGGAGGCCTTGAGCATCTCGAGCTCGGCCTCGTCGAGGTCGAGCTCGACGATCTTCGAGACGCCCTTGGCGCCCAGGTGCACCGGCACGCCGCAGTACATGCCCGACAGCCCGTACACGCCGTCGAGGTACGCGCTGCAGGGCAGCAGGCGATCGGAGTCGTTGAGGATGGCGTCGACCATGAGGGCGGCCGC
Source organism: Planctomycetota bacterium (assembly GCA_030065025.1). GTDB lineage: Bacteria > Planctomycetota > PLA2 > PLA2 > JAEUHO01 > JAHEIK01. Next base: position 48,063 of record JASJDY010000014.1, read on the forward strand.
CGCACCGGGCGCGTAGTACGCGCTGCCCGTGCCCAGCAGCTTCACGATCTCGGCACCGCCGTTGCGCGTGCGGTCGCTGAGGGCCTCGATGCGATCGGCGGGCATCAGCTCGGTGATCGGGACGCCGCCCACCGTGCTGAAGCGCGGCAGCGGGACCATGGAGTCGCCGTGGCCGCCGAGCACCATCGCCTTGACGTCGATCGGCGAGCAGCCGAGCTCCATCGCGATGAAGGTCGAGAAGCGGGCCGAGTCGAGGACGCCGGCCATGCCGACGACGCGCGACGCGTCGAAGCCGGTGGCCTGCTGCGTCGTCCACGTCATCACGTCGAGCGGGTTCGTGACGCACACGACGATGGCGTCGGGCGCGTACTTCTTGATGGCCTCGCCGGAGGCCTTGGCGATGTCGGCGTTCTTGCGCAGCAGGTCCATGCGGTCCATGCCGGGCTTGCGCGGGAAGCCGGCCGTGACGACGACGACCTCGCTGCCCTCGATGATCGAGACATCGTGGGAACCGGTGACGCGTCCGTCGAAGCCGAAGATGGGTCCGACCTGGCTCATGTCGAGCGCCTTGCCCGCGGGCACGCCCTCGACGATGTCGTAGACCGCGACGTCCGCGGTGCCACGCGAGGCCACCTGATAGGCGCACGTCGCGCCCACGTTGCCACCGCCGATGATGCCGACCTTGCGCATGATTCACTCCCGTTGGGGGCGCACCCCGACCACGTTCTGGCCGGAGGATAGGTCCGGGAGCCGCGGGGGGCTAGACGGTGTCGAGGGGTGCGCCCAGCAGGGTCGGCCATGAGCGAAGGCGAGGCGGGTCGGACTCTCCAAGCGTCCCACGATCGGCCCGTCGGCCTCGCCATCGAGTCGAGGGCGAGCGGCTGTGACCACCGTACGCGGCGGGCCTGGACACGCGGCGTCGCATTCGAGTCGAGAGCGAAGGGGCTCCCGATCCGCCGGAGCGCTTGGATAGCCCGTGGGTCCTCGCCTTCGTCCGCAGGTGAAGACCTACCGGCCGCCCTTGGCCGCCCGGAACAGCTGCTGCCAGCGCTGCTCGTCGGCGCGGTAGCGGGTCTGCGCGGCCTGGAACTCGGCGACGGCGGCCTCGAGCATCTCGCGCACCTCGGGCCGGTCCAGGTCCTTGCGCTGCAGCAGGCTCATCAACCGGCGGCTCGACTCGTTCACGTCGCGCATCGCGCGCATGTAGCTCAGCGCGGCCGAGCGCAGGTTCTCGAAGGCGATCTGCTTGTCGTCGGGCTTGTTCAGCAGCTTCCAGGGATGCGCCCGCAGGTCCTCGGAGGTGTCGAGCAGGTTGTGCGCCGTGTCGTTCAGACGACCGACCAGCACCTTCACGTCCACACCGAGGTCGCTCAGGATGCGCCGCGCCTCCGGGCCGATGCCCGAGAACTCATCCGACAGGCTCGCGAAGTTGCGGCCGGCCGTCTCGAGGTCTGCGAGGAACCGATCGATCGGCCCCTTCGCGCCCGCGAGGATCTCGTCGAGCTTGCGCACGACCTCCTTGGCCGACGCCATGAGCTCCTTCAGGTCGGCGCGCACGTCGCCGACGGCGCCCGAGCCCTTCTCGGCCATGACCTTCATCTCGCCGGTCGCGGCCTCGAGGTTGCCGGCGATGGTCGCGACGCGCGACTCGAGTCCCTCGAGCGTGCGACGCAGCGACCCGATCGCGGCACGGGCGTCCTTGTCGAGCTCCTCGGTGTTGAACGCGTCGACCTTGCCGCGCAGCGTGCGGATCAGGTCCTTGGCCTCGACCATGACCTCCCCGCCCTGCGTGGCGAGCATGCCGATCTTGTCGGCGAGGTCGTTGATCTTGCCGCTGATGTCCGCGAGCCCAGGCGCCTCCTTGGCCATCAACGGGTTGGCCTTGGTCTGCTCGTCCTCGAGGTTCTCGCGCGCGAAGCCGGGGAGCAGGGCGAGCGTACGGATGCCAGTGAGGCTCTTGTCGATCTGGGCGGTCGTGCCGACAGGCACGATCTGGTCGGCGGGCATCTTCACCTGCGCGACGACGAAGATCTCGCGGAACGTGCCCGAGTCGCCGTCGGCGAGCCCGAGCTTGAGACGGTCGGCCTGGGTGAGTGGCAGCCCGCCGCCGTCACCGCGCACCTCCTCGCGCTGCTCGACGGCGGAGATGCGTCCGACCCGGATGCCGTTCATCAGGACGGGGTCGCCGATCTTCGGCGCGACGTAGCCCTGGCTGAAGCGGAGATAGATGTGGCGGTAGTTGCCCCAGATCGGCTCCTCACCACCGGCGAAGTAGACGAGCGCCAGCAGACCGGCGATCGCAGCGAGGACGACGACACCGGCCTTGAACTCTGCGCGCTTGGTGTACATCGAATCGCTCCTAGAGCCGGAAGAGGAGGAAGTAGTTGAGGATCGCGTCGCTGACGATGATCGCGATGATCGACGTCACCACTGCGCTCGTCGTCGCCCGCCCGACGCCCTCGGCGCCCCCCTGGACCTTGAATCCTTGATAGCACCCGATGGTGCCGATGATGAGGCCGAAGACGCAGGCCTTGAACAGGCCGCGCCAGACGTCCTCCGTGTAGAGCGAGTCCCAGGCGTGCTCGAAGAACGAGTTCACGCTCATGTCGAGGACCTGCACCGACACGATCAGGCCGCCGACGATGCCGACGAAGTCGGCGAGGATCGTCACGCACGGGACCATCAGGAGCACGGCGAGCAGGCGCGGCGCCACGACGAAGCGCACGGGGTTCAGCGACATCGTGCGCAGCGCGGTGATCTCCTCGGAGACGACCATCGTGGCGATCTCGGCGGTGAGGGCCGCGCCGATGTAGCCCGTCATGATGATGCCCGTCAGCAGCGGCCCCAGCTCCAGCACGATGCCGACGCCGAGCAGGTCGCCCACGTACTCGGTGAAGCCCAGGTCGGTCAGCACCTTGCCGCCGATCAGGGCGAGGATCATGCCGACGAAGAAGTTGACGACGAACACCACAGGCAGCGCTCGGGGTCCGGCGCGAACGCACTGTGTCCAGAACGCCTTGCGGCCGATGCCGCGTCCGCGGAACGGCCCGGCGACCGCGTGGCCCACGGTATCGCGGAACAGCAGCGCCAACCCGCCGATGAACTGGAACAGCCCGAGGGTGGCACCTCCCATGGAGGTGACCAGGTCCTGCAGTCGTCCGCTCCTCCGGGTCGTCATGTGTGCTAGTCGGCTACGGCCTCGGCGCGCGTGTCACGCAGATCGAAGATCGTGCTGAGCTGGGCCAGGTCGAAGAGCTTGCGTACCTCGGGCGACAAGCCGCACAGCCGCAGCTTCCCGCCGTACTTGCCGACGGCCTGCAGCGCCTCGATGAGCGTCGCCAGGCCGCTGGAATCGATGAAGGCGACGTCGGTGAGGTCCACCACCAGGGGCGAAGCCTGGTTGCCCAGGGCGGTGCGCAGGTGGCCCCGCAGCTCGGGACTCGTGTGCATGTCCACTTGCCCCTCGACGATGAAGAGGGTGGCGGACCCATGCGTTTCCTGGGTGACGTTCATGTCGTTTCCTTCTCGGCGGCCGCCTCGGCCGCGCCATGCTTCACCATGGTGAGCGTGGTCCCCCCGTGCTCGTTCTTCACGTACTCCACGCGATCCATGGTGGACTTGATGAGGTGCACACCGATGCCGCCCGGCCGGACCTCGTCCAGCGGTCGCGACTCGATGTGTTTGGGATCCACGAACTGGCCGTAGTCGACCAGGTCGAGCTGCAGCTCGTGCTCGCCGGCGATCACGTCCAGGTCGATGCGCTGATCGTCCCGGCCGTCGTACGCGTGGCGGATGACATTGGTGACCGCCTCGGTCACGGCAAGCAGGATGCGCTGGGTGAGATCGGCGTCGAACCCCGAGAGGTTTGCGCCCTCCTGCACGACCGAGCGGACGAGCGGCAGGTACTTGGGGTGCGACGGCACGCTGCAGCGCACCCGGTCGAGGGCCGCCGGCATCATGAGCCGCCTCGCTGCGCGCCCTGCGGCTGGAGCCTCGCGCGCCATGCTTCCTGCGCGGCGCGGCGCTCGGCTGCCGGCGCGAAGGCCTGGTAGCCGACGTCCTCGCCGGTGAGCTCACGGAGCGCGGCGCCGGCCTGGAGGCGCACCGTCTCATCGCGATCGTCGAGGAGCTCGATCAGGTCGGGCAGCCAGCGCCGGTCGCCGCGGGCGGCGACGTCCTGGATGGCCAGCGTGCGGCGGAGCGCATCGGGGTGGTGCAGATCGAGCTCCGGCTGGACCGGGCGAGGCGTGTCGGTGCTGGCGCAGGCCGCGAGCAGGAGCAGCAGCGCGCCCACGGCGACCCTCGGGGCGGACTTCGGCAAGAGCGGTGCACTGGGAGGCATGCGTCCCCGTTCGGGCTGCGGAGATCCAGGACTCGCGGATTCTCTGGGAGTCGCCCAGGCGCGTCAACGAATCCGTTCGCGACGCGCAGCCTAACGAAGAAGCCCTTCCGCGCGATACCAGGCGGCCGTCTCCGCGAAACCGGTCACGAGGTCCTTGGTGGGACTCCAGCCCGTGGCGGCCTGGAACGGGCCCGGCGCGCAGACCCAGTCGCCGCTGACGAGCTCCTGCATCCGCTCGGCCCCGAGCACGGAGCTGCGGCCGGTCCACTGGCTGACGAGGTCCGCCGTGGTGCCGACCAGGCGCATGAAGCTCTCGGGCAGGACGAGCCGGCGGCTGCGGCGGCCGACCGCGGACTCGGCGGCCGCGATGATGTCGGCCAGCGTCACCACCTCCGGATGGGCCACGAGCCAGGCCTGCCCGAGCGCCTCCGGGCTGCGCGCCGCGAGGATGAAGGCCCGGGCCAGATCCTCCGCATGCACGAGGCTGTAGCGCTTCGTCGCCCGTCCGGCGACCAGCGAGAAGCCCTGGGCCGCGGCGCGGAAGAGGCGCAGGAACTCAGCGTCCCCGGGACCGTACACCCCGGGCGGGCGCAGGATGGTGACCGGAAGTCGCTCGCTGCGCTCGAGGACGTGGCGTTCCGCGAGCGCCTTGCTGGCGCCGTACGCGGTCACCGGCCGGAGGGGACTCGCCTCCGTCAGCGTGCCGGCCGGCCCGGCGGGCCCCACCGCCGCCATGCTCGAGCAGAACACGAAGCGACCGGTCAGCCCGGCCTCCTCCGCGGCGTCGAGCAGACGACGCGTTCCGTCGGCGTTCGTGGCGCGCATGGCGCGCGGTGACAGACTGCTGACCAAACCCGCCAGGTGATACACCTCGTCGACGCCGCGCACCGCGGCGACGAGACCACCGCGCCGGCGGAGATCCCCGCGCACGATCTCGACGTCGAGCCCTTCGAGGGCCGCCGGAACGCCCTCACGGCGGTACAGGCAGCGAACGGCCGCCCCCTCCGCCAGCAGCAGCCGGACGAGGTGGGATCCGATGAAGCCGTGGCCGCCGGTGACGAGGATCCTCACGAGGCGCCGAGGATAGCGACGGAGGCCGGATCCGCGCGCCTGTACCCGGGACCGTGGCTCCGGCGGTCCCAGTTGACGGGTCCCTGGGCAACCCTAGGATGGGGCCGCCTCAGAGCGGTCGGCCTACCCGGGCCGGCCGCTCTGGCGCATGTACCGAGGGAGTCGGCTGCGAGGCTCGTGACCACGGCGCGACGGCGCTGGAGCACGCACGGCGCACGCCGGCTGAGGACACCAGACTTGGACCTGTTCAACAAGGCCTACAGGTACCGACGCGCCAACGACCTCAAGGCGACGGGGCTGTACCCCTACTTCCGCCCGATCACCGAGTCGTGCGGCGGCACCCGCGTCCAGATCGGCGATCGCGAGCTGGTCATGGCCGGCTCCAACAACTACCTCGGCCTCACGCACGACCCGCGCGTCATGAAGGCGGCCCGCGAAGCCGTGGACCATTTCGGCACCGGCTGCACCGGCTCCCGCTTCCTGAACGGCACGCTCTCCATCCACGAGCAGATGGAGGAGCGGCTGGCGGCCTTCCTCCAGAAGGAAGCCTGCATCACCTCGGGCACCGGCTACCAGACGAACGTCGGGGCCATCGCCACGCTCGCCGGCAAGAGCGACGTCATCTTCGGCGACCGGGACAACCACGCGTCGATCATCGACGGCGCGCGTCTGGCGTTCGCCCGCCACCTCAAGTACCGCCACAACGACATGGAGGACCTCGAGCGCCTCCTCCAGACGACCGAGCTCGTCCCGGGCGGCGGCCGCATCATCATCACCGACGGCGTCTTCTCGATGCTGGGCGACCTGGCCCACGTCCCCGAGATCGTCGCCCTCGCCAAGAAGTACGAAGCCCGCATCATGGTCGACGACGCGCACGCCGTCGGCGTCGTGGGTCCGAACGGCCGCGGCACACCCGAGCACTTCGGCGTCAGCGACGACGTCGACCTCGTGATCGGCACCTTCTCGAAGTCGTTCGCGTGTCTCGGCGGGTTCGTCGCCGGGCCGCGCGAGGTCATCGACTACATCCGTCACACGAGCCGCTCGGTCATCTTCTCCGCAAGCATGACGCCGGGCAGCGTGGCGACGGTGCTGGCCTGCCTCGACATCATCGAGGCCGAGCCCGAGCGGCGCACCCAGCTCTGGGACAAGGTCGCGTACATGAAGCGCGGCTTCGAGGAGCTCGGCTTCGACGTCATCGACGGCGGCAGTCCGATCCTCTCCATCGTGATCGGCGACGACACCACGACGATGGAGTTCAACAAGCAGCTCTTCGAGCAGGGTGTCTTCGTCAACCCGGTCCTGCCCCCCGCGGCGCCTCCCGGGATGAGCCTGCTGCGCACGTCGTACATGGCCACGCACACGCAGGACGATCTCGACGAGATCCTCGGCGCGTTCAAGGTCGTGGCCGAGCGCCTGCGCATCATGGGCTAGCCGAGCAGGTGGCCGCGCCGCTGCGCATCGACGCCGAGGACGGGCCGGCCGACCGCGACGCGTTCATCGACTTCCCGTACGCGCTCTACCGGGGACACCCCGTGTGGGTCCCGCCGCTGCGCATGGCCGAGCGCGACGTCATGGACCGCGCGAAGAACCCCTTCTTCCAGCACGCCGAGGCGCAGCACTTCCTCGCGCGACGCGGCGAACGCGTGGTCGGACGCATCGCCGCGTGCGAGAACCGGCTCCACAACGAGGTGCACGAGGACCGCGTTGGCTTCTTCGGTTTCTTCGACGTCGAGGCGGACCCCGAGGCGGCGACCGGCCTCGTGGAGGCGGCGCAGGCGTGGTGCACCGGCCGCGGCCTCGCGCCGATGCGCGGCCCGGCGAACTACTCCATGAACGACTCGTGCGGCGTGCTCGTCGACGGATTCGACGAGCCGCCGTTCCTGCTCATGCCGCACAACCGGCCGGACTACGACGAGCTGCTGCAGGGCGCGGGGCTCACGCCGGTGAAGGACCTCGTCAGCTACTGGATCAGCACGCGCAACACGATCCCCGAGCGCTTCGTTCGCGTCGTGGACCGCCGGCTGGCCCGCTCGAACATCGTGATCCGCGACATCGACCTCAAGCACTTCGATCGCGAGGTACAGATCCTCAAGGACATCTACAACCGCAGCTGGGAGAAGAACTGGGGCTTCGTCCCGGCGACGGAGGCCGAGTTCGAGCACGCGGCGAGCGATCTCAAGATGCTGGTCGAGCACCGCGTCTCGGGTGTCGCGGAGCGCGACGGCGAGCCCGTGGCCTTCTCCGCCTTCGTGCGTGACCTCAATCGGATCCTGAAGCGCGGCAGCGGCAACGGGCGGCTCTGGCCCACGCTGTGGGCGCGGCTGGCGCTGGGACTCAAGCGCATCAAGTACGCGCGCTGCGTGCTGCTGGGCATCGTGCCGGAGGCACGCGGCAACGCGATCAACGAGGCGTTCTTCGTGCGCGCGATGCGCCGCGGCCTGGAGCACGGCTACTACGGGGCGGAGTGCGGCTGGGTGCTCGCGGACAACGAGGCGATGCAGAAGCCGATCGAGGTGGCCGGCGGCAAGGCGACGAAGCGGTATCGGATGTACGAGACGCAGGCGTAGTCGCCGCGTCTCTCAGGATCCCACCATCCGCCACATCGCCGCCGCCACGCAGAGCGCGAGCAGGAAGACCATCCAGAACTTCGTGGCCTTGTAGAAGGCGGTGGTGGATTCGCGGGACATCGGCCTAGCTTGGCACGGTCCCAAGGAGCATCAACGGGCCGGGCCGAGATTCGCCTTCACTCGCTACGCAAGTGAAGACTCCCAGCGGCCCCTACGGCAACCAGAGGCTCGAACGCTGGCCTCATTTGGCGGGCTGGCCGAGTTTGGCGCGCAGCTCGGTCTCGTTGTCGCGCCACCACTGGCGCCACTTCTTCTGGATGCGGATGCGCTCGTTCTTGGTCAATCCGCTGACGAAGTTGAAGTCCTGACCCGTGATCCGATGCAGCGCCTCGCTGGCCGCCGTACGCACGAGGTCGTCCTTGTCGTTCAGCGCCTCGATGAGGTCCGGCACCGCTGCGACGGCCTGGATCTCCCCCAGCGCGGTGGCCGCGCCGAGGCGAGCGTAGAAGTCCTTGTGCTTGTTGAGCACGCGCACGAGGTCCGGCACCGCCTCGAGCGCCTTGAGGCGCGCCAGCTCGATCGTCGCCGAGAAGACGATGTCTTCGTCGGAGTCACGCAGCCGCTTGCGCCAACGCTCGATCTCCTTCAGCCGCTGCTCCTCTTCCTCGGAGGGCGTGGCGGGCTTGGGCTCTTCCTTGGGCTGGACCGGCTCGGCCGGCGTGGGCTGCGCCGGCTCGCGGCGCTTGGCCTGCTCGAGCTCACGGCGGAGCTGGTCGGCCTCCTGCTGGATGCGGATCTTCCAGTCGACGAGGTCGGCCATCTGCCCCTGCAGCTTCACGACGAGCCTGTTGAGCGCCTGCAGGCGGTCGCTCATCTGGTTGCTCGTGTCGCGCAGCAGCTTGTCCATCGCCTCGGTCGTGGCGCCCTTGATGCTCGCTCCGTGCTCCGCCAGCCGCGTGTTGAGGGCCTTCTCGAAGGAATCGTTGAGCTTGGTCAGCTCCGTGCTCTGGGCGTCGAAGCGCTTGACGGCGCGCTCCTCGGAGGCGCGCACGCTGTCCGCGACGTGCTCCTTGACCGAGGGCAGCTCGGCGATCGTCAGCGGCTTCTTCTTCTCATCCAGCTTCTGGACGAGGAGGTAGGTCGCGACGCTTGCCCCGAACAGCGCGAGCAGGAGCGTCAGCCACGAGCGCCAGCCGCTCATCTCGACGCTGCGCTTCAGGGCGCAGGCGACGTGCTGGCTCTTCTGTCCGGAGACGATGGCGCGACCGGCGTCGAACTCGCCATCGGGAATCGACTCGTTGCAGACGGAACAGAAACGGATTTCCATGGTCGTGGTCCCCGGGAGAGGGTTGCGGAGGCTCCATCTTGTGAACGCTCGGTAGGGCGCGCCGGCGCGCCCGTTCCGGAAATCCGGGCCGCTAGCCGCCGCCTGCGCCCCCGGCCCGGGGCTGTCCGAGGCGCGCGCGCACCTCGTCCTCGTGGGCTCGCCACCACTCCTTCATCTTGTTGCGCGCCGTGCGGCGCTTGCGCATGCCGGCCGTCGCCGAGAGCTCGGTGTTGAACCCCGTGATCTCGCGCAGCGACTTGTTGGCCTGCTGGGCGACGAGCTCCGACTTGTCGACGAGCGCCTCGGCCAGGGCCGGGACGGCGTCGGCCACCTGCATCTTGCCGAGCGCCGCGGCGGAGGCCGCGCGCCCGAACTCGTCCTTGTGGGTGCCGAGGATCTCGATCAGGCGCGGCACGGCGTCCATGACGCGGTGCTCGCGGATCTTCTCGATCGCCGGGAAGAGCACCTCGAGATCCTCGCTGCGCAGCCCCGCGCGCGCCTTGGCGACCTCGGCGGCCACGATCTTCGGGTCCTTCTGCTCGACCGCCGGGAGGGTCGGTCCCTTGCGAGGCGCCGTCCCCTTGTGCGCCGGTCCAGGCGCGGGGGCCGGACCCTTCGTGACCACCTCCTTGATGATCTGGGGCGGACGCTTCTCCACCACCTCGAGGCGCTTGCCAAATGCCGCGAGCTCGGCCCGGAGCTGCTTCAGCTCGGCGCCCGTACGCTCGAAGCCGCGGATGGCCTCCTCGAGGGTCTCCAGCTTGCCGTAGTTGGCATCCGCGGCGTTCTCCGCCGTCTCCTGCACGAGCTTCAGGCCTTCTTCGATCCGGCCCTGGAGAGCGTCGAAGCGCGACAGACGCAGATCGATGTTGCGCTGCCGCTCCTTCACCTCGGCGCTCATCTGCAAACGCGCTTCGTGCATGAGCTTGCGTAGATCCGGATGCCCTGCGTCGGCGACAGGCGCGCTACCGGTGGCGGTCGTCCCCTGATCGTTCTGCGACTGCATGTACAGATAGGTCGAGACCGCGGCCGCGTACAGCGCGAGGAGCACGACGATCTTGGACATGCGTTGTATCCCTGCGCCGCGGAAGGACTTGCGTGCGGCGCATCGGCGATTCTAGCGGCGCCTGCGGTACGCGCCTACGGCGCCGGCGTACCGCCGTCGCTCGGGGTCGGCGGCTCGTCGGGCGCCGGCATGCGCGCCACGCGCTCCTTCATGAGGCGGCCGACCTTGAACTTCACGACGCGCTTCGCGGGCACGTCGACCTTCTCGAGGGTGCGCGGGTTCTGCGCCTTGCGGGCGGCGCGCTCCTTGATCTCGAACACACCGAACTCGCGGAACTCCAAGCGGTTACCGCGTCCGAGCTCGCGGATGATCTCATCGAGGAACATCTGGATGATGTCCTTCGCGACGACCTTGGTCTGGTTCGTCTTCTCCGCGATGCGCGCCACCAGCTCCTTCTTCGTGATCGTCTGCGGCTTGTGGTCCGCATCGTCCGAAGGCGGTATGGAGGCAGGCATTCCCGTAGGAGGCACTCCGGCTGTCATCCGTGACGGTCTCCGATGCCGGTCGGAAGGGTCGCCGACACCACGCCGGCGAGCGGGCTACGAGCGCCCTCGCGGAGGGCCTCGATTCACCTAGATCCTTTTCCTGCATCACCTTAGGTACGCTGCCGGACACTGTCAAAGGTCCCGGAGATTTTCGTCAAGGGCCCTGTACCTTGGGCGCCCGGAGGCCCCATGCCGCGATCCAAGATCCCCACAGCCCTCCAGATGCGGGAGCTGAAGTACGGCGACACCTCGGAGGCGGACCGCGACCGCATGGCCCAGGAACTGCGCGCCGCCGGGCGCCGGGCCGAGGCGATCCTGCTCTTCGAGGGCCGCGGCGACCACGCGTTCCTCCGCGAGGAGGCCGATTGGGCGGTTTCGGAGGGAAACGGCTTCCACCTCGTCTCGATCCTCCGCCTGGGCCGGGAGGTCCCCGAGGAGGAGCTGCGGGCCTGCGCCCGGGCGGCCGAGACCCGCGGCCGCTGGATGGATGCCCGCCTCTGCTACCTGGAGCTGGACGACGAGGGCGCGATCCGAGCCATCGCCGAGCACCTGCCGGCGGCGTTGCAGCCGGAGGCCCCCGAAGAGCCCACGGAGCCCGAGGCGTAACGCGCTAGGGACTAGCGGCCCTCCTTGCGCTCCTCCTCGGCCTTCTGCTTGGCCAGCTCCTGGCGCAGATCCCGCAGCTGGCGCAGGTCCATGTCCGTGTCCGGCACGCGGGCCTTGCGCAGGATCTCCTCGGCCTGCCTGAAGTACCCCTCGGCGGCCTCGTAGTTGCCGAACCACATGCCCCGCAGCCAGCCGGCGCGGATGTAGGCCCGCGCGTATGCGGGGTTGACCTCGATGGCGCGCTCGAAGCTCGCCACGGCAGCCCGCATCTGGCCCTCCGCCTGCTTCGCCTCGCCTTCCGCAACCAGGCGCGCGGCCATCGTGCGGGCGCTGCGGCGGGCGCTCTCGATGATCGCCTGGACCTGCTCCCGCTCTTCTGCGTCCCGCGTGCGCCGGACCACCTCGAGAAGCAGCCGGATGCCGACGCCGTAGCGCCCGACGCGGCAGAGGCTGGCTCCGGCCCGCCGCATGATGCGCAAGTCGTCAGGATCGAGCTGGGAGGCGGCGTAGTAGGCACCCGCGGCCTCCTCGCGATCGCCCAGCGCCTCGTGACAGCGGGCCAGCGCGAAGTTGAGCTCGGCCGCGACGGCGCGGCGGCGGGCGGACGCGTCGTCCACCTGTGCCTCCAGCGGCTTCTGGAAGAACGGGTCGAGCCCGCGAGCGCGCTCCAGCGACCGCAGGGCCACCGCCGTCTTGTCGGCCTCCAGCTGCGTGTAGCCGACCTCGCGCCACGCCTCGGGGCTGCGGCGCCCGAGCTCGTGCTTGACCGCCCTACGGCCCCACGCGGCGGAGCTCGCCAGCGCCTCGCGCCGTAGCCGGAGGTAGTTCGCCCGCTCGGTGCTGTCCGAGGGCAACACGGACGCGGCGGCGCGCAGCTCGTCGGCCGTCTGGCGCTGTGCCCTGACGAGCCGGATCATGGCCCGGACGTGCCGGGGATTCCGATCGAGCAGACGCTCGTGGAAGGTCTCGTCGTCGCGCCAGCCGGTCGCCTCCCGGTGCGTGAGGCCGACGAGGGCGATCAGCGCGAGCGCACCCACGAGGGCGCCGCGCGCCAGCACGAAGGAGTGGCTCGCAGCACGGCCGGCCCCCGCAGTGAACAGCGCGGCCGCCACGCCGCCCCCCATCACCAGGAGGGGGAGCGCCGCGAGGTAGGCGAACGGCCCCTCGAGGGGCGCGCCCGCCGGCAGCACCAGGAACGCCGGCACCGCGAGCCCGATCGTCGCCAGCCAGGCCGTGCTGAACAGGCCGGCGCGACCGCGGAACGTGCGCACGAGGGCGAGCACCAACAACAGCGCGGCCAGCGCGGCACAGATCACACCGACTGGCGCTGCGTCGTAGCCCGTCGCCGGCAGGGCCTCGTCCGAGTGGTCACCGCGCAGGCCGACCGGAACGAGCAGGGCCAGCGCGGCTCGGGCGAGGCCCTCGAAGCCGACGCCGATGCGCTCGATCGCAGGCTGCTCCGGAAGGTCGAGACCGACCGGCGGGATGCCCGACCACGTGGCCAGGAACACGCCGAGGGGCAGCAGGAACACCAGCACGTATGCGGCGGCGACGGGCGCCCGCGCCTCGGGCGCCCGGACAGGCGCGGCCCGATCCAGGATCCACAGCACGATCGGTACGCCGATGGCCAGCGGCGAGGCCTGCAGCGCGACCAGCCAGGCGAGGACGGCGACGGGGATCCACGCGTAGTGGCGCCCGCCCCATGCCCGCCATGCCACGGCGGTGAGCAGCGAGAAGAGCACGGCGAGCAGCTCCGCGCGTCCCATGAGGGTCGCCACGGTGCCGGTGTGCAGTGGATGGACCGCGAACAGGAGTGCCGCCCCCAGGGCGATCCCCTTCCGGCGTGGGATCACACCCAGCAACAAGCGGAAGAAGAGGAGCGCACAGAGCCCGTGGAGCAGCAGGTTGGTCAGGTGGAAGCCGCCCGGCGCGAGGGCTCCGTCGGACTGCTTCCAAAGCGGGGCCTCGAGCGCGAAGCTCGACACGGTGAGCGGGCCGTAGCGCGCAGCGATGTCCTCGGGACCGCGCTTGGCGAAGATGTGCGGGATGGCGCCCGGGCCGCGCGCGACCAGCGTGTTGTCGCGCACGAGACGGACGTCGTCGAGGACCCACGTGGCCTGACGCGCGCCGGCGTGCGCCACCCATGCAGCGAGGACCACGACGAGCGGCGCCCAGCGCACCCAGGCCCCTCCCGGCGCGGTGTGTGCGTACTCGGGAGTGGGATCGCTCATGCGCTGTGCGAACGCGGGACTAGCCGTCCTTGTTCCCGCCGACCTGGCCGCGCGGCGGCGGCGTGTACTTGAAGTCGGCCGGGTTCATCTTCATGACGACTTCGCGCAGGTACTCGTGGAACTCGTCGTTGATGTCTTCCCAGTCGTCTTCGTCGCGGATGCGGAAGGCTTCCTGGAAGGCCTTCGAGCCCATGCGCCCACCGGTCTCCCGGTGCAGCACGAGGTCGAAGAACTTGTCGAATTTGGCCTTGTACTTGCCGTTCTTGTAGTTGTTCAGGAAGTACGTGAACGCCCAGGACTGTTGATAGAACATCGACAGCACGAGGCCCGGGTTGAGCTGCCACGTGCCGGCGCCCCACGCCTGTACCTGACCGTAGGACTGGAAGCCGACCATCTTGTCCACGGGGAACAGCTTGTACTCACGGCCCTGCGACTTCGCGGCCTTCGCGAGGTTCTGCATGTTCTGCAGACGCGGCACGTTGACGCCCGTGAAGGTCAGCTGGCCTTCCTTGTCCATCTTGACGGAGCCGATGAACTCGGCGATGCCCTCGCCGAACCAGTCCTGGCCGGGACGGGGCTTGCGCCAGCGGTTGCGCTGCCGCGTGAACCAGTACTCGAGCTGGTGCACGCCCTCGTGGACGTTCTTGTTGATCTCGAACACGCGGTTGCCGGGGTTGTCCGCCTCGTCGTAGAGGTAGACGTACGAGGTCGCCGGCGAGAAGTAGCCCGCGACGTTGTGCGGGATCATCTCCTTCTTGACCTTCGAGTGGTACTCCCGGAATGCCTTGTTGCTGTCGAAGATCCAGATCACGAGCGGCACGCCGTCCTGGTAGGAGCGCACGCCGATCGGATAGTCCGGACGGCCGCCGTACTCGTCCATGAGCGGCTTGAGGTTGAGGCTCTCCTTGTAGCGGTTGTAGAACTCGTTGTAGAGCTGCGTGAAGATCAGCGCCTTCTCGTCGAGGACCTTCTCGAACACCTCGCGCTTCTTGCGCAGCTCCTCGAGCTTGAGCCGCCGCTCCGCCTTGTCCTCGATCGAGAGCAGGTCGTACTCACTGAGGCGCTCGGTGGACGCGTAGCAGATCAGGTACGGATCGGCCCAGCGAGCGGCATAGTTGTAGTCCTTGAACCACTTGTCCTTCGCGATGTTGGCGCGGATGCCGATGCCGGCGCGGAAGCGGTGGTCGTTGATGAGCCGGTCGAGATGCTCCTGGGTCTTCTTCCAGGCGCGCATCGCGATCTTGTACTCCTCGTCCTCATCCGGTCCGAACCAGTGCTTCTGGTAGGCGGTGGTGACGGCGCGGAGGTAGTCGAAGTCGCGGAACGAGATGTCCTCGGGGATCTCGTGGCGGAACTCCTTGTAGCCGAGGAACGTGCGCGCCTCGCGGTCGTCGCGGCCGGGCCCCTCGATGTAGTCCTCGTAGACGGTGCGCAGCGCGTTCTTCGAGTCGGCGTCGTCGATCGCCTTCAGCCGCTCGATGTACCCGCGGTACTGCTTCTTCATCGTCGGGCGCTCGGTCGCGTAGTCGCCCATCACGTCCCGGACGGTCTCGGTCGGCTCGGGCTCGGGTGCCGTGCCGCCGCCGTTCCCGGCGACCTCGGTGCCGCCGCCGCCGCCCGACGGCTTGTCGCCCTTCTCGCCCCCCATCGCGATGAGGAGGATGACGATGAGCAGCACGACGCCACCGGCGCCGATCAGCAGCCCCTTGTTCGGGCCCGCCGCCGGGCGTGCGCCGCGGCGGCCGCCTTCATCCTCGCCACCCCCGCGTGCGGCGCGGGCACCGCGGCGGCTCGCCGGGGCCTTCTTCTGGACGCCGGGCTTCTTCGCGGCCGGGCCGCCGGCGCGCTGCACCGGCTTGTACTGGGGCCCGCGCGACGGGGCGGCAGGTCCGCCGGCGACGGCCTTCTGACCGGGCACGCGACGGCCGGGCTTGCGTCCCGCACTCCGCCCGGGCGTCCGGCCCGGCGTCCGTCCAGGCGTCTTCGTGCCGGGCGTCCGACCCGGGGCGCGCTTGGCGGCGGGAGCCGCGGCTCCGCCGGCGGTGAGCACCTCGCCGCACGAGCCGCAGGTGAACTGCTCTCCCGGCTGGTAGGGCGTGATGTCGAACTGGGCGCCACACTTCGTGCACGCTTGCAGCTTCATCGGAACTCCTTCGTGCGCCGGCCTGGGAACGGCCCGACGGCGCTGCGGACGGGAGGCGGTCGTCCCCCCCGGAAGAGCGATTTATAGCACGCGGAGAGGCGACACAGCGGGCCCTGGCGGCGCGCTGATCCGGTTCGGAACTGGGGCCTGGGTCACCACTTGAAGCCGAAGGTCTTCTCGTTGGCCTCGAACCACTTCTTGGCCTCGGCGGTCTTGTCGAACTCCTGCCCGGTCAGCGCCTTGAGGGCCTCGACCACGGCGGGCTTGGCTTCCTTCCACATCTTCCAGCGCCGCTCCCACCAGTCGGCCGGCGGGTTCGAGCCCGAGTTGACGTTCGTCGCCATGGGCTCGTCCAGCTCCTCGGCAAGCCGCCGACAGAGCCGCTTGTCCTTCGCGATGCGGACGTAGTCCGCCATCGCGGCGAGCGCGGGTGCCAACGTCGGGTTGGGATTGCCGATGATCCAGCGCCAGCTGCGCTCGACCTCGTCGAACTGCTTGTCGTTCAGGGTGAGTCCGGCGCGGGGCCACGACTTGAGCACGATGGCCTTCACCTGGTACCGCTTCTTGTTGACCTTGCGGTCGCCGAAGGTCGCGGCCCACACCTTCTTGGCCACCTTCTTGTGATTGCGCCACTCCCACATCGCGGCCACCTTGAGCGACACGAGGCTCGAGGGGTGCTTGAGGAGCTTCAGCAGCGGCTTCTCGAACTCCTTGTGCTGCAGGTTCTCGATCTTCTCGAGCACGGGCAGCACCTCGGTGGCGTTCTTCTTCTTGGAGATCTTCTTGATCTCGGCGGCGAGCGCCTTGGCCTTCTTGTCCTCGACGGACTCGAGGGGACTCGTCTCGGTCTCTTCCGCGGCCTCGTCGGCAGCGTCCTCCTCGGCGATGGCGGTCCCCGGACCGACCCCGGCGAGCAACAGCAGGAGGAGCGCCCAGACGAAGACGAGGGCGATCGGGATATCGGGACGCTGGCTCATGCGGCACCTCCTCGGCACCGATGGTAGCGCCTCCGCTACGGCTCATCCAACGGGTCTGAGAAGTCAGCCGTCCGCGCGTAGATGTCGGCGGGACCGTCGCGGAAGTCGTACCAGACCACGACCGCGAACGGTCCGTCGCAGCAGAGGCGCGGCGCGAGCGATGCACTGACGCCGGGCGGATCTCCGTCCATGCGCACCACCGGGCGGAGCCAGGTGCCGCCGCCATCGGGAGAGTGGGTCAGCAGGACGTCGGCGGAACCGTTCAAATCGTCGGTCCAGGTGACGTGCAGATCCGGGCCGCTGCAGCAGATCCGGGGAACGGAGGAGTAGTCAGCACCCGGCACGTCGTCCCCGAGGCGGCGCTGCGCAGGGAGCCAGGTCGTGCCGCCGTCCTCGGTACAGTCGAAGTAGACGTCGGTCGTCGGCTGGAACTCCGGAAACGGCGGCGGCGAGTGCCGCTCGTCGCTCCACACGACATAGGCCCGCAGGCCTTCGGCGCACAGATGCGGCCAGCGGGCTGCCGTGACGCCGTCGTCGATCTGCCTGTCGTCCGGTAGCCAGCTCGCGCCGCCGTCCAGCGAACGGTTGAAGACCACGTGCGGGATGCCCACGCGGATGTCGGTCCAGACGACGTACACGTTGCTCCCGCTGCACGCCATGCGCGGCCGGAACGCGAAGGCGGCAGCATCGCTCACCGGCGTCTCGGCCTGCGGCCACGTCGTACCGGCGTCGAGCGAGGCCGCAAAGCGCACCCCGGCCCCGGTACCACCGGCATCACCGATCCAGGCAACGTAGACGGCATCCCCTGCGCAGCAGATCACCGGTTCTTCCGCACCGTCGGTCGGAAGGGTGCCCGGATCGGTGTCGATGCGTACGTCGTCCGGCAGCCAGCTCGAGCCGCCGTCGAGCGAACGATTGAAGCGGATGTCCCACGTGCCGTCGCGCTTGTCGCTCCACGCCACGTAGACCTTGCTGCCGGCGCAGCAGATCACGGGCTCGCGGCTGGCGGCGACGCCGGGGAGGTCCGTGTCGAGCCGCACGTCCTGCGCCAGCCACGTGGCACCCGCGTCCAGCGACCGGTTGAAGTGGATATCGGGCTCGCCGCTGCGCTCGTCGTACCAGACGACGTACACGGCGTCGCCGCTGCAGCAGATGCGGGGGATGTTCGAGATGGCGGCGCCGGGGAGGTCCGTGTCGAGCCGCACGTCCTCCTCGAGCCAGGTCACACCCCCATCGAGCGAGCGGTTGAAGTAGATGTCGAGGTTCTCGTTGCGGCGGTCGTACCAGACGACGTACGTCCGCAGCCCGTCGCAGCAGATCTCGGGGCCGAAGGACAGATCGACTCCGGCGCCGTCGGTGTTCAGCCGCGTCTCCCCGGAACCGGCCGGGGGCGGCGGCTGCCCGTCCCCTCCGCCGCAGGCAGCGAGCAGCACGGCGAGCAGGGGCAACCAGCGCATGGGCTCATCCTACGGCCTGCGCGCGAGCGCGCTCGGACGGGATGTTCACGTCGGAGCGATCCGGCCCTTATGCTCCGGCGCTGGTCAGCCCCCGGAGACGCCATGCCGCCCCGTGCCCTATTCGACCTGTCCAAGGTGGACCCCGCCCAGGTGGCCGCCGACATCGAGACGATCCGCGAGAGCAACCCGCAGCGCTACGAGTTCGAGCAGCTCTCGCACATCTGCTACGTGGACAAGGAGGTGGGCGAGCTCGCGGGCGTGCTCGACGTGCCCGAGGACGTGTGGTGGGGACGGGGCCACGTGCCCGAACGCCCCCTCATGCCGGGCGTGCTGATGCTCGAGTCGGCTGCGCAGCTGTGCTCGTGGTTCGTGCACCAGGTGTACGACGCCAAGAAGTACCCGGGTCGCATGTTCGGCTTCGGCGGCATCGACGACGTCAAGTACCGCTCGGCGATCTTCCCGCCGGACCGCATGATCATCGTCGGCAAGGCCAAGAGCATCCGCCCGCGCCGCGCCATCTTCGAGACCCAGGGCTACCACGACGACATGGAGCGGATGGTCTTCCAGGCGACGATCACGGGTCTCTGGATCTGAGCGAGCGCCTCAGCAGCTCACCATCCCGTCCCACTTGCCCTCGCAGTGGCGCTTGGCCTGCTCGACGTAGTGGGCGGCATGGCGGATGGCCTGCGACGTACGCTCCCACCCTTCGTGCTGGCGGATGACCTTCGCCGGTGAGCCCACGACGAGGCTGAACGGCGGGATCTCCGTGTTCTCCAGCACGAGGGCGCCCGCGCCGATGATGGCGCCCTCCCCCACCTTCGTGCCTCCGAGCAGGATCGCGCCCATGCCGATCAGGGCGAAGTCACCGACCTCGACGCCGTGCACGAGCGCGCCGTGACCGATCGTGCAGTCCGCACCGATCGAGTTGGGGTAGCCCGGATCCACGTGGACGACCGCGTTGTCCTGGATGTTCGTGCGGGCGCCGATGCTGATGGCGGCGTCGTCGCCGCGGATCATCACGCCGTACCAGATGTTGGCGTCCTCCCCGAGCTTCACCTTCCCGGTGACGGTGGCGGTGTCGGCGATGTAGGCGTTGCCGACGCGCAGCATGCGGGACTTGCGGAGTTCGCTCATGATGCGGACCTCAGGAGGACGAGGGGGACCATCGTGACGCCATTGTGGATCGCATGCGCGATGATCACAGCAGCAAGCGAGTTCGTGGTCTCGAAGATCCAGGTCAGCACGAGCGCGAGCACGAACAGCGGGATCACCGCGAACAGGTTCCAGTGCACGACGGCGAAGATGGCCGAGATGAAGATGGCCGAGATCCACATGGCCCGGCGGCCGCCCCCGAGCGCGTGCTTGAGGCCGGGGTAGAGCATGCCGCGGAAGATGCACTCCTCGGTGAACGGCGCGACGACGATGCCGAAGAACACCATGAGCCAGGCGCCACTGTCCGTCGGCCCGTCCACGACGTCCTGGACGGGTCCCTGCGTCACCGGCTCGGCCCCGAAGCCGTTCAGGAGCAATGCCCAGCCGAGCGTCGCGGGGATGACCAGCACGCCCGCCACGCAGTAGGTCCAGAGGCCGACCCCGAACGCGCGGCCGA
This sequence comes from Planctomycetota bacterium, assembly GCA_030065025.1. Taxonomy (GTDB): domain Bacteria; phylum Planctomycetota; class PLA2; order PLA2; family JAEUHO01; genus JAHEIK01. The sequence goes on from JASJDY010000014.1 coordinate 67,944, forward strand.
GGCCCGGCGCCTTGGTCGGCACCGGCGCGCCGGGTCCGAAGCGCGCCTCGATCTCCTCCTGCGAGCTCCGCTCCAACCGCTGGCGTCGGAGCACCAGCAGGATCGCGACGGCGGCCCCGCCCACGACCATGCCCAGCACGGTCTGCCACGTCGGGATCGCGACATCGGGTCGGCCCTGGGCCAGCAGCATGATCACGAGGTAGGGCACAAGAGCGAGCGCCGCGACGGCCCAGATGAGCGCCTCGCCGAACGAGAACGCCAGCGTCGGCACGGCCCGCGGCGGTGGCGGCAGCACGCCGCCCTTGATCTTGTCCCGCTTCAGGAACCAGAGGACCAACAGCAGGATGCCGATGCCGATGGGCACGAAGCGACCGAGGATGAGCGCCCAGCGGGCCGCGTCGTTCGCGAAGATGCGCTCCTCGAGCTCGCCGGACTTGAGATCGCGCTTCTCGAGCGCGCTCTTGTCTGCAGGCCGGGCCCCTTCGCTGTCCTCGTCCTCCGCCGCCAGGCCGGGGGCCGCGAACGCCAGCAGCACGCCGACCGTCAAGAGGACGGCGAGCGCGACGCGGAGTAGCTCGGGAACGCGCGTCACGCGCCCTGCCCCGCGGGCGCGCCGGTGATCACGCCGGTGGTCGGGCTCGACGGCGTGGGCTTGCCCTTGGGCATGCGTCCGGCGAGGAAGGCGTGACGCCCGGCGGAGCAGGCCTCGCGCATCGCCACGGCCATGCGCACCGGATCCTGCGCCTTCGCGATGCCGGTGTTCAGCAGCACGCCGTCCACGCCGAGCTCCATGGCCACGGCAACGTCCGACGCCGTGCCGACGCCGGCGTCGACGATCACGGGCACGCTCGCCTGCGCGACGATGAGCTCGATGTTGATGGGGTTGAGGATGCCGAGCCCCGTGCCGATCGCGCTACCGAGCGGCATCACGGCGGCGGCACCCGCCTCCTCCAGCTTGCGTGCCGTGACCGGATCGTCGTTCGTGTAGACGAGCACGGTGAAGTCCTCGGCGACGAGCGTCTTGAGCGCAGCGAGCGTCTGCTCGACGTCGGGCAGCAGCGTCTGGGGATCGGCGAGCACCTCGAGCTTGACGAGGTCGGCGATGCCCAGCTCGCGCGAGAGGCGCAGCGTGCGAACGGCGTCGTCTGCCGTGAAGCAGCCGGCCGTGTTGGGCAGGAGCGTCCAGCGGTCGCCGAGCGCGTCGAGCAGGTTGGGGCCCTGCTCGCGCTTCAGGTCCACCCGGCGCAGCGCGACGGTCACGACCTCCGTGCCACTGGCCTCGAGCGCGGCGATGGTCTCCTCGTTGGATGCGTACTTGCCCGTACCGACGAAGAGACGGCTGGTGAAGCTGTGTCCACCGACGACGAGCGGCTGATCTTGGAACACGGGATCTATCCCCCACCTACGAACGTGACGACCTCGACCTTGTCGCCGGCGGCGAGCGTGTGTCGCTCGTGCTCGGCCTTGGGCACCACCGCGCCATTGACCTCGACGGCTACGCGCTGCTCGGCGAGATCGAGCTGGGCGATCAGCGCCGCGACCGTGGGCGCGCCCTCGGAGGCGGCGAGCTCGTGCGGGTCTCCGTTGAGCGTGATGGCGACGGCGGGCGCGGACATGCGCGTAACCATACGTACGAGCCCAGGACTGCCAACGCCGGATACGGAGCCAGGCTCGCGATTCCACCACTTCGCTGTAAGGCAAGCAGGAGCATGCGAGCGCGGTGGGCGGCGAAGATGGTGGAATCGAGCCAGGCTCCTGTTGGAAGTGCGGCCGGCTCACTGGGTCGCGTCTTCGTCTCCTCCGACGACCTTCTTCTCCCACTTGTAGAGGTCCACGACCTGGGCGAGCGTCTCGCCGCCGTCCTGGATCTCGGCGCGGATCCGGTTCTCGGCCTCGAGGCAGTACATCGCGCGGTTGGCGATCTCGACGGCCTTCGCCTGCGGCACCACGAGCACGCCGTCGGCGTCCCCGACGATCCAGTCGCCCGGACGCACCTCGATGCCCTCGACCCGCAGCGTCACGCCGATCTCGCCGAAGCCCTTCGGCTCGCCGGCGTTGCTCGACACGGCGCGTGCGAACACGGGCAGGCCGAGCGCGCGGATGTCGCGCGTGTCGCGGATCGCGCCGAGCACGACTACGCCGGCGAGGCCCCGGTTCTTCGCGGAGTGCGTCGCGAGCTCCCCCCACACGGCGGGCGGCGTGCCGCGGGCATCGATGACGAGGACGTCGCCCGGCTCGCACGTGTCGATGGCCTCGACGGGCTTGGCCCAGTCACCCGGCACGGTGCGACACGTCACGGCACGTCCGGCGATCCGTGCTTCCGGCGCCGTGAGGATCAAGCCGTGCCAGCCCGGCGCGCGGTGCATCGCGTCCGAGACGTTCGGCGTGGAGACCTGCATGAAGATGCGGCGGATCCCGTCCTCGCTCGAGACGCGGTCGGCCATCTCGCTCTCGCCGGGGAGTCCCGTGGCCATCGCCTCGAGGATGGCGGCCGCGGCGCTCTCGGCATCGCGGGCCTTGGTGATCGCTCCGCCTACGATGACGACGTTGGCGCCCGCCTCGACGGCTTCCGGCGCCGTCTTGGCCGTGATGCCGCCCGCGACGGTCACGGGGATCGACACGGCCGCGCGCACGGCGCGCAGCGTCTCGAACGGGTCGCCCCCGCGCACCTGCTCGTCGATCGGGCAGTGCACGTTGACCGCGTCCGCGCCGGCTTCCGCCGCGAACGCGGCCCGGGCGACAGGGTCTTCGCAGCCGAGGAGGTCGACCAGCACGCGGATGCCGTAGTTGCGCCCGGCCTCGACGCACTCCTCGATCGTGGCGTCCGAGGCCACGCCGAGCACCGTGCCCCACGTGGCGCCCGCCTTGGCGGCTGCCTCCAACTCGAGCCGACCCGCGTCCATCGTCTTGGCGTCGCAGACGATGTCGCTCTTCGGGAAGGCCTCGCGGAGCTGGCGCACCGCGTCGAGGCCCTCGGCCTTCAGCAGGGGTGTGCCGACCTCGAGGATCAGGTCCCCCGCACGGACGGCCTCGCGGGCCGCGCGCAGCGCGCGATGGAGGTCGACCTGATCGAGGGCAAGCTGCAGACGGGCGTTCATGGGGCGCCCAAGCTACCCGGCCTGCTCCTCCGGCACAGCCCGCGCAGGTGCCCAGAAATGGACGTTCGCGCGTCGTTTGCCACCCCTCCGCCCGCTTGACGGGGGGTGTAGGTCGACGGACACTCTCCCCCCTGCACCTGCGGCTTGACCAAAGGCGGGCAGCGTCCCTCGGGGCGGCCCCGCCTTTTTTCGTGCCCGCAGGGGCAGGCGACGTCCTCCGGGACGGCGCACAGACCCCAGCAATCCGGCCCGAGGAGAGACCATGGATCCCGCCGACATCCTGCGCTTTGCCGACGTCGTCCATCGCGATCGTGGCATCGAGAAGGAGATCGTGTTCTCGGCCATCGAGCAGGGCATGCTCACGGCGGCGCGCAAGCGCTTCGGCGAGGACGCCGTGATCGAGTGCCGCCTCGACCGCCGCACGGGCGAGATCGACTGCCTGGTGAACGGCCAGAAGCGCTCCGTCGAGTTCGGCCGCATCGCCGCGCAGACCGCGCGCCAGGTGATGAACCAGCGCATCCGCGAGGCCGAGCGCGACAAGCACCTCGACGAGTACAACCGCCGTCTGAACTCGATCGTGACCGGCAGCATCCAGCGCATCGAGTCCGGCAACCTGATCGTCAACATGGGCCGCGTCGAGGGCATCGTCCCGCGCTCGGAGCAGATCCGCGGCGAGACGTTCAAGGTCGGCGACCGCATTCGCGCCTTCCTCTTCGAGGTGCGTCCGATGGGCCAGCGCGTGCGCATCGTGCTCTCGCGCAGCCGCCCCGACTTCGTCGCGAAGCTGTTCGAGCTGGAGGTCCCGGAGATCGCCGACGGCGTCATCGTCGTGCGCCGCATCGAACGCGAGGCCGGCTACAAGACGAAGCTGGCGGTCGAGTCGCTCGACACGAAGGTCGACCCGATCGGCGCCTGCGTCGGCGTACGCGGCAGCCGCATCCGCAACATCATCGACGAGCTCAACGGCGAGAAAGTCGACATCCTCAAGTTCGAGGAGCAGCCGGAGATGATGATCGCGACGGCGCTGAAGCCGGCGCAGATCAACTCGATCACGCTGAACTGGGACACGCACGTCGCAGACGTGCTGGTGGACGAGGATCAGCTCAGCCTGGCCATCGGCCGCCGCGGCGCGAACGTCCGCCTGGCATCGCGCCTCGCGGACTGGGAGATCAACATCGCCGGCGAGCCGCTGGGTGACGTGCCCGGGGAGCAGCCCGCGGAGGGTGCCGAGGCCGGCGACGGCTCCGAGGCCGCAGAGGGCGAGGAGCCCGCAGCGGCCGCGGAAGCCGAGTCCGAGGGGGCCGCGGAGGCCCCCGAGGCCCCTGCGGCGGACGCCGAGGCGCCCGCGGCGGAGGCCGAGGCGCCCGCGGCGGAGGCTGAGGCGCCGCCCGTGCCGGGTGACGACGAGCCGGACGCCGAATCCGCGAAGGAGTCCCCCGCGGGGAGTTGAGCCTGCGCGCGCGGGTCCGGTACCATCCCCGGTTCAATACCGATTCGACGCATCGAAACGACAAGAGGACAAGACACGGTTTGGGCAAGCGCTTCTATCAGATCGCACTCGATCTCGGCTTGCAGCCGCGGAGCTTCATTCGCGAGCTGAGTGACGTCGGTCTGTCGGTCGGCAATCAGATGGTCATCATCCCGGACGAGCTCGAGAGCCGCATTCGGGAGATGTACGACACGCTGCATCCGCCGGCGGCGCCCCCGGAGCCTGTCGCCCCGCCCGCGCCCGTCGCGGAGCCCGTGGCTGAGGAGCTCCCGGCCGAACCCGTCGAGGAGCCGATCGAGGCTCCCCTCGAAGACGGCACAGCCGTCGCCGAGGAAGTCCCGGCGCCCGCAGCCGAGGCCGCCCCCGCCGAGGAGCCGGCGGAGGCCCCGGAGGCCGGTGAGCAGGACGACACGGGCGAGGGTCCCGCGGAAGGCGGCGAGCCCGAGCCGCCGTCGCGCCGCCCGCCGCGCCGCCTCGTGCCCACGCTCGACCCGCGCGCCGGCCGTCTCGTGAAGGACGCGCCCGTCGGCGGTGTCCCGACCCTGCGCCCGCGGCCGCGCCGCGAAGACGCGGGTCCGGGTGGCTTCACGCCGCAGCTCCCGCGCACCGACCGCGCACCCGGTCAGCGCCGCGACGGCGGTCGCCGCGTGGCCGACCGCTACCGCGGCAAGCGCGGCAAGGAAACGTTCACGATGCGGCGTCGTGGCCGCGGCCGCAAGTCGCGTCCCGCCGTGCCCCACGTCCGCCCCTCTTCGATCGTCGTCGAGCTACCCATCACGGTGAAGGGCCTCGGCGAGCTCAGCAGTTACAAGGCTGCCGACATCGTCCGCGTGCTCTTCAAGAACCACGGGATGATGGTCACGCCCAACTCGTCGCTCGACAAGGAGACGGTCGAGACCGTCTGCCTCGAGTTCGAGATCGACGTCTCGTTCAAGAAGAAGGTCACGGCCGAGGACACGCTCCTCAAGCAGTTCCAGACCGAGGACGACGACGAGGACCTCAGGCCGCGTCCCCCGGTCGTCGCGATCCTGGGTCACGTCGACCACGGCAAGACGACCCTGCTCGACTACATCCGTCAGAGCGACGTCGCCGCCAAGGAGGCGGGCGGGATCACGCAGCACATCGGTGCGGCACAGGTCACGCTGGCGGACGGCCGCAAGGTCACGTTCCTCGACACGCCTGGCCACGAGGCGTTCACCGAGATGCGTGCGCGCGGCGCCCAGGTCACCGACATCGTCATCCTGATCGTCGCGGCCGACGACGGCGTCATGCCGCAGACGGTCGAGGCCATCAGCCACGCCAAGGCGGCCGGAGTCGAGATCGTCGTCGCGGTGACGAAGGTCGACCGCGACAACGCCCGCCCCGATCGCGCCAAGCAGCAGCTCGCCGAGCACGAGATCTACGTCGAGGGCTACGGCGGCGACGTGTCCGTCTTCGAGGTGTCCGGCATCACGGGCCAGGGTGTGCCCGAGCTCCTCGAGCACCTCGCCCTCATGGCCGAGGTCGACTCCGAGAAGTACCGCGCCAACCCGGACCGCAAGGCCCAGGGCACGGTCATCGAGGCCCAGAACTCCCCGAAGCGCGGCATCCTCACGACCGTGCTCGTCCAGAACGGCACGCTCCAGAAGGGCGACGCCGTCATCGCCGGCGAAGCGTGGGGCAAGGTCCGCGGCATGTTCGACGACCGCGGCGGCACCGTGAAGCAGGCCGGGCCGAGCACGCCGGTCGAGATCATCGGTCTCGACACCGTGCCGGACGTCGGCAGCAAGCTCTACTCGGCGCGCAATGCCATCGAGGCGAAGAAGATCGCCCAGGCCCGCCGCGACGAGGCTCGCGCGCTCGAGCAGGCCGCACAGGGCAAGGTGACGACGCTCGACGACCTCTTCGGCAAGATCGAAGAAGGCAAGACGCAGGACGTCAACCTCGTCGTGAAGGCCGACGTGAAGGGCTCGCTGGAGCCGCTGAAGACCGTCCTCGAGCGCCTCGGCAACGAAGAGGTGCGGCCGAAGATCATCCACAGCGCCGTCGGCGCGGTGAACGAGTCGGACGTCGTGCTCGCCTCGGCCTCGAACGCCTGGGTCATCGGCTTCCACGTCAACGTCGACGCCAAGGCGCGCGACAAGGCGAAGCAGGAGCACGTCGAGATCCGCACCTACAAGGTGATCTACGACATCGAGAGCGACGTGCTCGACCTGCTCGAGGGTCGTCTCGCGCCCGAGATGTTCGAGGAGGTCACCGGCCACGCCGAGGTGCTGCAGATCTTCACGTTCTCGAAGATCGGCAACATCGCCGGCTGCCGCGTGCGCGACGGCATCGTCCGCCGCGACTCGCTCGTCCGCGTGAAGCGCGGCGACGAGATCGTCCACGAGGGCGCCATCGCCAGCCTGCGCCGCGAGAAGGACACGGCCAACGAGGTCCGCGAGGGTCTCGAGTGCGGCCTCACCATCAAGGGTTGGGACGACCTCGAGGTCGGCGACATCATCGAGACCTACAAGATCGAGGCGAAGAAGCGCACCCTCGCCGACAAGTCGTAGCTGCGGGACCCCCATGGCCCAGCAACGCCGCATCCTCCGCCTGCAGAACGTGATCCTGCAGACCGCTGCGAACCACATCCAGCGCGAGCTGGAGGATCCGCGCATCGGTCTCGTGTCGATCACGCGCGTGAAGCTGTCGCCCGACCTGACGCAGGCCCAGGTGTACTGGTCGGTGCTGGGCGACGAGGCCGAGGTCCGCACGTGCGAGCGGGGCCTCGAGAATGCGCTGCCTAGCATCCAGCGCGCGGTGGCGGACGCGATGCAGACCCGTGTCACCCCGAAGCTCCAGCTGCGGCACGATCCCGGCCTGGAGCACGCGCAGCGGCTGGAGGAGATCTTCACCAAGCTGCGCGAGGAGCGCGGCGAGGACGAGGAGCCCGCCGACGACGCCGGAGACGGCGCAGAGAGTTGACGTAGGCGCGGCGGCGCGGATACTCGCCAGCCGCGTTTTCGAACGTGGTGCCTGTAGCTCAGTTGGTTAGAGCACCGGATTGTGGTTCCGGGGGTCGGGGGTTCAAATCCCCTCAGGCACCCCAAACGCGGCGCAGCCGCGTTGGGGTGCCCTTGGCACCCGTCTTTCTTTCAAGGGGGGCAGAGCCCCCCTTGCGGTCTCGACGTGGCGGAACGAACGCATCCAGGCGTAGGTACGCCGGACACGCCGCCACGATCGAGACCTATCCCCCACTCACCCAGCTCCGCTGGGTGGGGGTGCCAGGCACGCAGTTCATCTTCAAGGGGGGCAGCCCCCCCTATCCCCCATCTTTCAGTGCAGCCTGCCGCTGGCGCGTGATCAGGCCGGTCAGCATCGCGCCGACGCGATCCGCCAGATGCCGGAGCGCACGCACGTCGTACGCCGGGGCCAGCCGGAGGCGTTCGATCATCTCCAAAGCGGCATCGCACTCACCCGACTCGCCTCGCGCGATGACAAAGCGTGCGGCCTTGTCGCGCGGAGCCCAGCGGTTCGCGCCCTCGGTGATGTTGCGCATCGTTGCCGAGGCTGCTCGGCGGACCTGGTCCTTCAGATCCGCGTGACCGCGCGGAAGCGACGCGGCAATGCGCTCGACTCCGACGGTCAGTTCCATGGCCGCATGGAACGCGTCGAGTCGCTGGTGCGGAGGGGATTGGAAGGGGAGGCGCGCAGCTTCCCCTTGCCGCGCCGTAGGCGCGTCCAGTCCGCGCGTGAGCGCGGGACGGTGGCCTGTTGCCGCCCGGCCCGTTCATCCTCCCTGGGACTGTGCAACTGGAAGTGCGGTCCGCAGACGCACGCCCACACCCACACCCGCCCCCTCCCCCCTACCATCTCCCCCGTGACCACGCCGTGGACCCGGGCCGCCGAGACCTTCCGCGCCGAGCTGCGCGCCGCCGTGCCCGCAGAGCGGCTCCAGGCGCTCCACACCGTCCAGCCGTGGCGGCACGCCCTGACCGTGCTGCGCCAGCTCGTCCTCCTCGCGCTCGCCGCCTGGGCGATCCTCACGCACGGCGACCTCTGGTACGCGTGGATCCCGGCTTCGATCGTCATCGGGTTCGTCGTCTTCGACTTCACGGTGCTCGTGCACGAAGCGGTGCACGAGGTGATCGTGTCGGATCGGAAGAGCCGCCTGCACACCCTGCTCGGCCACCTCTACGCGCTGCCCTCGGGGCTCTCGTTCTCGCAGTTCCGACGCTGGCACCTCGACCACCACGCCAACCTCGGCACGGACGACGCCGACCCGAAGCGCGCCTACCTGTCGCCGAAGAAGGTGCTGCGCCGCGTCAAGCTGCTCTACATGACGCCGGCGCTGTTCCCGATCTACTTCCGCGCCGCGCGGCGCGCGGCGGCCGGCTATCCGCCGGAGCTCAAGCGCAAGATCGCGTGGGAGCGACGCGCCGCGATCCTGCTGCACCTGGCCATCCCGGCGGTGCTCTGGTGGCAGCTCGGCTTCGAGGCCGCGCTCAAGCTGCACCTGCTGCCGGTCTTCGTCGTGTTCCCGGTCGCGTTCACGCTGAACCGCCTGGGCCAGCACTACGACATCGACCCCGAGGACCCGGCGCACTGGGGCACGTTGATGCGACCGAGCCCGCTGCTCTGGGACCGCATCTACCTGTGGTCGAACTACCACATCGAACACCACTACTTCCCGGGCGTGCCGATGTACCACCTGCCCGCCCTGCACCGGGAGCTGCGCGGGTTCTTCGAGAAGCACGGCATGCGCCCTCGCACCTACGGCGGCCTGCTCATGGACTGGCTGGTGCGCAACCGCGCGCCGCACACCGACTGGTCGGCCCCCAAGCCGGAGCGCGCGGCATGAACGCCCCCGCCGTGAGCTTCCGTCCCCTCACGGCCACCGAGTACGACGTCTACATCGACGCCACGACCACGATGTATGCGGGGGAGATCGCGATCGCCGCCGAGCTCACCGGCGAGGAGGCGCTCGCTCTCGCCCGCAAGCAGATCGGCGGGATCCTGACGGAAGGCCTCGCGACACCGGGTCACGATTTCCTCCGCGTCGTGGACGCGGAAGGCGAGGACGCCGGGACGCTCTGGCTCGGCCCCCGCAAGGAAGACCCGCTGCCCGAGCCGACGCTCTACATCTACGACATCGTCGTCGACCCCGACCGGCGCGGGCAGGGCCTCGGCACCGCCGTGCTGGCCTGGGTCGAGGAGGAGGCACGTCGACGCGATCTCCTCGGGATCAGCCTCAGCGTGGTGGCCCACAACGAAGGCGCCATCCGCCTCTACACGCGCCTGGGCTACGAGCCGCTCCAGCAGGGCAAGGGCGGGATGAGCATGTGCAAGCGCCTCCGTCCGGAGCGCGGGCAGGAAGCAGATCCGGGCGCATGACTCGGCAGCCGGGATCCGCCCGGCCTCCGCGTAGACTCTCCCGCCGTGAACGTCCAGATCCGCTACTTCGCCGCGGCCCGCGAGGCCGTCGGGCGCGAACACGAGACGGTGCAGCTCGCCGAGGGCAGCACCGTTGCGGCGCTGCTCGAGACGCTATGCGAGCGCCATCCCGACCTACGGGCGCCGGCGGCGGACCTGCGTGTCGCGCTCGATGAGCGCTTCGCCCGGGGCGAGGACGCGTTGCACGAGGGCGCAGTCGTGGCGCTGATCCCCCCGGTCGGAGGCGGCTAGTGGGCGAGCGCTTCGCGATCACCGAGGGTGCGATCGACGCGGACGCTGTCCGCGCGGCCGTGACGGGGCCCGAGAGCGGCGCCGTCATCGTGTTCCACGGCACGGTGCGCGACCGCACCGAGGACCGGCGGGTCACGTACCTCGAGTACGAGGCGTACGAGCCCATGGCCCTCGCTGAGATGCAACGCATCGCGGACGAGCTCGTCGCCGAGTACGGCGTGGCCGCGATCGCCTGCACGCACCGCATCGGCCGGCTCGACATCGGGGACGACGCGATGGTCGT
>JASJDY010000126.1 GCA_030065025.1 Planctomycetota bacterium
TCGGCCAGCGCCCGCACCTCGGGATGCCGACGGGCCGCCCGCCCCTTGGGCCGTCCGGGGAGACCGAACGCGATGTGCTCGGCGACCGTCATCTGCGGCCAGAGCTCGAGCGCCTGGAAGACCATGCCGATGCGGCGCTCCTCCGGCGCGACCCGGATGCGCGGATCGCTGAGCACGCGGTCACCGAGCTGCACGCTTCCTGCGCCCGCCTCGTCCAGCCCTGCGACGATGCGGAGCAGCGTCGTCTTGCCGGCGCCCGAGCTGCCCAGAAGCACGAGGGACGTGCCGCCGGGGACGTCGAGATCGACGGCCTGCAGCACGATGCGGCGCCCGTGCATGCGGGTCACGCCGCGCAGACTGAGATCGGCGCCGCTCATCGTGCGCGCCTCGCTTCGAGCCGCGCGAGCACGCTCTCGCGGGTGACACGACGCACGTGCGGTGCATCCGGCTTCGCCTTCGCGTCATGCATGTACGCCGGCCAGTCCAACGCCGTGCGCAGCATGCGCCAGTGCGCCTCGCGGACGTAGCGCTGCTCGTGGGCGAGGCCCGCCTCGAACGGAGGCCAGTGGGCGGCGCCCTCCTGTACGAGCAGCACCGCGGACTCGGCCATGGCCCAGTCCTGGGACGGCTGTGCGGGGCGGTGCTTCTTGACCGCCGCAAGGACGTCCGGGTTCGGGTCGGCGCCGACCAGCCCCTTGAGAGCCGAGATGCGCGGTCCGGCCTTGGGGTCAGCGAGTGTGGCGATCAGCGCCTCACGTACACGCGGCTCGTGAACGTAGGTGCCCAGCGCCTCGGCAGCGCGCGCGCGCACGAAGGCCTGGTCCTCCTTCAGCATCCCGAGCAGCGGCTCGATGGCGCGCGGGTCGCGCACGAGGCCCAGCGTCTCGGCGAGCGCCACGCGCGCGGAGCCGCGGGTCGCGACCTCGAGCGTCTCGATGAGTGTCGGCGTGACCGTGCGTCCGAGCAGGGCGCACGCCGGCTTCGTGATCATGAACGTGCGTACGTCGGTGCCGCGGAGGTTGGCGACGAGCTCCCGTGCCGCCCGACGGAAGCCGGGGTCCTTCTCGAGCGGGCCGGGCTCGAGCGTGTCCCGTTTCTCGCGCCAGGCCCGGGCCAGGTCCGCGAACACGGCGTCGCGCAGCGGCAGTCCGGCGTCGACGTTGTAGCGGTCGGCGCCCAGCTCCGGCATGGCGCGACGCAGCGCGTCGCGGGCGTCCTGGAACACGCGGATCCGCGCGTGCTGACGCGAGGGATCGAGCTGCTGGTGGATGAGGTAGCCGGCAGCGTTCGGCACGCCGAGCCGGAGCAGGCTGTCGGCGGCCGCGCCGTCCACGACGAAGTAGTCGATGCGCGCCCAGTCGCCCTCGGCGACGGTGGTCTCGGACTTGCCCGGGTAGTCCCACTGATCGCGAGCGCGGAACAGGTCGCCCGGCGTCGAGATGTGCACGGCCAGCGCGACCGCCCCTGCCGGATCGCCGAGATCGCCGAGCGCGGTGGCCGCAGCCGCGCGCACCCAGCCGTACGTGGACTGCAGGCAGCGCGCCAAGACCGGCGTCGCGCGGCGGTCCTTCAGCATGCCCAGGACGAGGATCGCGCGCGCAGCCCGCGGCATGCGCCCGGCCGGCTCGCCACGCACGCCCTGCTCCGCCTCGTGGAGAAGCAGCGGCACGGCGGCGCCGCCCTTCGCCAGCAGACCGTCGAGGCCCTCCCGCATGCGCTGCGGATCGTCCTCGACCGCGGTGTCGAGCAACGCGGCGATGGGCAGCGACGCCTCGAGCGCAGAGCGCACGCCGGTCGCGTCACCTGCGAGCACGGGGCTTCCCGCGGCGCTACGGAGCGAGCCGATCTCGCGGCGCAGCACCGCGCGCACCAGGTCCTGCGGCGGCCAGGCGGCCGTCATGGCCTCGGCGTAGGCCATCTCGCGCTCCCCCAGCAGCCACCCGAGGGCCGCGAGGCGCGCCCGCGCGCGATCGTCCTGGGCGGCGGGCCACGCCGCGCGAATCGCGGTCCGGGTTTCCAGCCGCACCTCGCGGGGCAGGAACCCGGCGTCCGCACCGCGCAGCGCCAGCCACGCGCCCGGCTCGGGCGCCTCGGCGAGCAGGGACGCGCCCGCCCGAACGGCCAGCTCCGGATCCAGGTCCGCCTTCGCACGGAGGGCGCGAGCCGCCGAGGCCAGGCGTGTGGCCAGGGGCAAGTCACGACGCGCGACCTCGAGGAGGCGGCGTCGATCGGCAGCCCCCTCTTCGGCCTGGACGGGCGCGCTTAGGACGCCCAGGGCGACACCCCCCGCCACGATCAGCCACAGGACCGCTACCCGCGGCGTTACCACACGAGACCCCGGTGTGCCGCAAGGGTCACGCGGCACGGCTCATTCGTCGCTTGCGTCTGCATGGGGATACTCCTCCCGCACACGGCGTACCGCCGCGTCGCGGTCGTGCAGGCGTCCTTCGAGCTGCTCGTCCTGCACCCAGCGCAGGATGGCACCGATCCGCGGCCCCGGCTGGTAGCCGAGCGCCAGCAGGTCCCGCCCGCCCAGCAGGGGCGGCGGGAGGATCGGCTCCTCGGCATAGGCCGCGAGTTGCGCCCGGCAGAACTCCAGGATCTCGAGCCCACCGTGACTCGCCGCACAGTCGGCGGCGTGCAGCGCGAGGTGCAGGTCGATGTCCTCCTGCGCCAGGAAGCGGCGCAAGCGGTTGGGGCGCATGCGCGGGGTGCTGGCGATCTGGATGTGCGCCTCGATCAGCGCGCCGACCCGCTCGATGGTGCGTCGCGGGAAGCGGAGCACCTGGAGGATCTCGGCCGCCTGACCCACGCCCTGCTTGTCGTGTCCGTTGAAGCGGATCCGGCCGTCGGGATCCACGGTACGCGTCGGCGGCTTGGCGACATCGTGCAGCAGCGCCGCGAGCAGCAGGTCCTGCTCCGCCTCGGCATCGCCCGCACGTTCCGCCGGCAGCCGGACCTGATCCAGCACGAGGCAGGTGTGTACGAAGACGTCACCCTCGGGGTGGAAGCCCGGCGGCTGCGTGACGCCGCGCATGGCGTCGATCGCGGGCAGCACGACCTGCAGCAGGCCGTGATCGTGGAGCAGGCGCAGTCCACGTCCGCGGCCGTGCTTCAGGATCTTCACGAGCTCGTCGCGGATGCGCTCCGCCGACACGGTACGCACGAGCTGCGCTGCGTCGCGCACGGCGGCCGCCGTCGCAGGCTCGAGCGCGAAGCCGAGCTGGAGCGCGAAGCGCACCGCCCGCAGCACCCGCAGGTGGTCCTCGCGAAAGCGCGCGGCGGCGTCCCCGATCGCACGGACGAGGCGTCGCCTCAGATCCGGCAGCCCCCCCACGTAGTCGCGAATCTCGCCGGTCTCCGGATCCTCGAACAGTCCGTTGACCGTGAAGTCGCGCCGCTGGGCATCGGTGGGCGGATCGGAATACACGACGCCGGTCGGGTGACGACCGTCGACGTAGAGGCCGTCGGCGCGGAACGACGCCAGCTCGACGTCGCCGTGCTCGCGCGGCAGCACGAGTACGCCGAACTGGGCCCCCACCTTGACGGCCTCGGGGAACAGCGCGGCGCCCTCCTCCGGTGTCGCGGACGTGGCGATGTCGAAGTCCGACGGCGTGCGGCCCATCAGCCGATCGCGCACCGCGCCACCGCAGAGCAGCGCCTCGTGACCCGCCGCACGCAGCCGGCGCGCGATGTCGAGTGCTTCGGCGCGACGGAGCTCGGCATGGGTCGGCGGGGCGTTCACGGCCGGCATTCTAGGGGTGAGCCACCGGAGAAGCTCGACCCTGGAGATTCGCGTTCTCCGTGGTTGCTACTTCGCCTTCCGGGGCTTCAACGCCTGGCGCAAGCGCTCCAGCTCGCGCGTCGCCTCGCCGCGGAGCTCCGCTCGCGCTCGGCCGCCGTAGCGTCCGTCCTCGTGCAGGACGGTCAGTCGACGCAGCGGATCGGCCGCGTCCGGGAAGCGCGCCGCCGCGTGACGCAGCAGCTCACGCGCGGTGTGGCTGGGCCGACGTCGCACGCCCTTGCGGGCGAGCAGCAGGAGCGCTTCGCCATACGGACCGGCGGGGAGAGTGCGCCCCGGCGGTACGACCATCTCGCGGAGACGTGCACGCTCCCGGCCCCGGCGGACGAGCAACACCACGAGCAGGAGCAGGGGAATGCCGCTGTAACCGCCGCGCGACTGGAACAGTGTGCCGACGGGCTCGATGACCCACGCCTCGGCACCCCGCGCGGCGTTTCGCCAAAACGCGCGCCACGCCGCTTCGTCATAGCCGAGGAAGTTCCACGCCGGCTCCGGCTGCGCCTGGCGTTCTTCCCAGGCCTGCTGCGCGGCCGTGAGCGTGTCGGCGTCGACGGCCCGCCGGTCGGGCGGCGTGGGGTTGAGGGCGATCCAGCCCGCGCCCTCGAGGAACATCTCCGTCCACGCGTGGTAGTGGAGTCCGCGCAGGATGACCGTGCGGCGCTGCTCCTGACGGTCGCCACCCCAGAAGCCGCGGACGTAGCGGGCGGGATGCCCGAGCGTGCGGAGCATGATCGTCAGGGCGTACGCGAAGGCCTCGCAGTTGGCCGACCGCGTGCGCTCCACGAAGTCGACCAGCGGGTTGCGCTTGTCGAGCGGAGGGATCTTCAGTGAGTACGTGAACGCCTCGCTCTTCAGCCATGCCTCGAGGAGGCGGGCGCGGCGCCACGGATCGGTCTCACCCCCGACGACCTGCAGCGCGCGAGCACGCAGCGGACCGCGGCAGCTGGCCGGCACCTGCAGGTAGCTCACCATCGGCGCGACCGAGCTGTCGCTGCGGCGTCCGACGAGCTCGACGTCTTGGGATCGCGGAGGCACGTAGCGCTGCAGGATGACGTCGCCGGCCTTGAGCGGGCGGCTCGCGTCGAACATCTTGCCCACGCGCTCGCGAACGGTGACGCGCGTGAGCGCCTTGCCCTCGCGACGCAGCTCGAGACTCGCCTCGTCGGGCTGCAGGTAGAGGCGCGTCTGTCCGCCTCGCAGCAGCTCGATGCGCAGCGTGGGACCGCCGCGGCGCGCGGCGTGCTCCAGCGGGATCCGTCCGTCGCGACGGCCGTCGTCGATGTCGCGGTGGACGCGATCGCGTCCCTCCTCCGACAGCGTGTCCCGCCAGATGCCCCGCGGGTCGTAGAAGTCGCGCGCGTTGTCCCGAAGGATCACCGTCGGCGGCATGGCGCTGCCGTCGGCGAGACCGACCTCGAACCACGGCTCGAAGTTGCGCTTGATCTCGGCGACGGATCCGAGCGGAGCGCCCTCCCCGCCGGGACCTGCGAAGGCGAACTCCGTGCGCGCCTCCGTCGGGCGCTCCGGCTCGATCCCGGCCGCCGCCGCGATCCCTTCGCCCGTGTCGTCCGTGGACTGCGGCCGCATGGGGTCGCCGAGACGGAACCGGGGCGTGGCGAGGTAGATGCCTGCGCCCAGCGGCAGGCCGATCAGGACCAGCACCGCGGCCGTGCGCATCGCCGCCCACCAGGGCAGTGCGCGCACCCCGTCCGCGCGCAGGTGCGCCGCATCTCCCGACGCCTCCTCCTCCCGCTCCAGCGCGGCACGACGCTCGAACAGCACGAGCGTCCAGACCAGCAGGGCCACGTACGCGGCGGTCCAGATGAGTCCGCGCGTGTCGCGGAACGCGAACGCGATCCCGGCTCCGTGCACCGAGGTGAAGAGGATGAGCAGGAAGCTGCTGAAGGTCGTCTGCCGCCAGAGAAGCACCAGCGCCTGGAACAGCGACGTGATGCACATCAGCGTCCACAGCGCGTCGGCCTCGCCGTCTTTCTGCCGCCCGAGCTGGTGGAAGAGATAGCCCAGCGCGACGGCGAGGACCGTGTACCCGACGGGCACGAGCAGTCGCCGCGGGAGCAGCGCACGCCCGCGCCGCCCGGCGCCGAGTCGGAGTGCCGCCGCGACGGCGAACACCGCTGCGAACGCGGGCGAGTACTTGGGCGAACCGGTCAGCGCCACGGTGCCGAGGGCGCACAGCACGAGCACCGAGACCGTCAGCGGCCCCACGACGTTGCGGCTGTGTGCGGAGCCACTCATCGCTCGAGCCCCCGGACCCAGCGCGAGAGCGAGTCGTCGTGCGTCCGGATCACGAACCAATCGCCTCCGCGACCGGCCGCGGCAGCGAGCTCGGCTTCGAGGCCGCGCTCATCGCCGGACGCGATGTAGATGACAGTGCGGGAACCCGGGGCGTCGGCCAGTCGGCGCAAGGCGCCCCGCGGACGCCGGCGACCCTGCGCGGCGACGACGGCGAGCGCGTCGAGCCCGTGCTCGAGACCGCGCCCCGTGTCCTCGAGGCACGGATCCCGCGACCCGCCCAGGAGGAGCTGCGTACGCATGTGCTCCTTGCCGCAGAGGCGCCAGAGCGTCGCCGTGGCGCTCACCGCACGCTCGAAGGAGGCTGCTGCCGCGGCGCCGGCCCCGGGTCCGCGGCCGAGAACCAGCGCGACGTGACGGCCCTGCTCTGCTCGCCACTCGCTCACGACGAGAGCGCCCCGGCGTGCCGTGCTGCGCCAGTGGATGCGCCGCGGGTCGTCGCCGTCGCGGAACTCGCGCACGCCGTAGATGACGTCGTCGCCGCGCCAGAGCCGGCGCCGGCGTGCCTCGGCCGGCCGGCGCCCGCGCACCCGCCGCCGCAGCAGCGCGGTCGCCCGCCCTTCGCGCGGTCGGACGAGAACCCGTCCGGCGACGCGCAAGGCGCGGGCGGCACGGAACAGACCGAGCGGGAAGCAGCTGGACACCTCGGCTTCGCCGCGCCCGAGATCGACGAGTCCCCGGCGTCCGAAGACGACGGTACCGCTGCAGCCCACCTCCTCACGGCCGGGGACACTCGGGTACTCGAAGCGCAGGGAGGCAGGACGCATCCCGCGGGCGGCCCGATCGTCGACCTCCAGGCCGACGCGCGCTCCGCGACGCTCGTTCCGGACGTGCCACGCGATGGGCGCGGCGGTCCCGACCGTCGCTCGACGCGGCAGCTCGCGCCGGACCGTGAGCGCGCCGACGTTCCTGCGCGCCAGGAACCAGGCGACGGCCGCGCAGCCCAGGGCGAACGTGCCGAGGAGGAACACCAGGTTCTCGCCGAACCCGAGCAACGTGAGCGAGAAGACGGCGATCGTCCATAGGTAGACGGTGCCTTGCTGGGTCGGGCGCACACGCAGCCGTCCCGCTGCGGGCGTGCCCGCCCGGTGCGCACCTCGGCCTGCGGACGGTGTGTTCCGCTCCACCGAATGAGTATACGGATGCCGTCGGGCGCGGTTCAGACGCCCCACGCAGGTACCCTGCGGGCGTGGAGCGCAAGCGCGAGCATCTCTGGACCGGGATCCTGCTGGCCGGCGCTGCGCTGGTGGGGTTCCTGGTCCTTCTGCTGGACGCCCGCAACGAGGCCAGAGAGCGGGTCGACTTCGAAGAGCAGGCCCTCGCGCGCTTGGAGGCGGTCAGTGAGGCCGCCCGCCGTTTCCACGAACGGGAGGGCCGCTACGGGACCGCGCGGGAGCTCGCCGATACGGCGCTGATCGACGCCACGTGGCTGGCGCCTGACGGCTCGATCATGAGCCCGCGCTACCGCATCGACGTGCTCCTACCGAACGGCATGAGCCCGAGCGGCTTCTTGCGCATGGCGCCTGCTGTCCCGGAGGCAACCCAGGATCGCCTGGCGACGCAGCACTACGCGGTCGTCGCAAGGCCCTGGGGTGAAGAACGCACCGGGCATCGCACCTTCTACGTGGACGAGCGTGGCGAGGTGAACGTGAGTGAGGGGGTGGCCGATGTCGGCGGCGGCGTGGGGGTCGTGCTACCCGAGTTCCACCTCGGCCAGAGCAAGCTCGGCGATGTGAGCGGGCTGCGCTGGCGCCCCCTTGCCGAGACCCGTCGGCCGTGATGGCCGGCGGGCGTTGAAGCGGTAGCGTCAGAACGCCACGCCCTCGCCCTCGACGAGGCGGCCCAGCACCCACGCCTCTTCGCCCGCTTCGCCCAGGGCCGACACGGCCGCTTCAGCCTTCTCGCCGTCCACGATGACGATGAGGCCGCAGCCCATGTTGAACACGTGGTACGCCTCGTCGCGGTCCATCGCCGCGCGCTCGATGAGGAAGTCGAACACGGGGTTGGGCTTCCATGACGCCCGGTCCACCTGCGCGCCGACGCCCTCGGGCAGCACGCGCGGCAGGTTGTCCTGGATGCCGCCGCCCGTGATGTGCGCGAGCCCATGGATGTCGAGGTGCTCGCGCACCGCGCGGATCGCGGGCAGGTATGAGCGATGCGGGCGCAGCAGGGCGTCGCCGAGCGACTCTCCCAGGCTGCCGGGATCCACGGTCAGGTCGAGGTCGTCGCGCTCGATGAGGCGGTTGACGAGCGAGAAGCCATTCGTGTGCAGGCCGTCCGAGCGCACGCCCACCAGCGCATCGCCAGCCGCCACGCCGCGCGGCCAGACCGCCTTGCGGTCCACCACACCGACGATGCAGCCGACGATGTCGAACTCTCCCGGCTCGTAGACGCCGGGCATCTCGGCGGTCTCACCGCCGAGCAGGGCAGCACCGGCGTTGCGGCAGGCCTCTGCGATGCCCTGGATCACCTCCTCGAACACCTCCGGCTCGAGCACGCTCGACGCGAAGTAGTCGAGGAAGAACAGGGGCTCCGCGCCCTGCACGAGGATGTCGTCGACGCAGTGGTTGACGATGTCGTGGCCGAGCCCGCGGAGGCGTCCGGCGCGCACGCCCGTGCGCACCTTCGTGCCGACGCCGTCGTTCGTCGCAACGAGGATCGGATCCTCGTGCTTGGGAAAGCGGCCCGAGAACATGCCGCCGAACGAGCCGAGATCGTGCAGGACGCCCGGGGTGAAGGTGGAGCGCACGAGGCCGCCGATGCCCCCCACCGCTGCCATCTTCTTGTCGATGTCCACGCCCGCGTCGCGATAGGTCATGCCGCCCATGGGTGCGTCCTCCTCGGGCTGCCGATCGTAGGTGAGGCGGCCGTCAGTCTCCCCATGAGAAGCGGTGATGCCCGCCCGCGAGCAGCGGTATGGTGGGTTGTCTCTCCGCCCCAGATTCTTCGCGCCCGGCCCCGCCCCCCGGGTGACCCTCTTGGATCGCCCCGGAACCGTCCTGCATGCTCAAACGACGCCTCCCCCTCCACCTGCTCTCCGTCCTCGTCGGGGTTCCGGTCCTCGCGGCCATCCCCGGCGGTTCGTTGATCCTGGCGATCCTGGGGATCAGCCTGCTGATCTTCCTCCACGAGTGGGGTCACTTCTACGCGTGCAAGCTCACGGGCACGCGCACCGAGACGTTCTCGATCGGCTTCGGCCCGCGCCTCTTCGGCTGGGAGAAGGACCGCGACGGACAGCGCCGGTTCACCGTCGGCCGCCGTCGCCTCGATCCGGCCGACCACGCGATGGACTTCCGCGTCGCGGCCATCCCGCTCGGCGGCTACGTGAAGATGGCGGGCGAGATCCCCGGCGAAGGCGGCGACGGCACGAGCCGCCCGCCGGCGCCCGACGAGTTCCCCGCCAAGTCCGCCTGGGCGCGCACGTTCATCATCAGCGCCGGCGTGATCATGAACTTCCTGACGGCGATCGTCTTCTACTTCATCACGATCCAGGGCGAGAAGGCCTTCCGCGCGCCTATCGTCGGTGAGGTCTCGCCGGGCGGCGCCGCCTGGGCCGCCGGCGTCGAGCCCGGCGACCGGGTGCTCGAGATCAACGGCCAGAGCACGCCGACATGGATCGATCTCCAGATGGAGATCGCGTTCAGCAGCAAGGACGAGGCGGC
This sequence comes from Planctomycetota bacterium, assembly GCA_030065025.1. Lineage (GTDB taxonomy): Bacteria > Planctomycetota > PLA2 > PLA2 > JAEUHO01 > JAHEIK01. The sequence continues at coordinate 9,778 of JASJDY010000126.1, forward strand.
GGAGGTGATCGTCGAGCGCGGTGGCGAGCGCAAGCGCATCGACGTCGAGCCGGTCTATGACGACGAGCGCGGCATCCTCGCGTTCGGCATCGTGTCGACGAACGGTCTCCAGCTCGGCGAGGGCGACGACGCCCTTGACATCGGCCCCCAGGACGAAGTGACCATCGGCGGCGTGACGGTGCGCGGCGGCAGCCGGGCCTACACGCTCATCCGCAACGCGGTCGCGCTGGGCAAGCTGCCGCTCGAGGTGACGAAGCCCGGCGGCCAGCGCTACGTGCTCGAGCCTCGTCCCGCGAAGCCCGAGGAGAAGCTCGAGGATCCCGGCGCCAAGGTCGGCATCGGCGCGTACGCCCCGGTCCACGTGAAGGCCACGCGCGGCCGCACGCGCGACGTGTTCGCCATCGAGGACCGCATCCTCGCCGTCGTGCAGGGCGGCAAGCGCGAGGCCATCAACCGCCGCGAGGACATCGCGGCGCTGCTCTTCACCGACGCCATCGAGGCGTTCGTCGTCGAGCGGGGCGGCAACGAGCTGGAGCGCCCGGTGTCCCTGCGCACGCGCGAGGACGTCGTCGCCTTCCTCGGCGATCTGTCGGTCGACACCAAGCTCGACACGCGCATCCTGCCGCTGCAGGCCGGCAACATCTTCGACCGCGGCGCACAGGGCACCTACCGACTGTCGTCGGCCCCGGCCCTCGAAGCCGGCATTCCGCCCGGCGCACGCGTCGTCCGCGTAGGCAAGGTCATCACCCGCGAGTTCGACGACATCATCAAGGCGCTGGGCAAGGCCAAGGTCGGCGAGCCCATGGACGTCACCTACCAGACCGAAGCCGGCGACGAGACGACGGTCGCGGTCACGCCCGCCGCCCTCACGAGCCTCGGTGTGCTGCCCATCACGCTGGTGGAGCACCGCGAGCGTTGGTCGGCCGACGGTGTCGGCTCGGCACTGGCCATGGGTGCCGGACGCACGTGGCGCGAGACGAAGAACGTCTTCCGCACGATCGGCGCCCTCTTCACCGGGACGATCTCCTTCAACAAGAACATCGCCGGCCCCATCACGCTGATCACGGCGAGCAAGCGCTTCGCCGAGGACAGCCTGCTGCGCCTCGTGTGGTTCCTGGCCTACGTCAGCGTCATGCTCGCCGTGCTGAACATCCTGCCGATCCCCGTGCTGGACGGCGGCCATCTGATGTTCATCCTGATCGAGAAGATCAAGGGCAAGCCGCTCGAGGACGAGACCATCTTCCGTTTCCAGAAGATCGGCTTCCTGCTCCTCCTCGTCCTGATGTTCTTCGCCTTCAAGAACGACTTCACACGGCTCTTCAGCTAGCCTCCGGGCGTGCTGAAGCCCTGGCTCCGGATCACCCGGCTACCCCTCGCCCCCACCGCGGTATGCGACGTGGTGGCGTGCACGCTCCTCGCGGTCGCAGTCACTGACGGCGCGCACGTCGAGCTCGCGACCTGGCTGCAGGTGGGCGCCGTCTCGCTCCTGATCTACGCCTTCGGGATGACGCTCAACGACCTCGCTGATCGCGAGGTGGATCGGTTCAAGGATCCGTCCCGCCCCCTGCCGAGCGGCGACCTGTCCCAGGGGCCGGTTGCGATCGCCGTCGTCCTGTTCGCGCTCGGTGCCCTTGCCCTGGCGCAGAACGTGGGTGTCTTCTGGTGCGCCCTGACCGCCATCGGCTTCGCCACGCTCTACGACACGACCTTGAAGCGGCGGCTCGTCCCGGGAGCCGTCGCGCTCGGCATGGTGCGCGCCTCGAACGCCTCGCTCGTGGCCTGGTACTACGTCATCAATCTCGACGCTCCCTGGACCCTCCTCCTCGCACCCGCGTGCATCGGGCTGTACTCCGCGGCGGTCGTCGTGCTCTCCACGACGGAGGACGTTGATCGGCCGGAGCGCGTCTGGTGGGCCCGCGGCATGGCCGCCACGGCGTTCGTGGGCGCGGCCCTGCTCGCGTGGCTGCTCGGCGGCCAGCCCACGCTGGGCCTGGGCGTGGCCTTCGGCATCACGACGAGCACCTTGTTCGGCCGCACGCCCAAGCCGGGACCGCCCAAGAAGATGGTGCTGGAGATGCTGCTCGGCCTCTACTGGCTCGCAGCCGTCATCGCGGGCGGCTGGCACGACGGCACGATCCAGGGCGCCGTGATCTCGAGCTTCGTGGCCCTGGTGATCGCGTGGGCGCTCGCAATCGGCACCCAGCTGATGATCCGGTGGCTCAGGAAGAAGCCGGCCCCTACCGCTTCTTCGGAACGTGCCACTCCGCCTTGATGCGCTCCACGATGTGCGCATAGGCGTTCGCGCGTTCCTCGCGCAGCGCCTCGAGATCGCGATCCTCGTTCATCCACGCGACGTCGCTCCAGCCGTAGTCCACGGAGAGCGACAGATACATCAGGGCGTCATCGACGTAGGCCGTGCGCCGCGCCTTGCTCAAGCCCACCTTGCGCGAGGCGCTCGCCGCCGCACAGGCCATGTTGTAGTAGCCGAGCGCCTTGGAACCCCGCATGCGGATGACGGTGCGGTAGGCGTCGATGGCCTCGTCGTACCACCCCGCCCGGATCAGGAGCGCCGCGATGTAGCTCCAGCGGCGGATCGGCATGAAGGGCCACGTATAGCCCCGCAGCTCTTCCACGAAACGCCGCACGAAGCCCGCGTAGCGCACCGGCTCGATCTGGTGCAGACACGAGAGATGGTCGAGGTACTCGCCCAGGGCGTCGTCCCACTCGAGCAGCGCGTCCTGGAAGAGCTTGCTGTCGTAATCTCCACCGGCCTCGCGGTAGCGGATGCGCATACGCGCCTGCAGCTCGGTGCGCTCGCGCATGAGCTGGATCAGCCGGTCTTCGAGCCGCGTGACGACGAGATGGTCGTCGGCCGTCGCCAGCTCGCCCACGGCATTGAGCGCCATCGAGCGCAGCTCCCACTCGTCGACCAGGTGCGGACGGACAAAGCGGTACACGCCGCTCGTGTAGATGCCCGCCGTGGGCAGGGCTTCGTCGAGCGCGATGCCGGTCACGACAGCGAGCGCGTGGTCGCGGAAGTCGGGCTCCAGGCCCTTGCCCCGCAGCACCGCGTACTGCCCCTTGTAGTAGCCCGTGCTGCCGCTCTTGCTCTTGCGACCGAGAAAGAGGCCCTCGATCTCGGCGCGTCGCAGCAGGAGCACGAGCCCGCGCAGACGCTCTGCGCCCTCGGGCGCGTCCCCGGCGCGCTTGACGAACGCGGCGGGGTCGGCACGCCAAGCGGCCAGCAGCCGGGCGGCCGCCTCCGGCAGCCTCGCGAGCAGGCGCTGGATCAGAGCCGCCTGGGTGGCCTCCGTGCGCACCAGGTGGGTCAGCAGCGCCTGGACGGCCGTCTCGCTGCCGTCCTGTGCCAGGACCTCGATGAGGTGGAGCTGGATCGACCACGGGGAGCCGGGCAGCGCCTCGATCACCTGTCCGCGCACGCCTGGCAACAGGTCCACCAGTGTGCGGACGGCCGCCTCCCGCTCCGCCAGCACGGGAGAGGCGAGCCGCTTCAAGGCGATCTGCGACGGCGTGCGGCGTTCGGGGGGCGCGTCGGCCCACGCCGCCGGCGCAGCCAGCCCCAGCAGCGCGGTGAGCGCAAGGGTGCTGGCGAGAAGCGATCGCGTCGGCATGGGGGCATCCTAGCCGCTTACACAGGCATGAAGACGGCAACACCCCAAGTGTCGCATGGCATGGAGTGCGGCCCTACACTGCTTCTCGCAATGGGTGCAGGGAGGCCGCGTGGCCGAGCGGGTTGATCCCCGATTCGAAGCCGAGCTGAGACGCGGGGTCGTCCAGCTGGTCGCGCTGCACTATCTCGAGACGCCGCGCTACGGCTACGACCTCGTCCGCCTGCTCGGCGCCGCCGGATTCCAGGTCGAGGAAGGCACGCTCTACCCCATCCTGCGTCGCTTCGAGAAGGCGGGCATCCTGGCGTCGCGCTGGGATACGTCCGGCAAGCGTCCCCGCAAGTACTACGAGCTCTCCGACGACGGGCGCTCGGTGAAGGCTGCCATGCTGGACGCGTGGAAGCGGGCGCGTGACGCTACCGACGGGGCCCTCGACCGACCGATGAAGGAAGAGGAGGCCGAGGCCGCCGAGCCCGCCGCCAGCGAGGACACCCCGTGAGCCGCACCGAGCGCGACGACTACCTGGAACGCCTCGAGGAGCTGCTGCCGGCGCGCGAAGCCGCGCGCGTACGCATGGAGGTCGACGCGCTCATCGAGGACCGCATCGAGGAGCAGCGGGAGCGCGATCCGGACGTGGATGAGGCCGAGGCAGAGCGCGCCGCCCTGCGTGCCCTGGGGCCGGCCGAGCAGCTGGCCGACGAGCTCGTCTCGTCGCCGCTCGTCATCCCGCTCGCGACCCGCCGCACCTTCGTGCGGGTCCTCGCTGCGGTGTTCGCCTGCCACCTGCTGCTCTCGGTCGCCCTGACCTTCGCCGGCGCGACGTGGGACTCGATTCCCGGGCTTCTCGCGCCGCTGCCCAACGAGCCCTTCGCCGCGGTCTTCCTCGGCGTGATCACGATCTTCCTGATCGACACCGGTGCGCTGCTCTGCATCTTCGTGGCGATCGGACGCGCCGCGCCCGACCGCCTGAGGCCCACGGCACCGCTGCACGCCCGCGCAACCCGCAAGGGCGCACTCCAGGGCCTCGTGCTCCTCGTCTTGATGGCCTTGATCGTGAACCTGTTCCTCGACGAGGTGTTCTCGGTCAAGCACGGCGACGAGTTCCGTCCCTTCCTCGCGTCGGACTTCAAGTCGATCGTGCCGTACGTGAACCTCGTGCTGGCCTTCTTCGCCCTCCGCCACATCCTGACGCTCCTGGACCGCGGCGAGACCGCCATGGCCACGGCCGCCGAAGCGCTGGGCTGCCTCTCGGGCGCGGCACTGCTCGTCATCGCGGCGACCCTCGGCAAGCTCGTGGAGATGCCCACGAGCAGCAAGCTCGGACGCGAAGCGGCCGAGGTGCTCGACAACCTGATCGAGCGCGTCTTCCTGGTGATCATCGTCATCGGCGCGCTCCTGCTCATGCTGCGCTTCGTGCGGCTCGCGATCCGTTTCGGCCGCCAGGTCCGCGCCTAGCTGCACCATGGGCTCCAGGCGCGTCGACTGGTCCTACCCCTCTCCCGTGGAAGAGGCGGTGCTGATCCGGCGCTACAAGCGCTTCCTCGCGGACGTGCGCCGTGAGGACGGCTCCGAGCTCACGGTGCACTGCGCCAACCCGGGCTCGATGAGCACGTGCAGCAGCCCCGGCAGCCGGGTGCGCATCCGGGACGCCGGCAATCCGAAGCGCAAGCTCTCGCACGATCTGGAGCAGATCCGTGC
>JASJDY010000127.1 GCA_030065025.1 Planctomycetota bacterium
CGCAGGACCTCACGCCACGCGGCCGGCTCGGCGACGAGCACGGCGCAGCGCAGGCTGAGATCGAGATCCAGATCCGTCACGCGACTCCCGCTCCCAGGCTACGACACCCGTCCGATCGCTACTCGGGTTCCGTGGCGTGGCGCTTCACCTCGCCGCGCAGCTTCTGCGCGTAGTCCTTGAGCTGCCGCTTGGCGGCCTTGAAGGCGTCGTTGATGGCGACGTAGACGTCTTCGTGCTTCTCGTCGCGCCCGGGCTCGCGGTTGACGACGATCTCCTTGCGCGGCACCGCGATGTCGATCCGGACGGCATAGGTGCGGCCCTTGTGCTGGTGGCGGTGCGGCGCCTCCACGACGACCCGGCAGGACGTGATGCGGTCGAAGTGGCGTTCGAGCTCCTCGGCGTGCCGCCGGACGGCGTCCTCGATGGCCTCGGAGCGTTCCAGGTCGTGGAAGACCACCTGGAGGGGTGTCTGCATGGGCTCCTCCGTCGCGCCTGCATCGGCGCGCTGCGGCAGGTGCAAAGGCCGGGCCCTGCGTGAAGTCCCACAGAATGGGCCTCTGCACGGGGATCAGGACCCTGTGACAGTCGTCGACTGCGCAAAATTCCGCAGTTCGCCCCTACAATGCGCGGCCGCCGGGAGGAGCGCGCCATGGCCCAGATGACCGTCAGCACCCACGTCGCGGCACCGCAGGAGCAGGTGTTCGCCGTCCTCGCGGATCTCGAGCGCGCACCCGAGCGGATCGACGGCATCAAGTCGGTGGAGATCCTGACGGACGGGCCCGTTGGTGTGGGCACGCGCTGGCGCGAGACGCGCACGATGTTCAAGCGCGACGCTACCGAGGAGATGGAGATCGCGGCGTTCGACCCGCCGAACGGCTACGACGTCACCTGCGAGTCCTGCGGCTGCACCATCACGACCGAGATGCGCTGCGTCCCGGATGGTGACGGGACGAAGGTGTCGATGGCCATCTCGACCAAGAGCAACACGTTCTTCGCGAAGCTGATGGCGCCGATGGGCTGGCTCATGAAGGGCTCGATGCGGAAGATCCTGGAGAAGGATCTGGCGGACCTGAAAGCGGCGGCGGAAAGCGCGTAGCGCTCTCCGCTGGGGCGAAGACGCCCCCTACCGCGTCATCGAGTGCGCCATCAACAACAGCATCATCGCCAGGGCGTACATGTTGAGCTGCATGAAGAGCCGCTTCGACGCCGCCCTCTTCGGCTCACCTCGCATGTAACCGATCGCCGCGAACGTGATCGCGATCGAACCCGCCAGCGCGAGGAAGTTCCACGGCATCGCGATGCGATGCACGCCCGCCAGCAACAGGCCGAAGAAGGCCGTCAGCACGATCCAGTTCACCGTGATCCGCTGGAACTGACGAGGCGACAGGCTGGCCGCCGGGGTCGGCAGGCCGGCATCCTCGTACTGCTCGCCGTAGAGGCGCGCGAGGAGCCAGAAGTGCGGGATCTGCCAGATGAAGAAGAAGCCGCCGATCTCGAGGATCGCCGGATCCCACCACCAGCCGCCGGCCGCACACCAGCCGATCACCGGCGGCACGGCGCCGATCAGCGCGCCGGGCACGACGGCGAACGCTGTGATCCGCTTCAGCGCCCAGTAGATGCCGTTGTAGTAGACGACCGCGAACGCGCCGAGCGCCAGGACCGTCAGCGTGTGGTTCTCGACCTGCGCCAGCAGGTTGAAGCCCACGGCCATGAACAGCACCGAGATCATCGCCGCGCCGCGGGCACTGATGCGCCCGGCGGGGATGGGCCGGTCCTGCGTACGCGGCATCTTGGCGTCGGTGCGCCACTCCTGGACCTGGTTCAGGGCGGCGGAGCCGCACGCCAGCATGAACACGCCCAGCGCGGGCCACACGAGGTCAGCGTCGAACGCCCCGCCGAACACTACGTAGCCAGTGCTCACGGAGAAGGTGACGGCGAACGTGATGCGCGCCTTCGAGAGCTGCAGGAGGAGGCGCAGGAGGCCCATCGCGCTTAGCCCGCATGTTGCATGAAGCGCGCGCCAGCCTCGCGACAAGTCCTGTAGCGATACCGTGTTGCGTCGTCCGCCACGGCGCGTCGACTGCAACAGGGTGTTCTCGCGACGGAATCGCGCCCGAGGTCGCAGCCGAGGGGAGGAGGCGGGGCTGATCCCCCCTCCGACGAGCCTCGGCAATGAGATCGGGCGCGAAGACGAGCGAGAACCGCGCGACTCGGCCTGTGTTCATGCAACATGCGGGCTAGATTCGCACGATCGGCCGCCGGCGACGAGACCAGTCCGGCGGAAGGCTCCATGTCGGTGCGCTCGGCGCCCTACTTGTTCTTCTCGGAGCCGGTCTTCTCGACGAGCTCCTCGATGGCCTCGTCGACCGGGAAGTCGAGGCTGACCTTCTTCTGCTCGGCCAGCTTGAACTCGTCGATGAGCTTCTTGTACTCCTCGATCGGAGCATCGGAACGCCCAGGACCGTCGGGGTGCAGGCTTGCCACGTGGTGCGCGAGCGCGAAACGATCCCACGCCGACAGGTTGTCGAACGCCTTCATGCGCGTGCCGTCGAGGCCGAGCGTGAGCGTGCGGAACATGTCGGGGATCGTGACGCCCTTCTTCCACTTGTCCGTGGCGTTGTCGATGAAGCTGCGTGCGCCCTCGACGAGACCGCCCTCGCCCTTCGGACCGTGGCAGGAGGCGCAGTAGACCGTGTAGAGCTCAGCCGCGTTGCTGGCGACGATCCCCTCCGACTTGGCGTCCATGACGGCCGCCACGTCGTCGATCGGACGGAAGCGGTCTTCGAGCCTCTGCGTCAACCACTTGCGGTAGTCCTCCTCGGACACCACGTGCAGCTTGCTGACCATCCGGGCGTGGTCCTTGCCGCAGTACTCGGCACAGAAGATGTTGTAGACCCCGATCTTGTCGGCCTGGAACCACATGTAGTTGGTCCGGCCGGGAACGCAGTCCTCCTTCGTGCGGAAGTACGGGATGTAGAAGCTGTGGATGACGTCGTCGTCGGGCGCCGTGAGGTGACAGCGGATCGGCTTGCCAACGGGAACGTACATGTCCGGCGAGCTGATGTCGGCGTTCGGGTAGCGGAACGTGAACGCCCACTGACGCGCGTCGACCTCGACGACGATGGAGTTCTCTTCGGAGGGCATGTCGCGCATCAGCGCGAAGCCCTCGTACCCCACGAAGAACATGTAGACGCTCAGGAGGGTCGGCAGGACCGTCCAGGCGATCTCGAGCTTCGTGTTGCCGGAGATGTCGGCTGCGCGCGGGTTGCGGCTGCGGTGGTACTTGATCGCGAAGATGACCAGCGCGGTCATGATGCCGATGAACAGCACCACGCTGATGCCGGTGAGGATCCACCAGGCCTTGTCGACGCTATCGATGATGTCGCGGGAGGCGAGGATCATGACTGCTCCTTAGCGGAACGCGTAGTCGGCAAAGGTGAGGACTACGAAGACGATGTAGGCTCCGAAGGCAGAGATCAGGAACCACCAGAAGACGCGACTCTCGTACGCGATGTGCATGAAGTAGAGGATGACGAGCAGGCTCTTCGCGCATGCGATGAACAGCGCGACGAAGATCGTCATCTGCTTCATGTCCACGAGGGCGGCACCGACCGTCACTCCGGTGAGGACGATCAACGCGGCCCAGACGCCGATATAGACCTTGTACGGCGTGATGTGTACTTCGTGCTCGTGGGCGTGGTCGTTGGCGCTCATCGGGCCACTCCTAGGCGATCAGGTAGTACAGCGGGAAGAGGAAGATCCAGACCAGGTCGACCAGGTGCCAGTAGAGCCCGATGTTCTCCATCAGCACGAGGCGCTTGGGGTTGACCCGGTCGTCGAGCGTGCGCTTCTTGACCCAGAGGATCAGGCCCGCGCCGATGATGACGTGCAGCGCGTGGAAGCCCGTCATCGTGTAGTACATGTTGTAGAAGGCCTGCTTGCCTTGATCCATGGCCGCGAGCGTCGCGGAGCCGGGGTAGATCCCCATCTCGATCTTGGCGCCCCACTCGAAGGCCTTGATGACGCAGAACACGCCGGCAAAGAGCACCGTCGCGTTCAGCATCTTGATCGACAGGTTCTTGTCGCCCCGCTGCAGCGCCGCAATGGCGAGCGCCATCGTCAGCGAGCTGGTGAGCAGCACGACAGTGTTGAAGGCGCCCACGGGCACGTTCAGCGAGCCCGAGCCCTCCGCGAAGTACGTCGGGTACTTCGAGAGATAGGCGGCGAACGCGATGAACAGCGCGCCGAAGAGGAGGAGCTCCGTGAAGAGGAAGAGCCACATCCCCATACGGCTGGCGATCGGGTCGTACCCCGGCACACCGTAGTGGCCGTGGTGGTCGTCCGCGTGCGCGTCACCCGTGGCAGAGGGAGCGGCTGACAGGCTGTCGCTCATGCCTTGACCTCGGTTTCCTTGGGCTGGTCCTCGTCTTCGTAGAGGAAGTCGTAGTCGTACGGGCCGTGCGTGAGATCAGGCGCGGCGTCGAACTGGTGCGTCGGCGGCGGCGAGGGGATCTGCCACTCGAGGGTGGCGCCGCCCCACGGGTTCATCGGTGCCTTCTTGCCGCGCCAGATCGCGACGATGAGGTTGATGAACAGGATCATCAGGCCGACCACCATGATCCAGGAGCCGATCGTGCTGGCGGCGTGATAGCCGTGGTACTCCGGCAGGTAGTCCTGGTAGCGGCGCGGCATGCCTGCGAGACCCGCGAGGAAGAGCGGGAAGTACAGCAGGTTGAAGCCGATGAAGAACAGGCCGAAGCCGAAGAAGGCCGTCTTGAAGCTGTACATGCGGCCGAACATCTTCGGCCACCAGTAGTGCATGGCGGCGAAGAACATCAGGCCGGTGCTGCCGAACATCGTGTAGTGGAAGTGCGCCACCACGAACGCCGTGTCGTGGATGTGGATGTCCGTCGACAGCGACGCGTTCATGAGGCCCGTGAAGCCGCCGATCGAGAACATGAAGATGAACCCGAACGCGAACAGCATGGGTGGATCGATCTTGATCGATCCCTTGTAGATGGTCGCCAGCCAGTTGAAGACCTTCACGGCGCTTGGCACCGAGACGAAGAACGTCAGGAACGAGAAGATGACGCGTCCTTCGTCCGCCATGCCCGACGTGAACATGTGGTGTGCCCACACGAGCGAGCCGATGGCGGCGATGGCCATCGACGAGACGGCGATGAACCAGTAGCCGAAGATCTTCTTCCGGCTGAAGGCCGGGATGATCTCGGAGACCACGCCCATGGCCGGCAGGACCATGACGTAGACGGCGGGGTGCGAGTAGATCCAGAACATGTGCTGGAACAGCAGCGGATCGCCGCCCATTGCGGCGTTGAAGATGCCGATGCCGAGGAAGCGTTCCATCAGCACGAGGATCAGCGTGATGCCCACGACCGGTGTCGCGAGCACGGCGATCCACGATGTCGCGTAGAGGCCCCAGACGAAGAGCGGCATGTCGCCCCACTTCATGCCGGGCGCGCGGAGGCGGTGGACCGTCGCGATGAAGTTGAGGCCCGTGAGGATGGACGACCAACCCAGCAGGAAGGCCGCGACCATCGGTAGCAGCACGTTGGAGTCCGTGTTCGCGCTGTAGGGCACGTAGAACGTCCAGCCCGTGTCGACGCCGCCGAGCCCGACCGCGATGAGGGCCAGCACGGCGCCGGCCATGTAGAAGTACCAGGACGCCAGGTTGAGGCGCGGGAACTGGACGTCGTTCGCGCCGATCATGATCGGCAGCAGGAAGTTGCCGAACACGGCGGGGATGCTCGGGATGATGAACAGGAAGGTCATGATCACGCCGTGGAGCGTGAGGATGCGGTTGTAGGCGGGACCGTCCATGAAGTCGGTGCCGGGGTTGAGGAGCTCGAGGCGCATCAGCACGCCCAGGCCCATCGCCACGATGAAGAAGGTCAGAATCGCGATGAGGTAGAGGATCGCGATCCGCTTGTGGTCCACGGTCGTGAGCCACGACTTGAGGCCCTTCTTCGCGCGGATGTAGTCAACCTGCTCGAGAGGCGGCAGCGCCGCGGCGTCGTTGGACATCAGACCGTACCTCCTCCCGTCGCCCCACCGGCGACGGACGGGTTGCTGGGAGTCTTGGGCTCGTTGCGGCTGGCCTTCTTCCGCTTGATGAAGAGGAAGAGGCCGAAGATGCCCACGCCAAGCAGGGTGACGATGAGCACCAGGCGGTTGATTGCGAGGGTGTACCCCTTGCCGTCGGGGCTCTCCTTGAAGCAGAGCTTCTGGATGCGCTGCATCAGGGTGCGCGTGCGGCCCTCGGTGGCGTCGTTGATCGCCATCTCCATGTCGAAGGGCAGCATGGCCAGGCCGCTCAGGTAGCGCATCACCTTCGCGTCCTTCGAGAGGAAGATGACCGTCCCGGCGTGGTTGAAGTCGGCGCCGTCTTCGGTGCGCGTGTAGTAGAAGCCGACCGTGTTCGCAAGGCGACGGATCGTCTCCTCCTGGCCGGTCAGGAAGTGCCAGGAGTCCTCGGGAACCTTCGTCTCCATGCGCCCGAGGAGGGCGGCCTTGCCCGTGGTCGCCATGTCTGGCGTCTCGGTCGGGTCGATGCTCACGGTGATGAGGTCGAAGTGCTCACCGGGCTTGATGTTCGGGAGCTCGTCGACCGTCCGGGCGACCTCGTTCATCAGCGGCCCACAGATGCTGGGGCACTTGAAGTACACCAGCGTGAGGATCGTGGGGCGCCGGATGAGCTTCGTGAGCTCCACGTCGTTGCCTGCCTCGTCCTTGAAGACAAGTCCGGCGGGCAAGGTCGCGCCGAGCTTCTCTTCGATGCCCACCTTGTCGTTCGACTCGGGGGCGGGGGTCTTTTCGGCCCAGGCGGCAGGGGCGCAGAGCGTCGCCAGAATCACGGCCAGGGCGGGGACCGTCAACGGGCGGCTGCGGAGGAAGCTCATTTCGATTCCAGGGGGGCTTGGGGGCTGGTGTGGGGGGCGTCGGCGCCCACCTAGAGGTGGAACGCCTTGGACTTCTCGAACAGGGGATCCCCGGCGGCCACGGTCTTGTGGCGGCCGAGGAACAGGCCGGCGGTCAGCAGGATCACGCCGGAGAACATGACCAGGGGCGCCAGTTCCTGCCAGCCGAGCATGGGCCCGGATTCCGGCGCGAGACTGGGCATGATCAGCCAGTACAGGTCGACGACCTGACCGACGAGGATCAGAACGGAGACCTGCACGAGGCGCTTCCCGTCCATCTTCGCGCCGCGCCCGAGCAGCAGGAAGAAGGGCAGGATGAAGCGGAGGATGGCGACGGCCCACGTGATGGCGAGCCAGCCGTTTTCCGTCCGGTGGACGTAGTAGATCGTCTCCTCGGGGATGTTCGCGTACCAGATCAGCATGAACTGGCTGAACGAGATGTAGCCCCAGAAGCAGGTGAAGGCGAAGAGGAGGCCGCCCAGGCTGTAGAGGTGGTCCGGGCGGACCAGCTCGGGGGCGATCAGCCCCTTGGCCCGGAGGCCCACGACGGCAATCGTGATGGCCGCGAGGCCGGCGAGGGTGATCCCGGAGAAGGCGTAGACGCCGTAGATGGTGCTGAACCAGCTCGGCTCGAGGCTCATCATCCAGTCGAAGGCGGCGAAGGTCACCGTGAAGCCGAACAGGATGAGGAACGGGCCGGAGGCGGCGCGCATGCGCAGCGTGGGCTTGACGTCGCCGGAGCCGGAGTCCTGCTTCAGCGAGCCGCGCACGAAGAACCAGGCGAAGAACATCCAGATCGCGAAGTAGAAGACCGTGCGGATCAGGAAGAACGACTGATTCAGGTAGGGCGCCTTCTCGTGCTGGAGGTGGTCGTTGCCCATCCCGCCCTCGATCATCCACTTGAAGATCGTGTAGTCGGGGTTGAGCAGGGCCAGGGCCAGCAGCGGCAGGAAGAGCGCCACCAGCAGGAACATTGCCAGCGGCGAGGCGAGCATCTCGGCGGTGCGCCGCAAGACGACGGACCAGACGGACCGCGTCACGTGTTGCAGCGCGATGAAGAAGAGGCTGCCGACGACGATCGACCAGGCGAACACGAAGCCGAGCATGTACGCGTAGCCGAAGCGCTTGCGGGAGTCCTCGTCGAGGTAGGCGACGGCGCAGAGGATCGCGCCGAGGGCCAGCAGCGCCAGCCCGATGGCCTTGAGCTTGCCGCCCTTGCCGGCGGCCGGAGCCTCGACGGCGACGGTCGTGGACTCGCTCATCAGTTGCCCTCCTCCGCCATCTGCTTCGCGCGCTGCATGACGCGAATCCAGTGCACGATCTGCCAGCGCTCTTCCGGGTTGAGCATGTAGGCGTACGACGGCATCTTGTTCTGGCCGCGCGTGATGATGTGCCAGATGCGGCCGTCGGGGTACTTGCGCGCCTGCGGCGTGTGCAGCGAAGGCGGCGCGGGGAACCAGTCGGGACCGATGATCGGGCCGTTGCCCTCGGCGCGATCACCGTGGCAGGTGATGCAGACGCGCTCGTAGAGCCAGCGGCCCTTTTCGATCACGTCGCGCGTGCGCTTCAGCGGGTTCTCGAGGGTCTCGCCGGCGAAGGTCGCGGCCTTCTCCTCGTCCTTCTCGGTGACGACGTATTCGTAGGCCTCGGCGGAGACGTTGGCCGGCACGGTGCCGGGAACCGGCGGCCGCTCGACCATGATGATCTCGTTCGAGAACCAGCCGTAGTGCCCCTGCGTCTTGGCCTTGGGCTGCACGGCCATGTCGTTCAGGATCTCGAGGTAGGGCAGCGAGAGGATCAGGAGCGGGATGACCAGCGCGAGGATGGGCAGCGCGATGAGCGTCGCCTTCCAGCGCAGCGGCTTCCAGCCGGGGTTCCACTCGCGGAGGATCTGCTTGAACATGAGCTAGGCCTCCTCCTCGACGTTTTCGTAAAGCAGTCGGATGTCGTCACAGCCGGCCTCTTCGAGGAGCGCGCGAGCCGACTCCTCGTCGAACTTCGGGTCGTCGGCGTTCAACACGACGCCGTGGCGCGTGGTCGTGACCTCGGCCATCACCCCGCTGTCGTGCAGCGGTGAGGCCCACGTGCCCAGCTTGCAGAGGACGAGCATGCCGCCCATCGTCGCGAGCGAGGCGAACAGCACGAACAGCTCGAACGCGATCGGCACGAAGGCGGGCCAGCTGAAGAACGGCTTGCCGCCGATGCGGACGGGGTAGTCCACGGCGCTCATCCACCACTGCATGAGCATCGCGGCACCCGCGCCGACGCCGCCTGCGCCGAGACAGAGGAAGGCGAGAGGGCTGGGCTTCAGCCCCATGGCGGCATCGAGTCCGTGCACGGGGTACGGCGTGTGGCAATCCCACTTCTCGTAGCCCGCGTCACGCACCTTCTCGGCCGCGGCGATGAGGCTGTCCGGATCGTCGTACAGCCCGATGATGCCCGCCAGCTGGCGCCCGGAATCAGTCATGGTGACCTCCCGAAGGCTGGCTGCCCGGGAGCACGGCCTTGGTCTCGGCCATGGCCACCGTGGGCAGGAAGCGACAGAAGAGCAGCAGCAGCGTCAGGAACAGGCCGAAGCTGCCCACGAGCAATCCGATGTCGACCCAGGACGGCGCGAAGTCATCCCAGCTCGAGGGCAGGTAGTCGCGCGTCAGGCTCGTGATGATGATCACGAAGCGCTCGAGCCACATACCCAGGTTGACGAGGATGACGATCGGATAGAGGTACTTGACCGTGCTGCGGATCTTCTTGAACCACAGGAGCTGCGGCAGGATCACGTTACACGTGACCATCAGCCAGTAGGCCCAGGCGTACGGCCCGAGCGCGCGGTTGATGAACGCGTAGCGCTCGAATGTGACGCCGCCGTACCAGGCGATGAAGATCTCGATGATGTAGGCGTAGCCGACCATCAGCGACGTCGCGATCACGATGCGGTTCATCACGTCGAGGTGATCGTTCGTGATGACGTGCTGCAGCTTGAAGTACTTCCGCATGATGATGATCAGCGTGGCCACCATCGCGAAGCCACTGAAGATCGCACCTGCGACGAAGTACGGTGGGAAGATGGTCGTGTGCCACCCCGGCACCACCGACACAGCGAAGTCGAACGACACGACGCTGTGCACGCTGAGGACCAGCGGGGTGGAGAGGCCGGCGAAGAGCAGGTAGGCCTTCTCGTAGTGCGACCAGGCGCGGTTGCTGCCCTTCCAGCCGAGCGACATGATGCCGTAGACGAGCTTGCGCACCTTGTGCTTCGCGCGGTCGCGGGCGATCGCGAGGTCCGGCAGCAGGCCCGTGTACCAGAACAGGAAGGACACGAGACCGTAGGTCGAAACCGCGAACACGTCCCACAGCAGCGGGCTGCGGAAGTTGACCCAGATGTTGTTGGAGTTCGGCAGCGGCAGCAGCCAGTAGGCGGCCAGCCACGGGCGTCCGGTGTGGATCAGCGGGAACTGGAGCGCGCAGATGACGGCGAAGATCGTCATCGCCTCGGCGAAGCGCGCGATGCCCGTGCGCCACTTCTGACGCAGCAGGTAGAGGATCGCGCTGATCAGCGTGCCGGCGTGGCCGATACCGATCCAGAACACGAAGTTCGTGATGGCCCAGCCCCAGCCGACCGGGGCGTTGTTGCCCCACGTGCCGATGCCCGCGCCGATCGTGTAGACGAAGCACACGAGGAAGGCGATGGCGAGCGGCTGGACGAGCAGGAAGGCGATCCACCAGCGCTTCGTCGGGAACGCCTCGTACGGCGCGCTGATGTCGTCATCGAGCTTCTGCAGGGTGATGTCGCCCTGGACGAGGGGCGGATCCTCGGGAAGGGTGGCAGTAGCGTCGCTCACTAGTGGCCTCCCTTCTTCGCGGCCCCGGGCGTGTAGTCGTCGAGGCTCGGATGCAGGTTGCGCACCCGAGCCTGGTACGTGACGTTCGGACGCACGTTCAGCTCCTCCAGAACGTGGTAGGCCAGGTCGGCCTTGCGGGCAGCAGCGATCTTGCTGCCCTCGATGTTCTCGTCGCCGAAGACGATGGCGTCAGCCGGGCAGGCCTGCTGGCAGGCGGTGACGACGTCGCCGTCCTCGACCTTCTCGCCCTTGTTCGAGCGCTCGAACTTGGCGGCGTTGATGCGCTGCACGCAGAAGGTGCACTTCTCCATCACGCCGCGCATGCGCACCGTGACGTGCGGGTTCTGCGCGAGCTCCTCGACCGGCGTGTCGATCGCCTGCTTCGTGTAGTTGAAGAAGTTGAAGCGACGCACCTTGTAGGGGCAGTTGTTGGCGCAGTACCGCGTGCCGACGCAGCGGTTATAGATCTGGTCGTTGAGTCCCTCGGGGCTGTGCACCGTGGCGTTGACCGGGCAGACGGTCTCGCAGGGCGCGTTGTCGCAGTGCTGACAGAGCATCGGCATCTGCGAGATCTCGGGGTTCTCCGGATCGCCCTTCTCGTAGCGATCGATCCGGATCCAGCTCATGTCGCGACCGAGCGACACCTCGTCCTTGCCGACCGTCGGGATGTTGTTCTCCGACTGGCAGGCGACCATGCACGCGTTGCAGCCCGTGCACTGGTTGAGGTCGATCCCGAGGACCCACTTGTGGCCCTTCGTGTAGTCCACCTCCTGGTCGATCTGATCGAGCGGCGGGTGGTGGCGACGGTGCTTCGCGAAGTCCGAGTGCGCGGCGAACTCCTTCGCCGTGGCGCTACGCGCGATCTCGCGGTCCATCTGGTCGTGGGCGCGCTGGGTGCGCACGAG
Source organism: Planctomycetota bacterium (assembly GCA_030065025.1). Lineage (GTDB taxonomy): Bacteria > Planctomycetota > PLA2 > PLA2 > JAEUHO01 > JAHEIK01. Next base: position 11,680 of record JASJDY010000127.1, read on the forward strand.
GTGGTACTTCTGCTTGCCCGCCGACTTGACCTTCGCCCCGACGAGCAGGTGCCCGGCGGCGCTCAGCGGGTAGGCGTTGATGCCGACACGGTCGCCGACGCCGGCGCCCGCGGTGCGGCCCCAGCCCAGGTGAACGAGGATCGTGTCCTTCTGGAAGCCGGTCTTGACGAGCACGGGCAGGTCGAGCGTGGCGTCGCCCAGCGTGATCGTGACCCAGTCCTCCTTGGCGACACCGAGCGCCTTGGCGGCGGCCGGGCCCATCATCGCCGCGTTGTCCCAGACGAGCTGCGTCACGGGCTCGGGCGTCTCGAGCAGCCAGGGGTTGCCCGCCCAGCGGCCGTCGCCGAGGAACGGGTCGGCCACGAGGACGACGTCCATCGTGCCCGCCGCGCCGGCTGCAGGCGCCGTCGCGTCCAACGACTTCGGCGCAGGCGCCTGGGCGAACGAGCCGGAGCCGGTGTAGCCCTTGCGCAGCGCGGCCTGCCAGGCCTTCGCCTCCAAGCCGGAGCGAGCCTTCACGTAGTCGTGGAAGTCCTCGGCATCGGTGGCCGACTCGTCGAGCGCCTTCGTCCAGGCCAGGAGCGAGTCGGCTTCCTGACGCCCGCCGAAGAGCGGCGCGATCATCGGCTGGCAGTACGTGGTCATGCCGGCCAGCGGCGCGGTGTCGTTCCAGGACTCGAGGTTGTGTGCGCTCGGCAGGGCGATGTCGCAGGCTGCCAGCGTCTCGTTCGCCGTGAGGCCGTGAGCGATGCTGAGCTTCACCTTGGCGAGGTCGGCGCCGGGCAGGTCGTAGACCGGGTTGACGCCGAGGAAGATCGCCACATCGGCGCCGGCGGCCAGCGCCGCGCGGATCTCCTGGGGATCGTTCGCGGGCAGCAGGGCCGGTGCGGCGTTCCAGAGCAGGGGCGCCTGCAGCTCGGCGTTGAGCTTGGCGACCGCTGCGTGCACGGCGGCCGGCAGGTGCGGCCCGGCCACGACGAGCGCCTTGCCGCGGTTGGCGGCGAGGTCCTCGCGCATGGCGGCGATCACCTTGGCGTCCCAGCCCTCCTTGGCGGTGCCGCCGGCGAGGGCCGCGACGAGGGCCGAGGCCTCCGACGGCCGCATGGGCAGGCGGTGGTCGGCGCTCGAGCCGGTCACCGTCATGCCGCCCTCGGCCACGTAGAGGCGCGAGAACGTGCCGGCCTCGGGCCGGCGTGTGGCCGCGAAGCGACGCGTGTTGGAGACGACGTCGCCGTCCGTGCCGAGGAAGTCGCAGTCGATGCTGACGATCACGTCGGCCTTGTCGAACTCGGGGACCAGCTCGCCGTCGGCACCGTAGATGGCCTTCCAGGCGGCGCGGCGCTCGCGGTCGACCGCGGGCTCGTGCACGAAGTGCTTCGCGCCGGGCGCCGCCTTCAGGAACTGGGCGGCCAGCGCCTGCTCGGACGGGCCCAGGAGGCCGCGCGTCACGACGACCGTGCTGCTCGCCGCCTGCAGCGCCTTCACGATGCGCTTGTCGGCCTGCTCCCAGGTCACGTCGTTCTTGCCGCTGCGGGGCGACTTGAGCCGCTCCGGGTCGTAGAGCGACACGAGGGCGGCCTGCATGGGCGCGCACGCCTTGCCCAGGTTGAGCGGGTGCTCTTCGTGGCCCTCGATCTTGATCGGGCGCCCGTCGACGCACTTGACCGTGATGCCGTAGGGGTACAGCCCGTCGGTCCAGGTCGAGTGGTAGTAGAGCGGCGTGCCCGGCCGCTGGTACTCGGGGCGATCCACCACGCTGTAGATGTAGCGCTCGGGCTTGCGCGTGCAGCCGGCCACGGCCCCCATCAGGGCCGTCACCGAGAAGAGCTTCATGGCGGTGCGCCGCGTGAGCGCGTTGTCCTCGGGCGGCAACGGGTTGTCGTCCCGGGTTGTGACCTCCGGCCGGTCACGGAGCTTGGCGTCGTCGAACGTCATCGGCTTCCTTCCGTTCTGGCCTAGCGGTGACACGTGCTGCAGTGGATGGGAGCAAGCGTCGTCTCCCCGGGCTTCACGTGCGCCGGGTCCGGCTCCTTCATGTGGCACTCGAGACACCAGCCCATCTTCAGGCTGTTCTCGCGATACATGACGTCCATCCCCTCGACATCGCCATGGCACGTGTCGCAGTCCATGCGCTTGCCGTCGACGAGCTTCATGGAGTTGAGATGGCGACTGTGGTTGAAGTAGGCGTAGTCCGCGAGGTCGTGGACCTTGACCCACGGGATGGGCTCCTTCTTCTCCCAGTACTCATTGAGGAGCGCGATCCCCTCCTTGAGCTCCCCCGCGGAGTCCTTGGTTTGGATCTCCTTGTGGCACGTCATGCACGACGCCACGGTGGGGATGCCGGCATGGGCGCCCTTGTAGGCCTCGGTGTGGCAATACACGCAGTCGATCTCGTGTGTGCCGGCCATGACCGAGTGCTTGAAGGGGAGCGGTTGCTCCGGCCGGTAGCCCTCTTCCATGTTGGCCTGCCAGAGGACGTGCGTACCGAACGCGCCGCCCAACACCACGGAGAAACCCAGCACTCCGAGGAGCGTGCGCACGCGTTGATCGAACGCGCGCGTGAAGATGGTGGGACTCATGGCGGCGGATAGTAAGCGCGCAGGCCTACCGTCCGAAACCGTGAGATGGGCGAAAGGCGTGAGATTCCGCAGACTGCGGATTGCGAACCAATCTCAACTTCAAACGTGCAAGTAAGGAGTTGGACGCTACGTCACGTGCGCGCGTGTTCGCGCAGCTACTGACCCGACTCGTCGGACTCCGGCACCTCGACGTCGGTCAGCGACTCGAGGTCACCGCCGTACTGCGCGAGAGGCGCATGCTCGAGGCGCAGCAGCGGGTCGGCCGGACGACTCAGCTGCACCGGGTCCGCCTCGGGCTTCTGCGCCGTGGACCGCGATGCGGTCTGCGCAGGCTCCGGGCTGCGGACGACGGCCGCGGTGGTCAGCGTGGCGGCGTGCCACGCGGCGAAGTGCGCCTCGCAGCGAGCGTCGGTCGAGGAGACGCGCTTGAGCGCGGTGCCGACGGCGAGCTCAGGCGACGCCAGGACCAGGGCGTAGACGGCGACGAGCCCCAACAGCGTCCGCTTGGCACTCCGCACCCGGGATCCGCGCTGCAACATGCGCGAAGCGGTCAGCCAGACGGCGACGGCTCGGGTTGAGGTGGAGGAAGGCGCCAAGGAAGTAGGCTCTCGGGGCTTCCACCGGCCGTCATCTCACTGACGACCATCGTCAGGTCCTACTTCGACCACCCCGCTTGCCCCTGGGAGCCCCCTCGGCCGGCATTTCAGTGATTTCTTACGTTTCATGGGGGGAAAATGCAGATTTCGCTAATGCCGCCGCAGAGGTCCATTTTCTGGGGCCGGGCGGGCCTTCGTCGGCGCCGCGGCGCCACC
>JASJDY010000128.1 GCA_030065025.1 Planctomycetota bacterium
CCGAGCGCGATCCGGTAGCGCGCGTTGACCTCGAAGATGAGTCCGTAGTCGTTCGACGCCCCCACCCACGTCCCCTGGGTGAGCGTCATGTCTGTTGGCGCGTAGATCGGCACCGCACTGCCGTCGGTGCGGAAGTGCGAGTGGGCTTTGACCTCGTCGCCGCTCAGCGCACCCGACGGTACGACGAGATCGACGTTGGCCAGCTCCGTGATGTGGTGGCTCAGCACGAGGACGGGGAGCGAGGAGGGATCCGGCGCCTCCGGCCCGCCTCCGCCTCCCCCGCCACAGGCGATGGACACGAGGGAGCAGAAGAGTGCGGTGAGCAGGCGGCGCATGGGGACCTCCACGGTGGGCGGCAGGGTGGCCTGCTCCATGAACTGCAGCATCGCGGAGTTGGCGACAGGGCCGCCCGGCGAGATCCCCTAGCCGTCCTGCATCTTCTTGCGCAGCGCCGCGTACGCCGGGCCCTTCAGCGGCTCGGCCATATCCTCGTCATCGAGGAACTCATCGGGCGAGGCGCCGGACTCGAGCATGATCGAGATCGCCTCGACGGCCTCGTCCACGGTCCCGCGCAGCACGTGCACGAGGGCGACGTACGTGAGGTCCTCGTCGCGATCGTCGATGTGCGTCGCCAGCTTCAGGGCATCGTCGAATCGCTTGGCGCGTGCCAGCGCCCGCACGAGGCGATCCTCCACGTCCCACAGCAGACTCTCGAGATCGTCGTCGTCACGGTCCGCCTCCGTGGCCTTCTCGACCTCCGCATGAAGCGGCTGCAGCGAACGAATCGCTTCGGCGTACTTCGCCTCGATGACGTCGGCGCCCCCGGCGTAGAAACGGAGCCGCAAGGCGGCGAGCTCCGCGCCCTTCTTCGGGGGATTGGCGCGGACGTGCGCGAGGAAGGTCCGCAGGGGCTTGGCGTCGTCGGCTCCGTAGAGGAGATGGTCGCCGATGTAGTCCAGCGCGTGCGCGGGATCCACGGTGCCGGCGTAGGCCCGGATGGACTCGCCCGCCTCGAGCCACGCGTCGAGCACCGCGTCCACGTACGTCTGGACGACGTCCGGATCCTCCGGACGCTCGTCGGCCGGCGCGGCGAAGAGCCTCGTCTGGGCGACCTCGAAGCGCAGGGCGGCCTGCTCGTACTTCTCCTCCTGCCAGAACGCCTGGCCTTCGTAGAACGCGACGTCATAGTGGCCCGGGCGAGCCTTCTCGAGGAAGCCCGCGAACAGCCGCAGCAGGTCGGGGGCGCCGTGCTCGATGAAGGTCTCGCCGATCTCGCGGTGGTCGATGACCGGATCCGCAAGACGCGCGAAGCGTCCTGCCAGCTCTCCCCGCCGCTGCGGCGGCAGGCAGAGCGCGAAGTACGCCAAGCCCTCGGCGCTGGTCGGCTCCTGATTCACGACGCGCGTCAGCACGGGCAGCGCCTCGGTCTTGCGGTCGAGGCCGTACAGGGCGATGCCTCGCTCGACCTCGATGTCGGGATCCGCGTCCAGCAGCTCGACGTAGCGCAGCGCCGCACGGAGCGCCGCCTCGTGCTCGCCCTGTAGGTTCCCGATCACCGCGCGGCAGTAGTACTCGACGGGTACGTCCGAGCGGATCTCCGCGAGCGCGTCGAGCTGCTCGAGCGCCTCGTCCAGCTCTCCTCGCCACATGCACGTGGCGCCGAGCAGCACCTGAACGAGCGACATGAATTGGTCGGGCAGCGCGAGCGCCTGGAGTTCGATCAGGACCTCGTAAGCATCGTCGATGTCGCCGCTCGAGAGCAGCTCCTTCGCGCGCGTGAACTTCGCACCAAGGCCGCGCCACGCCTCGGGGATCCCCTGGGAGGCCTCGAGCAGACCGATGCCGACGTTGCTCAGCACACCGAAGCCGAACTCGAGGTCCTCGAGGTCGTAGATGGCCCACGAGGCGCCACGCTTCACGAGGTGCCAGCGGACCTTGGAGAGCAGGCCGTCGGCGTCCCAGGTCCAGGCGTAGACCGCGAGTCGGTCCTTGCCCGCGCCCTCGGCCACGGAGCGGATCTGGTAGCGCACGAAGGGATCGATCATCTCGTTGCGCGTCAGGCTCGCGCCGAGGGCAGGCGCCAACCGTGCGCGGATTGCCTCGCGCTGCCTCTCGGGGAAGACGCTGAGGTAGCCCGCCTCCGCGATCGCCTTCGCCATGGCCTGCGTGTCGAAGTACCCGGCCACGATCTTCCGGTCCTTCGTGCGCGAGGCCTCGGCGACGTTCTCGAAGAAGGCGGCGACGCTCGGGTCGACCTTGGGCTTGGCAGGGGCCTTCTCGTCTTCTGCGAGGGCGAGCGTGGGCGCCCACAGGACGAGCAGGAGCAGCACGAGGAGTCGTCGCATCAGGGCCTCCGCGCGCGCAGGGTACGCGGGCGCCGCAGGCCGTCCGGTGCAATTCGCCCGCTCATGAGCCGCGGGGTTAGCTTCAGACGCCATGGAGATCGACGAGGGTCTGGTCCGGAAGATCGCGGAGCTTGCGCGGCTCGAGCTGACCGAGGAGGAGGTGCACGAGATTGCGCCCCAGCTCAGGCGCATCTTCGAGCACGTCGACCGGATCCAGCAGCTCGAGGTCGGCGACGCCGATCCCGCGACCCAGGATCCGATCGACCTCGATGCTCTACGCGCCGACGACGCAGGGGAGACCCTCGATCCTGATTCCGTGCTGCGCAACGCTCCGGCCCACGACGACGGCTTCTTCGTCGTGCCGCGCTTCTTCGACGAAGAGGTCGAGGACTGACGATGGAGGGGCTCACGAATCCCCTCGATCTGCCCGTCGCGGAGATGGCGGCACGCGTGCGCAACATCGACGATCCGCTGACGGCCAGCGAGCTCGTCGAGACGTCGCTCCTTCGTATCGAGGCCATCGACCCGGCACTCCATGCGTTCCTGCGGACGACGCCCGAGCTCGCGCGCGAGCAGGCGCGGGTGGTGGACGCGCGCGTCGAGGCGGGCGAGGATCCCGGCCCGCTCGCCGGCGTACCGCTCGGCGTGAAGGACAACATCGCCGTCGAGGGTGTGCCGCTCACGTGCGCTTCGAAGATCCTCGGCAACTACGTCCCCCCCACCGGGGCGACGAGCGTCCGGCGTGCGGTCGACGCAGGAGCCTGCATCGTCGGTAAGACGAACCTGGACGAGTTCGGGATGGGCAGTTCGACGGAGAACTCGGCGTTCGGTCCGACGCGGAATCCATACGACCTCGAGCGCGTCCCCGGCGGCTCGTCGGGCGGCAGCGCCGCTGCCGTCGCGGCGGGCATGGTCCCGCTCGCCCTCGGCAGTGACACGGGCGGCTCGATCCGCCAGCCGGCGGCGCTCTCCGGCATCGTCGGCATGAAGCCCACCTACGGCCGCGTGTCCCGCAACGGCCTCGTGGCCTTCGCCTCGAGCCTCGACCAGGTCGGTCCCATGGCCCGCAGCGCGGCGGACGCGCGCATCTTGCTGGGCGCCATCCAGGGCACGGATCCAGCAGACGCCACGACGCGTGACCTGCCGGCCGTGACCGGAAGCGGCGCGGCGGAGCTCGCGGGCCTGCGCATCGGCCGGGTCGAGGAGTTTTCGCTGGCGGGCGTGGCCGGCGGCGAGCCGATGGAAGCGGCGATGGGCGACGTCCACAAGGCGCTCGAGGAGGCCGGGGCGGAGTCCGTCGAGCTCTCGATCCCGCTCGTGAAGTCCTCGATCCCGATCTACTACATCGTCGCGCCCGCGGAGGCGTCGTCGAACCTCGCACGCTACGACGGCGTGCGCTATGGCCACCGCACGTCGGACGCGGGCGCCCTGCAGGCCCTCTACGCGAAGACACGCGACGAGGGCTTCGGAGCGGAGGTCAAGCGGCGCATCCTCATCGGCACGTTCGCGCTGAGCGCCGGCTACGCCGACGCGTACTACAAGCGCGCCATGGCGGCGCGCTCCGCGCTGCGACGAGGCTTCGAGCGCGCCTTCGAGCGCTGCGACGTGATCGTCTCGGCGACCACGCCGACGCCGGCCTTCCTGCTCGGCGAGAAGGTCGACGATCCGCTCGCCATGTATCTGTGCGACATCCTGACGGTGGCGTCCAACCTCGCTGGGATCCCGGTGATGAACGTCCCGGCGGGCCAGACGGAAGACGGTCTGCCCGTCGGCATGCAGCTCTGGGGTCCGGCCGGCAGTGAGGCGCGTCTCTTCGACGTCGCGGAAGCGCTGGCAGAGACGACGGGCCACGCCTACCGCGCGCCGGTGATCCCGGCGGGAGGTGACGCGTGAGCGAGCATTCCGCAGGCCGCGTGCTCGTCGGTATGGAGGTCCACCTCCAGCTGAAGACGAACACGAAGTGCTTCTCGCCGACCCCCTACCGCTACGGCGCCGAGCCGAACACGCTCATCGACCCGGTGGTCATGGGGCTGCCCGGTGCGCTGCCCGTGCTCAACCGCGAGGCCGTGCGTCTGGCCATCCGCACCGGCCTCGCGCTGGGCTGCGAGGTGGCCGAGGTCACGAAGTGGGACCGCAAGAACTACTTCTATCCCGACCTGCCGAAGGGCTACCAGATCAGCCAGTACGACCAGCCGCTGTGTATCGACGGCGCCATCGAGATCGACGACGACGACGGCAACCCGAAGCGGGTGCGCATCCGGCGCGCGCACCTGGAGGAGGACACCGGCAAGTCGACGCACGACGAGGGCGGCGCCGCGAGCCGCGTCGACCTGAACCGCGCGGGAGCACCGCTGCTGGAGATCGTGTCCGAGCCCGACATCGCCTCGGCGGGCGAGGCCATGCGCTACCTCGACGCGCTACGGGAGATCGTCGCGTACCTGGGCACGTCGGACGGCAACATGCAGGAAGGCAACCTGCGCTGCGAGCCGAACATCAACGTCCTCTTCGACGGCGGCGGCAAGACGCCGATCGTCGAGGTGAAGAACCTCAACTCCGTGCGCAACGTCGGCCTCGCCATCGAGTACGAGACGGAGCGCCAGACCCGCGCGTACCACGAGCGCGGCCAGACGATGGAGAACACGCCGCGCTCCACGCGCGGCTGGGACGACGACAAGGGCGTCACCGTCCACCAGCGCTTCAAGGAGTCCGAGGACGACTACCGCTACTTCCCCGAGCCCGACCTGCCCCCGGTGACGATCACGCGCGACTTCGTCGAGGCGGAGCGGGAGGCGCTACCCGAGCTGCCGCGGGCACGTCGTGCGCGCTACCGCGAAGCGCTCGGCCTCTCGGAGTACGACGCCGGCGTGCTCACGGCGGAACCGGCGCTTTCCGCGTGGTACGAGCAGGCGCTGGCCGGCCCCGAAGGCACCCGAGACGCGAAGGCAGTCGCGAACTGGATCCAGGGCGAGCTGCTGCGGTACCTGAACGATCAGAAGATCGACCTCGCCGCCGTCGCCCTCACACCCGAGGGCCTCGGTGAGCTCGTGGATCTCCGGGCTGCGGGGAGCATCAACTCCCGCACGGCCAAGGACCTGTTCCGTGAGGTGATCGAGTCGGGCGCCTCGCCCGCGGCTCTCGTGGCAGAGCGTCGGCTGGGCCAGGTGTCGGACCGCGGCGCGGTCGAGGCCGCGGTCCGCGCGGCCATGGAGGCGCAGGCGAAGGCGGTTGAGGCCTTCCGCGCCGGCAACGAGAAGGCGCGCGGCCGCATCTTCGGCGAGGCGATGAAGCAGCTGAGCGGCCGCGGCGACCCCCAGCTCGTCAACGAGGTGCTGAGCGAGCTCCTGGGCTGAGGGCCGAGCGGGACGCCGGCCCCTGTCCCGGAGCGATCTCGCCTGCAGTTCACCGGGCAGACCGCGTTCCGGCGCGGAGCCCCTGGAGACCTGCCCGATGCACCGCCAGCCCCTTATGCCCTTCCGCCTGCTCGCTCTCGCCGCCGCCCTGCTCCTCGCCTGGGCGCCGGCACCAGCCGACGCGGAGACGCGCCGCTCGCGCTTCAACCCGTCCACGCACGGCTTCAACTTCATCAACGACTTCAACAACGATTTCGTCGCGGCCCTCGACATCCGGACGGGCGGCCTGTGCGGCGGCATGGTCTACACGGCGCTGGACTACTTCAGCGCCGGCATGCGCATTCCCCGCCAGGACTACCGCCCGGCGAACCGCACGACGCTGCAGAGCTACATCTACAACCGGCAGGTGAAGTCCATCGTGCCGAACGTGCCCAAGTGGGCGAACATGGGGCTGAACCCCAACGGCAAGCGCAACGCACAGCTGTTCCGGCGCGCGGCGACGAGTGAGTTCAACCTCCTGAAGGCGAAGATCGACGCCGGCACGCCCGTACCGCTCGGGGTGCACGGCATCGACGGCGTCACGCACCAGATCATGGCCGTCGGCTACAAGCGCGGCCGGGCACCGAACGACGTGCAGGTGTACGTCTACGACCCGAACCACAAGAACAAGATCATCACGATGCGCTCCCAGCCCGGGCGCAACTACTTCTACTACGTCGGCTACATGAACGGTGACGACCGCCGCAAGTACATGTGGCGCACGTTCTTCACGGACACGGCCTACCGCCCGGTGCGACCGCCGGCGCTGCGCGACTCCAACTACCCGAGCAACGGCCGCGTGCACGAGCTGCTGCTTCACATGGAGACGGGCGACGACGACCTGCGCGGCAAGAACGACAACGTCAACCTCACGATCCACATGCGCGACGGGCGGCGCTTCCTGCAGCGCAACATCAATCGCAGCGCGCGTTGGCTGAGCAACTACACCGAGTTCGCGAGCGTGAAGCTCACCCAGCCGCTGCAGAAGAGCGGCATCGCGGCCTTCGAGCTCTGGACCACGTTTCGCGGCGGCGTCGCGGGCGACAACTGGGACCTCAAGCGCGTGACGATCGAGGGCTACACGGGCGGCACCGCCCGCGAGCGCCTCGCGCATCGCTCGTCCTTCTTCCGCTTCACCGGAAGCCGCAAGAACCTGCGGATCAACGTGGGCCGGCCGGCGCCGGCCGCGACGGCGGGCCAGGTCACAGCGCTTCGCCTCCAGATCAAGACGGGCGGGGACGACCTGCGCGGCAACAACGACAACGTGCACGCGGTCATCCTGTTCCGTTCGGGCACGCGCAAGATGGTCCAGACGATCAACGCCCGCCAGCGCTGGGCGGACAACAGTGAGCGCACCGTGGACCTACCGCTCGATCGTCCGGTGAACCGCAACGAGATCACCGGCGTCGAGCTGCGCACTACAGCGCGCGGGGGTACGAGCGGCGACAACTGGAACATGGCCCACCTGCGGGTGATCCCGCTCTCCGGCGGCGACACGGGCAGGGCCTACTTCTTCCGCCAGGGCCGGCCGCTCCACCGCTTCACCGGCAGGAACTTCCGCTATACGGCCCGCTGGTAGGCGGCGGAGGGAGCGATCGGAATCACGGTTACCGGCGCGTCTGCCAGAAACGGGCGGGCGCGCCGTACCGTCGAACCTCTTGAGGCGGTCGAGCGTCCTATGCTGTGAGCTCGCAGCCCCCTCGGGAGAGATCCATGTCCCATCGCGTCTTTGGCCAGTGCCTCGCCGCCCTGTGCACCTGCGCCGTGCTCCTGCTCGGAGCTCCCGCACTCGCCAACGAGAAGAAGGCCGAGAAGGAGACGCCGGTCCAGCCGGGCGACACGATCACGTGGTCGCGCGACGTCGTGAAGGCCTTCGAGAAGGCGGCGGCGCAGCGCAAGCCCGTGATGATCTGCATCAATTCGCAGCGCGTGGACGGCGGCCGGGTCGAGCCTGCGGCCAAGGGTCTGCGCGAGGTCGTCTACAGGGACGTGCGCATCGTCGCGAAGTCGCGCCAGTTCGTGTGCGTCTTCCTCACGTCGGCGGGCTCCTCGGCGGAGTACGGCGAGCTGCGCGCACGCTTCGGCATCGACGGGCTGATCGTGTCGCCGCAGCACATCTTTGCGCATCCGGATCACAAGACCGGCGACCAGCCCCTCTTCCGCAAGGAGTACTGGCCCTACGGCAAGAGCGAGGGCGCCGTGAAGGCGTTGCTCGACATGATGGACAAATCGCTGGCGGCCTTCGCCGCGCGCGAGGGCGGCACCGCTACGCCGGAGGCTCCCGAGGCCAAGCCGGAGCCCGAGCCGGATGCACCCGACGCGCCCGTTGCCCCGGAGGCCGATGAGAAGCGCACCGCGTGGATCCAGCAGCTGCTCGACATCGTCAAGCGCGGCGGTGCCGCGCAGCGCGAGGAGGCCGTGCGCTCGCTCGTCGCCAACGACCGGAAGGGCGACTGCATCGATCCCCTGGTCGCGCTGATGCCGAAGCTGTTCGAAGACAAGATGATCCCCGAGCTCACGACGGTGGTGCGCGGGCTCACGATCCCCGGCCTCGACAAGGCCGCGCTGATCATGCACGAGTTCCTCAAGCACAAGGACGACGACCTGCGCGCGAACACCGCGGTGACCCTCGAGTACATCGGCTCGAAGGAGAGCATCAAGCCGCTCACGGCCCGCGTGGCACGCGAGAAGAACAACGACATCGCCAATCACATGTACCGCGCGCTGGGCCGCTGCGGGAAGGGCGAGTCGAAGGTGCGCTCGCTGCTCCTCAAGAAGGCCAAGGGCAGCAAGACCGAGACGGCCTCGTTCGGCCCCATCGTCGGGCTCGCCTACTTCGAGAAGGACGCCAAGGCAGCGCGTGGCGTCGAGAAGCAGCTCAAGGCGCTGGGCCCGCCCGGCGGCGGCCGGCGCGGTGGCGGACGCGGCACGCTCAAGCGCGCGATGCTGGCGTGGACGCTCTCCGAGATCGGCGACCCGAAGAGCGCCGACTTCATGCGTGAGCGCATGCTGGCTCCGCTCGAGAACGTGCAGTCCTGGTGGAAGGGCGCCGTCATGACCTACTACGAGGCCGTGGCGCGCTCCTGCGAGGGCGACGAAGAGGCCCAGGACGGCGTGACCGAAGGCGTGACGGGCACGCTCTCCTTCGTTGGCGGCAGCGAGCGCTTCCAGGACGAGCGCCGCCAGGGCCGCGACAAGTCGAAGTTCGAGCCGAAGGCCGAGTGGGAAGTCCAGCCCCGTGACTGGGGCGGCCGCGGCGGCCGTGGCAACGGCAAGGGTGGCAAGGGCCGCTAGCCCTTCCCCGCTCCCCTAGTCGGGCAGCCCCCACAGCACCCAGTTCGCCCAGAACCAGGGATGCTTCCACTGCGGCTGACTGGCGACGTGCTGCTGCGCGCGGTGTAGCGCTTCGGCCGTGCTGACGCCCGGCTTGCGCCACTCCCGGTAGAAGGCCTTCATCAGCTCGGTGGTGGCCTCGTCGTCGACCGTCTGCAGGCTGGCGATGACGCGCGGGGCACCGGCGGCCATGAAGGCCCGCGTGAGCCCCATGAGTCCCTCACCCTGCGCCACCTTGTCGCGGGCGACGCTGCAGGCCGACAGGACGACGAGATCGGCGTCGACACGCAGGCCCACGACATCGAGCGCACGCAGGAAGCCGTCGTCGTGATTCGTCCGCGTGAGCAGCAGTGCAGAGAGAGCCGATGATGCGGAGTCGAGCACACCGTGACAGGCCAAATGGATGCTCTCGCGCCGCCCGTCCTGGGCCAGAGCCGCTAGCAGCTCGGCCTTGGTCGCCTGCTCGCGCACCAGCGGCTTGCCCTGCTTGCCGGCGATGGCCCGCACTTCCTTCCCGCTGTGCTCGAGCCGGGGCATCTCGCGCCCCCTGACAATCAAGGGTTCACCATCCCGCACGTACACGGGGTCGCCCAGGGCAAGCAAGCCCTTGCCGGTGCGCGCGCGCTGCGTGCGGATCAGTTGCCACGTCGTCGCCGAGGGCACGAGGGCCACACGCACGTTCTTCCGCTTCCCCCACAGGTAGGGCCAGGGCAGGTGCGTCAGGCTTCTCGTGGGTGAGATCAGTACGCGGGTCACGGAGTCCGGTAGCGCGATCTTGTCCACGACGACATTGCGCAGCCCCTCGCAGACCGATGCGGCCTCGGAGCAGTCGGCGAGCGCATCCCGCAGATCCAGCTGCTCCACCAGCCGCTCGACCGCAGCCGTGCCCCCCAGGCGGATCGTCTTCAGGTCCTTCGCGGTGAGCACCGTCGCCAGGACGTCGTCGTCTACGTACGTGTACCAGACGAGCGCTTGCGTCTTCCCGAGGGCCGCGTGCAGGGCGTCGAGCTCTGCTGGTTCAGGGAGGGTGAGATCGGCGAGTAGCTTGGCTTCGGATCGAACACGATCGGAGATCGCGGAGAGCTTGCGCTCCGCCGCGAGGCGGGCCTTTCCGGCGGGACGCGTGGCGGTGCCGCGCCGGTGCGCGAGCAGCTCGGCCTGTCGCAGCCTCACGACCTCCGCCTTGGCCTGTCCCAGCGCCACCTGCAGATCGGACGGCAGCGCGACGGCGTGCAGCCGCTCGAGCCCCCCGAGGCATTCGAGCAGAGCCGAAGCCCGGGCGCGCTCCAGGGCGGCGACGAGGAGATCGCTACGACCTCCTGCTCTTGCGACGCGCACACCGAGCTCGTACAGCTTCGTGCGAGCGCCGCGTGCGGCGGCCTGGGTCTCGTCGCCGAGCCCGTGCGTCAGCTCGGCGAGGAACGCGTAGGCTTGATCGATCGACGCCTGCGCCTGGGCCGTCTGTTCCAGGGCGAGGAGCGCTCGGGCCCGGGGTACGGCCGCGCGTAGCTGCAGCGCGGGCAGGTGGTAGGGAGCAGCCCGCTTCGACGCAGCGTCGAGCGAGGCGAGCGCCTTGGTCCATTCACCGCGGGCGGCGTGGACGCGTCCCTCCATGACGTCGATCCAGGCCTGCGTATCGGGCGCGGAGATCGCGAGGGCGCGAGCACGTGCGTAGGCACCCATCGCGTCCTTGTGACGTCCCTGCGACTCGTAGACGGCATCGCCGAGGTTGATCCAGCCCTTGGCCTGGCTGACCGGGTCCTTCTGGGTCTTGTACACGTGGATGGCGTCGAGGAACGCTTGCCTGGCGTCGTCGTACAGGCCGAGGCGGCTCGAGCTCAGGCCGCGGTTGAACAGCGCGTCGGCGCGGTACCGAGGGTCCTGCATGGGGATCGCTTCGATCCGCTCGCACAGCTTCAAGACGCGCTCGTGATTGGCCTCGCCACCGAGGTCGCCCCGCACGGCAGACAGCACGGCGAGCGCATAGGCCTCGTCCTCGGGTGCGCCCATCGCCCGGAACGCGGCCGCAGTCTGCGACGCCAGGCTCATGGCACGCGCAAGGCAGCCATTGCTGGCGAGACACATGGCCTGGGAGGTCTGCGCGTAGGCGAGGTGGTAGGTGTGGCCTTCGCTCGTACTCAGACGCCCGATTACCTCGTCGAACAGGGCATGGCCCGCCGCAGGCTCCCCAACCTTGACGAGAACGCCCGCGAGGTTGATCCGGTGCATGTCTGCGAGCAGGGGATTGCGATCGAGCTCGTGCAGGCGAACGAGCTCCTCGTAGCCCCGCCGCAGCGCGACCATGTCGCAGAGTGCGTCGTAGGCTCCCTGACGACACAGCCATGCGAAGCGCTCGCCCGCCCGCCAGTCGATGTTCGGGCAGACGCGAGTTGCCCGTAGGTACTCGGCCGCCGCCACTTCGTAGGCGTGCTGCCCGAAATGGAGATCACCGGCTGCGAGATGCCGCCGAGCCACGAGCAGGCGGGCACCTTTGCCGGGGAGCGTGCGTAGGATCTTCTCGGCCTCCGCCCACTCCTCCTTCTCGATCGAGTCCAGCGCGCGCCACAGCGTCTTGACGAGCGCTGGATCCTCGTCCGTCGCCAGGGCGCGATCGAACGCAGCATGGTGATCAGGTCGGATCGCGTTCGCGACGAGCGGAATCAGGTCCTTGCGTCCGAACGCAACCAGGTCCTGGGCGAGGGTCCACAGCTCGTGCTCGTGCAGGCCGCGGAGGACCCGCTCTACCGCGGCGGGTCCTTCTGCTTTGACGACCTCATGAACGTGGGGCGGCGTAGCCGCGGGTGCGGGCTCAGCCCCATGGAGAACGCCCGCGCACGGGACAAGCAGCATCGCGACGACGAAGAGCCATCGGATCCCTTTCAGGAACTGCCTCATGGCGACTCGACATCGGCTCGGAGATGTCACGCGACTACGGGAAGAACTGCTCGAGAGGCTCGGTCCACACCCGGTTCCCGTCGACGTCTACGACTTCCAGGCGAGAGATGGTCCTCAGTCCTGCTCCGTAGCCGAAGACATGCACCTCGGCCTCGAGGATGCTCCGTAGAGGCTCTTCGCTGATTATGTAGAGCGCGGATTCGGGATGCCCATCGATACGGAACCGGACTAGACCGGCACGACTCGGCGCACCGTCGGTGACCGGCCAAGTCAGGTCAACCATGTGCCCGGGCGGCACGACATGCGTATAGACAGCGAGTAGGTATTGCTCGTTTTCAGGCGGCCACGAAGGCTCCGTGTTGTGCCACACAGCGTTGTGTGTGTTCATTTGATTGGGGTAGCACTTCTTCGAATCCAAGGGGACGGTCGGCCTCGAGGTCTCGTTGAAGAAGCGCAGCCGCTTCATCGGGCCTCGACCGCTGATCTTCTGCACTTCCACTACAACATCGAGCGGCTTCGGACGGGTCAGGACGCTTCCATCTTCCGTACTCACGGAGATCTCCCCTGCTCCGTGGGCTGGACGGCTGCGGGAAGCATAGTGGCAGGAGGATGCCGATTTCAACAGACATAGACCCGACCGGGCGTGTCTTGGGCATCCTGCGGTAGGCTCTCGCGCCGAGAGGAGCGCGCGTGGCCGACAACGAACGCAACCTGGTCTGGATCGATCTGGAGATGACGGGCCTCGAGCCCGAGCGTTGCTTCATCCTCGAGATCGCCACGATCATCACCACCAGCGAGCTCGAGACCATCGCCGAGGGGCCCACGCTGGTCGTCCACAACACCGAAGAGCAGCTCGCGACGCTCTCGGAGTGGAGCCTCGAGAACTTCACGAAGTCGGGGCTGCTCGACCGGGTGCGCGCCTCGGAGATCAACCACGCCGAGGCCGAGCGCCAGACACTCGAGTTCATCCAGGAGCACTGTCCCCGGCGCTCGGCGCCGCTCTGCGGCAACTCGATCCACACCGATCGCGCCTTCCTCTACAGCCGCATGCGCACCCTGCACGACTACCTCCACTACCGCAACGTGGACGTCTCGTCATTCAAGGAGGTCCTGCGCCGCTGGTACCCGGACGCCTACGCGCCGCCGACCAAAGCCGGCAAGCACGAGGCGCTCGCCGACATCCGCGAGTCCATCGAGGAGCTGCGGTACTACCGGAAGGCGTTCCTGAGGCCGGACGGGGCTTGAGGTTCGCGGGCGGGCCTGCGCCCATCGACTCGCTTCGCTCGCTCAGGGCTTGGGCCGCCCCTACAGGTCCTCCACCTGCGTGGGCCATCTGGTCGATAGCGGGGCAGATGGACCAGACGGGGATCGGATCGCAGCAGCGCACCAAGCACTGCATGGAGTGCGGCTACCGGAACGTCCCCCTCGCGAGGACCTGCGAGCTCTGCGGCAAGCCCATGCGGCACGTCGCCGCCGCTGAGACGCCCACCTTCCTGCCCCAGAAGCCGGTCGTCGAAGGGCCCGACCGCTGGTTCATCCTCGGGCTCGGCGCCTTCTTCGCCCCCGCCCTCGCCATGCTGCCCCTCGTCCAGTACATGGGCTGGTTCCTGGCGTCTCTCTGCCACGAGATGGGCCACTGCGCCGTCGCGTGGTTCTTCGGCATGCCCGCCTACCCCGCGATCCGCATCGACGGCCACGCCGCCGCGATGCACAGCCAGCAGCAGATCCTGCTGGTCGTCATGGTGTTCGCCGGGCTGCTCTGGCTCACCTGGTGCTGCCGCAAGCGGCCCGTGCTGCGGGTCGTCTTCGGCGTAATCGTCCTGCTCTATCTGCCATTCGCCTTGACGGATGCGCACGCAATCCTGCACCTGCTCGCCGGCCACTGGGCCGAGATGGCGTTCGCCGGCGTGTTCTTCCACCGCGCGCTCTCCGGCGGCTTCACGGCGTCCACGCCCGAGAAGGTCACCTACGCGGCGGTCGCCTTCTTCCTGCTGGGCCGGAACGTCGTCATGAACTTCGGCCTCATGACGAGCGAGGCGGCGCGCCAGGCCTACATCGGCAACGGCTCCTTCGGCCTGACGCAGGACTTCGTCCGGGCAGCGCGTGAGCTCGGTACGTCGCTGAGCACCGTGGGCTTCCTGATGTTCGTGTGCTCGCTCGCCACGCTCCCGATCGCGTGGTTCGTCTGGCAGCGCAGCGAGCGCCAGAACGCGCGCGAGCTGGACCTGATCGCGCGGACCAGAGGCTCGTAGGGGCCACGGGAGTCGGACGCGGAGCGTTCGCCGAGTCTTGGCCCGGCCCGTCCATGCTCCCTGGGACTTGCCGAGATACAGGCAAGGACCTGCAATCGGCGGGACCCAGGCAGTCGGAGCGGATCGGGCCAAGACTCGCCCTTCACTTCGCGAAGGGCTCCCGTGGCCCCTACAGGCAACCGGCGAGCCGAACGCGCCTCAGAACGGCGGGTACGCCTTCGGGAAGCGGAGCGTCAGCCACGCCCGGCGCTGATCGGCCCAGTGGCTCCAGCCCAGCTCCTCCAGCAGCTCGATCTCGAGCTCGTGGACCTTGCGTTTGGTCGGCTTCTTCCCGTCGAGCTTCTCGCGCACGTGTGCCAGCGCCGTGCCCAGGCGCCCGCGCGCCCGCTCGTGCTGCACGCGCAGCGACAGGAAGCGCTCTCCCTCCACGTCCGCCCAGCGCTGCAGCTCGGCATACGTATCGCGGAAGGCCTTCGCGCCCGACGTCCCGGCGGCTGCCTCGACGCGCGCCTTGCGGAGCAGGGCCTCGATCAGCGCATCGCGGCGCATCGTCATGCGCTCGTGCAGCGCCTTCTCCTTGGCGGAGGTCGGCTTCTGCTTGCGGCCGAAGTGCGCAGCGAGCCGCTCCTTGTCGATGCGCCGCAACACGCGGTCGGCCGCACGCAACACGCTCTCCGCCTGACGGCGATCCGCATGCGGCGGGCCCTTGCCATCGGCAAGCTGCAG
>JASJDY010000015.1 GCA_030065025.1 Planctomycetota bacterium
CGCACGCCTCGGCTGATGAGCCGCGAGGCGATCTGGTGCGCCGGGAGGTCATCGCGCTCTACGACGGCGCCGCGCTCCCTGAGGGCGGGAGCGACCGCGACCCCATCTGGGACGTGTGGCAGATGCCGCTCAACCATCTGGGGCTGCGCGTTCGCTCCCACGACATCCGCCGCGGCGTGCCCCCGGCGGAGTGGCTCCCCCGCGCGCGCGCGGGACTGACCTGGCTGCAGCCGGGGCCGGCCTGTCCGGACTGGCTCTGGCCGTGGCTCGAGGAGCAGGTCCCGGCACACCAGCTGCGTGTGCTGCACCTCGAGAGCTTCGGCTGCCTCGTCGCAGACGAGGCCGGACGCGCACGCATGGGCCGCTGGCTGGAGCGCTTCGACCTCGCGTGGCGCGACGTGTTCGTCGGCCATCGCCTGCGCGTGGAGACGACGCTCCGCAGCAAGGCGTTGTGCGCCCTCGAGGCTGACCCCCGCCGCCATGCCGTACACCAGGGCCCCGCGAGCACGGACCCCGCCAACGACGTATGGGTCCAGACGCGGGACCGGACCGTGCCCAACGAAGCGTGCGCGCCCGTCGTAACCGGCGCCTGGGGCGGCGTGGCGCTGGCCCCCTGGACCGTGCACATGGGCAGTCAGCCCGGCAGCCGCCGCTGGCACCTGGATCCATTCGCGTTTCTCTCGGCCGCGCTCGGCATGCGGGGCATCCCGGCGCCGCATCCGTCCGTTCTCAACGGGCGGCGCATGTTCGTCATGCACGTCGATGGTGACGGATTCGAGAGCATCTCAACGGCTCGTCTGAGCACGCCGGCGGCCCGCGTCTTCCTCGACGAGATCCTGGACGGCTATTGCATCCCTGCCACCGTGAGCGTCATCATCGGCAGCCTCACGAAAGACCTGAACATCGCCGAGCCCAACGACGCGATGAAGCTCGCGGCCGAGATCCTGAATCGGCCGTACGTCGAGGCGGGCAGCCACGGCGTGCTCCATCCCTACAAGTGGGGAGCGCGGTGGGCGCCGGGACGCGCACCGCTCGCAACCCTGCCGTACAAGGGCATCGAGGGCTATGACTACAGCCCCGTCGGCGAGGTGCGGGACTCCATCCGCTTCATCAACGAGCGCCTGCTCGAGGGCGGCAAGCGCTGCCGCATCATGTTGTGGACGGGCGACTGCCTGCCGCCAGCCGAAGCGATCCGCGAGTGCGCGAAGCACGACTGCCTCAACATGAATGGCGGAACGTTCCGCTGGGACGTCGCGCACGACTCCGTCGGCTACGTCTCGCCCTGGGTGCGCGAGGTGGACGGAGCCGTCCAGGTCTGTGCGGGCGCGGCGAACGAGAACGAGTTCCCCGGCTACTTCACGACGAACCCGAGCTCCTTCGGCCACATCGACGCGACCATCGAGCGCACAGGCCGCGGGCGCATCCTCAAGCCCGCCAACGTGTACGTGCACTTCTACAGCGCGGAGACCCGGCCGCGGTTGGTCACCCTGAAGAGGCTGCTCGACCGCTGGGTGCGCAGCGAGCCGACGATTCCCGTGCACGCCACTGTGTACGCATCTGCCGTTCTCGGTGCGCGCGCAGCGGAGCTGCACCGCACCGCGGAGGGCTGGTCCGTGCGAGCCATGGGCGACTGCCGCACCCTGCGCATCGACGGCGAGCAGCGTGACGTCGACATTGCCGGATCACGCGGCGTCCTCGGTTCGCACCGCATCGACGACGCGCTCTACATCCACCTCGCCGGAGAGAGCGCGGAGATCGTACTCGCCGCAGAGCCGGCCGCGCGACCTCACCTCGTGGAAGCGAACCACCCCGTGACCGACGTGGCCCTCGACAAGGGCGGCGCTGTGCTGTCCTCGACGGCCTACGTCCCGCGCGTCATCGTGTTGGGCGGCTACGCACCGAACGCCGAGGTGCGTGCTGCCCTCGACGAGCGAAGCGAGGTTCGGAAGACCGACGAGCAAGGGCGTCTGCGGCTCGAGCTGCCGGCTGGCGGGCCCACGCGCATCGAGGTGCGCACGCCGTGAACCTCCGCCGCGTCGAGATCCTGGTGTTCGTGCTGCTCGGTCTGGGCGCTCTGGGCTTCCTGCTGTGGACCAACCGTGGCGAGGATCAGGTCGACCGCTACACCGGCCGCGTCCTCGTCGAGTTGGAGGAAGCGCTGAAGCAGGCCCGCCGAGCGGGCGGTGCGCGACCGGCGATCGAGGTGCTGCGCGAGCGCCGCAACAAGGTCGAGGAGCCCGCGGCCATCGACCGTGCGATCGCCGTCTTGCTCGCAGAGATTGCCGACGAAGGAGCCCGTCCGCCCGAGAAGCACCCTGCCCGGGACGCCATCCTCGCCGCACGCGAGCGTCGAGCCCAGGCCCAGGAGGCTCTCGACGAGCAGCTGGACGCGCCGCTCCCGGCCGCCGAGGTTGCTCGCATCCTCGGCGTGATCGCCGCCGATGACGAGGTGGCAGCGGCGACCGAGGCGTTCTTCCGTAACGGCAACGGCGATGTCGTCGGACCGGACGCCGACGCGCAGCGCGTCCTCGCCAAGGCTGCAGAAGCGCAGCGCTCCCCCACCGCCGTGGAAGCACGCACCGTCGCGCTCGCATTCATGGAGGCCGGACGCTTGCGCGCGTGGCTGCGCTGGCTGCGACGCGCGTTCGCCGCGGATCCCACCGACGTACGCAACGTCCAGCCCCTGGCCGCCGCGCTCGTGGCGGCGCAGCGCCAGAAGGAGGCGCTGCTCGTTGTGTCGGCGCAGGAGGCGCCGGCCGACGCCGCCGTGCTCCAACTGCGCGCGCAGGTGGCGACATGGCTCGGCCGCCTGCGGGTCGAGGCGTCTGCGCTGCAAGCGCTGCTCGCAGTGCAGGAATACGCGGGGAAGCGGGATCGACTCATCGAGGTGCTGCGTGTGCTCGGCCGAAGCGCTGACGCCGTGCCTTACGCCAAGGCCCGCGCAGCGGCCGACCCCACGCGCGCCAACCAGGAGAGCGCCGTGGCCCTGGCTCTCGAAGGCGGTCTGCTCGACGAGGCGCTGGCGATTCTCGAGGGACTGGCCGCGGGCGAGACGGACACCCGTGCGTGGCGTGAGCGCATCGTGCGCGTCGCGCTGAACGACCTGCGCCAGGATCGCGCGATCCAGGAGTTGCAGGTGCTCGTCCGGGAGCATCCGGATGGACGGTTCACGGACGAGGAGGAGGGTCAGGCGTACGCCGACGTGCTGCAGGGGCTGCTGCGGGCGCGGGGGCGCGACGTGCAGCTCCTCGAACTGCTGAAGCAAAGACTGGCCGGCGAGCTTACGCCAGAACAGCGTCGCGCCACCGAGGACGAGGTGCTCTTCCTTGCCGAACAGCTCTCGCGCCCGGACGAGGCGATCGCCGTGCTACGTGCGCGGCTCGAGCGGACGTCCACCGCGGAGGCGTACATCCGCTCGTTCTTCGACTTCGACGCTGTCAAGCTGCCGGGGCACATCGAGAAGGGCGTCGCGCTGCTGGAGGCCCCCGAGACACCTCGTCAGCGCATGCGCGAGCTGTACCAACTGCTCGAAAAGCGCCTCACGGAGGCGCGACGCCGAGGCATCCTCGAGCGGCTGCTCGCACGCATGCCCGACGACCCATTCCTCGAAACCCGCCTCATGCTGCTGCTCGATGCGATCGATCCCGAAGCCAGCGCAGCACGCCTCGAGGCGCGCGCTCGGGCGAAGCCCGACGACGCTGCTCTCACGAGCCTGTGGGTGCAGCGAGCGTCGTGGATCGAGGATCTGGAGCAGCAGGTCCGCGCGCGCGAGGCACTGCGCGCGCTCGTACCGGACGACCTGAACAACGTCCGCATGCTGGCGGACATCTACGAAGCGCTGCAGCGCAAGGAAGACGCGCTCGCGGCGTGGCGCTTCCTCGCGGAGCAGGCCGGCGAGGGAACGGACATCGAAGGCCGCTTCGTCGCTGCGCTCCTCGGCAACGAACGCTACGAGGAGGCGCTCGAGATCGCACGCCGTCGGGCCGCCGCGGAGACTGCCGACGAGACCGACGCGCTGCAGCTTCTGACCGTGCTCATCGCGCTGCGGCGCTGGGAAGAGGCGCTGCCCATTCTCCGTGACCGCGCACTCCGTCCGGACCCCGATCCCGGGGACCGCGAGCGCTACCTCGAGGTGCTGCTCGCCGCCGATCGCTTCCTCGAAGCGTTGCCGCTGCTGAAGGAACGTGCCGAAGCGGAAGGCGCGACCGACGACGACCGGGAGCGCTACATCGACGTCCTGCTCGCCGCCGAACAGTACGAAGAAGTCGTGCCGTTCCTGCGCGAGCGCGCGGATCGTTCGCGCGAGGACGAGCTGCGCTACTTGCATGTCCTGCAGGCGCTGGACCGGCGCGACGAGGTTCTCGAGGTGCTCCGCCGCCGGGCCGACGGGCCGGGCGGCACATGGGACGACCGTTTCGTGTACGCCGAGACGTTGCTCGGCGTCGAGCGCCAGGACGACGCGCTCGTCCAGTACGAGAAGCTGGAGGCCGAGCGTCCAGGGGACCCGCGCGTACTGCGCAGGCTGGCCGAGGTGCGCACGTGGACCGGCGATCCCGAGCGTGCGCTCGAGCCGGCGCGCGCCCTGCTCGCACGCCCGTACGACGCGGAGGACGAAGCAGCCCTGCGCGAGCGGGCCGTGCTGTCGTTCCTCGTCGGAGAGGCGTACACGGTTCTCGAGCGCGAGCGCGAAGCGCATGCCGCGTACTGCCGGGCGATCACGCTGTTTGAGCAGGGCGGCGCACTCTCGCCGCGAGAGCGTCGCAGCTATGCGCTGGCGCTGGCGCGCGTGGGCCGCATCGACTCGGCCGGCGTCGTGTTCGAGGCACTGGTCGAAGAGGACCCCGAGGATCTCTCCCTGCGGCTCGATCACGCGGACGCCTACGTGAATGCCAAGCGCACGTTGCAGGCACGTCGCATCCTCGAGGCCGCGCGGCCGCTCGACGAGGACGCACCGCGCCTCTGGCGCGCCGACGCCGCCATCGCCATGCAGGAGAAGCGCTACGAGGTCGCGGCAGGTCGACTGCGCAACGTAGTCGCCCGGAGCGAACCCGACGCCGGCCTCTATCGCGATCTCGGCTGGGCTTTCCGGCAGTCGGGTTGCTGGCGCGGCGCGCTGGGTTCGTGGTGCCGTTCCCTGCCGCTGGACTGGAACGACGACATCGCCTGGGAGATCGACCGGCTCCGCGCCGAGCTCGGACCGTATGCCAAGACGCACGCACGGCGCGCCTTCGCAGGTGACGACGAACGCACGCGCGTCGGCCTCTCGTTGCGCACGCCCCTGGCCGACGAACGCTGGAGCATCGCCCTGGATGTCGCTTGGGCCCGATTCGAGGGACCCGCTGCCGCCGTCGGTGGCACGGTCTCGGACGCGATCGGGATCGTGACGCTCTCGGCGCGGCGCCGCTTCGCCCGGCGCCACCACATCGAGGCCGGTGCAACGCTGATGGCCGACCGCGAGGCGGGCAGGGTGGTCGCACCGTTTGCCTCTGTTCGCCTCGAGACCATCGAGCCGTTCGCCTATGTCCAGCTCGAGGCGTTCGCCAACCGCCTGCTGGAGGACCCGGCGGGCGCCGTGGCGCTCGGCGGACGCCGCTCCGGCGTACGCGTGGAGGGTTGGCAGGACATCGGCCCGAGATGGTTCGTATCCGGTAGTTTGGCTTACGAAGACCTAGCGCTGGACCTCCCGGGGGTCTCCGACCCCTCCGACGGCTTCGTCTCGTGGCGCGCGAGCGTCGGACGCCGCATATGGCTGGCGCCGTGTGCCTTGTCTGCCCGGCTGGACTACACCGGCAGCCGCCTGCTGGACGATAGAGCCCTGGCAGGGTCGATTCCGTTAGGTGAGCGGTTCGACTTCATGACAGGTGCTCTGGCGCTGGAGCGCCGGATCGGGACACGGTGGGATGCGCAGATCGAGGCCTACGCGGGGGCTGACCTCGCAGGTCCAGACCTCCTCGGAGGGATCGAGGCCGCGCTCCGACTGCGTCTCCAGCGAGGCGTCCGACTCCGCTTCGCCGCCGGATACGGAAGCCAGGCCCGCTACCAGGACGGCGACTCCGGACACCTCGACGTCGAGCTCGAGCTCTTCCGCTGACGCCTCCGGGCGACCCGCCACCGGCCTCCGTCGCGCCCTCGTCGAGATCGGCATCCTCTACAGCGTCATCGTCGCGCTCGAGATGATCGTGAATGAAGGGCGCGTCGGCGCCCTCGGCGCTCACCCCCATCCGTACTGGATCGTCGTGCTGCCGATGGCCGCCAGCCGCGGCACCATCGCCGGCATTCTCGCGGCACTCGTCGGCACCTCGCTCGAGGTCATCGGGCTCGCGCAGATCGGCCAGCTGAACCTGTCCACGTTGTTCGATCTCGGCCCGTTCGGCCAAGGCGTGCTGTTCTTCGGCGCGGCGTTCTTCATCGGCGAGATCCACGACTCGCACGCGAAGCGTCATCAGGACCTGGGCAAGGACCTCGACGAAGAACGCGAGCGGAGCGAGCGCCTGCAGCACGAGCGCGACGTTCTCGAAGCCGCGACGCACCACCTGCGCCGTACCGTGCAGGAGCGCCCGTCGCTCCGGCGCAGCCTCCTGGATGGCGCCGTGGGCATCGAGACGCACAGCCGGGAGGCGATCGCAGCGACCATCCTGGATCTTGCACACGAGCAGTGTCACGCGTCCATGGCGTCGATCTGGGTCGTGGACGGCGAGCAGCGCATCGACCTCATGCAGACGCACGGCTGGAGCGGCGACCAGGAGTCGCGGCGCATCGCGACGGTACGCGCGAGCGAGCACGTCCGCGAGGTCATCCGAAACGCCGTCCCCCACAACAGCCTCCTCCAGACGAAGGCACCCGATCGCGACGAGCCGCTCCTCATCGCGCCGCTCTCCGACGGCCGCGGTGTGCTCTGGGGACTCCTCTGTCTCGACGACCTCGATCCCGTGTACCTCACGACGGAGACCGCCGAGGTGTTCTTCGGCCTCGCCGAGTGGATGACGGCGGCCCTCATGCGGCTCGACCGAGAGGAGCGTGACAGTGCGCTCCACGCCGACCTCCTCGAGCCCGAGTCGCTCGCAGAGCGACTGTGGCTGGAGTACGACCGCGCCGCCCGCTACGGAGGCCCGCTGCGCCTCATCGGCATCCACGTGGTGCCCGACGAGGCGGGTACGCGCGCCGCAACGGAGAAGGCGGACGCCGCCCTGCTCGAGGCGCTCGCGGGCTTCCCGTTCGGCGAACGCCCGTATCGCTTCGGCTACCCGGGCTGCTACGTCCTCGCCGCTCCCATGATCCACGACGACGACCTGGATGCGCTCCAGCGCAAGGTCGTCGCCGGCGCCGCCGAGGATGACGTGGCGCTCGAGACGTTCGTCGCCACGCTCGACGGCGAGGCCTCGGACCTCGAAGCGTTGCTCGATCAGTGTGCGCAGCGCTTCCGCGCTTCCGCGCATCTGCCGCTGGCGGCCGTAGCGCCCGTCCGGATCCCGGCGTCGCTGCAAGTCGGCGGGGCTCATGACCTCCGTGCGCGGCTCCAGGTCGAGATGGCCCTGGCCGAGCGCAACCACCGACCGCTCACCGCACTCCTGCTCCATACGGGCAGCGCCGGCCGCACCACCGAGCGTGCCCTCATTCTCGACGCAACGCGCGCCACCGGCGCGTTGCGTCCCGTCGACGGGCTCTTCCGCCTGCCCGACGGTCGTTTCGTTCTCTTGTTGCCGTTCACCGATGCCGAGGGCGCGCAGGTCACCGTCACCCGCTTCCTGCGCGTGCTCCAGGAGCGCAATCCCGACGCTTCCTATCTGCCGCTTCGCGTGAACCCCGCGACGCCCGAGCAGCTGGCCACTGATCTGGCCGGCCCGCACGCGCCGCGTGACTCCGGGGAGCCCGCCGCATGAGCACCGGACGGGCATCCCTCTTCGTCGTGGCCATCGCCGCGGCACTCCTGGACATCGGCGCCCTGGTCCTGGGTGCCGATGGATCCTGGCTGGGGTATCTGATCGCCGTCACCGTTCACCTACTAGCAACCGAGCTGGTTCGCCACCGTGTCCACTCGGTCTGCGGTGACGGCGCATCAGGCACCCTGGCCGTCCTGGGCACCTTCGCGGTGCCCGTCTTCGGGGCGTTCCTCGCCACCACCCTGCACGTGCCCGAGGAGGCGGGCTCGGCGGACCGGGCGAGCCGCATCCTGGAGGAGTACGACGCGTTCGTGCACTACCGGGAGGAGCCCCACCGGCCCTCGCCCTTCACGGGGAACTTCCAGGAAGACCTGGTCACGTTCGCCTCGGTCGAGAGCCATGGCGTCGTGATGCGCAGCGGCACGAAGGCACAGAAGCGTGAGGTGCTCAGCCGGCTCGTGGAATCGGGCCGTCCGGACCTCATCGCCCAGGTCCGCGGAGCGCTCACGGACTCCGACCCGGAGGTCCGCCTGCTCGCCTACGGCGAGCTCCTGCGGCTGGAGTCGAAGCTGTACGCCGACCTGCAGGAGGCGGCGGATCGCGCCGAGGGCGATCCGACGGCCGATGGCCTGCGCGCCGCCGTCGTCCTGGCCCACCGCCGGCTGGCCACGTCCGGCGTGCTCGATGACGCCATGAGCGATTGGCACGCGGGCGAGGCCCAGCGCATGGAGGAGGCGATCGGCTCGATGGTCTCGACGGGTGCACCCACCGGCACCGTCGATCCCGAGCAGATGGCCGCGGCAGCCTTCCGCGAGCGCTCGTTCGCGTACGTGCGCGCCTTCGGCCGCGCCCTGGCCAAGGAGGGGAAGGACGTGCCCGAGTGGATCCGCGCCCTCGATCCGGAAGTCCGTGAGGAGGTCGCATGACGGCCGATGTCTGCCTGGTCCTGGAAGGCACCTACCCGTACGTGCCGGGTGGTGTCTCGGCGTGGGTGCACACGCTGGTCACGTCGCTACCCGACCTGACGTTCCACATCCTCCACCTGAGCGCCGCGCCGGGTTCGTACCCCAAGGGCATGCGCTATGAGATGCCGTCCAACGTCGTCGGACTCGACGAAGTGCACCTGCAGACCGGCGACGAGGATCTGCTGACCCGCTTCTCGGCGAAGCAGGTCGACGAGGAAGCGATCGCGTGCTTCGCAGACTTCTTCGACCAGGTCCGCGCAGGCGATGGCGATGCCTTCGCCGCGTTCTTCGACCTCGTCAACGACCCGGAGCGTGCCCGCCTGATGCGCCGGATGCTGCTGCAGTCCCAGGACGCCTGGGACGTGATGGTCGCTGCGTACCGCGAGGAGGCACCTGAGCGCAGCTTCCTTCGCTTCGTGTGGACGTGGCGCTTCGCGTTCCTGCCGCTGTTCAACGCGCTCGCCGCGCCTGTGCCCGACGCCCGCTGCTTCCACACGGTCTGCACGGGCTACTCCGGGATCCTCGCCGCCGGCGCCAAGGCGAAGACGGGCCGCCCGATGATCCTCACGGAGCACGGCATCTACACCCGCGAGCGACGGATCGACATCCAGAGCGCGGACTGGATCCCCGACCATGCCGCCCACGAGTCGCTCGTGCCGCGCACGCCGCCCTTCTTCCGTGCGTTCTGGATGCGCCAGTTCGAGGTCATGAGCCGCATCTGCTACGAGTCCGCCGACGGCATCTTCACGCTCTATGAGGGCAACCGGCGACTGCAGATCGGCGACGGCGCGGACAAGGACCTCATCCGCATCGTGGTCAACGGCATCGACCTCGAGCGCTACGGCAACGCACCCGCCGACGCTGAGACGCGCGACCCGAACGCCTTCACGATCGGCTTCATCGGCCGCGTGTGTCCCATCAAGGACGTGCGCACGCTGCTCCAGTCGATGCGCCTCGTCGTGGACGAGCTGCCGCACGCGCGCTTGCGCATCTGCGGGCCGCTGGACGAAGCCGAGTACGTCGACGAGTGCCGTCGGCTCACGCGGACACTGCGCTTGGAGCAGCACGTCGTCTTCGAGGGCCTGGTGGACGTCCCCCGCGTCCTGGGAGCGCTCGACCTGTGCGTCCTCTCGAGCATCTCCGAGGCGCAGCCGCTCACGATCCTCGAAGTCGGTGCGCGCGGCATCCCCGTCGTGGCGACGGACGTCGGTGCGTGCAGCGAGCTGCTCGGCGGGCGCACGCCCGAGGACCGTGCACTGGGCGACGGTGGGCTGGTGGTCCCGATGGCCACACCGGGCGCGATGGCGCGGGCCCTCGTGAAGCTCGCCCGCGACGAGGAGCTGTGTCGCTCCATGGGTGCCGCGATGCGTCAGCGCGTGCAGCGCTTCTACGACGTCGCCGACATGGTTCGCGAGTACGGCGACATCTACCGCAGTCACGTGGAGGCGGCCTGACATGGCGGGTATCGGCTTCGAGCTGAAACGCCTCATCACTGAGGAAGGCGGCCTGATCTCGCGCGTGCGGGGCTATGCGATCGCAAGCCTCGTGTCCGCAGGTCCGTGGATCGTCACGATCGTGGGGCTGGTCTGCATCAGCCTCACGGCACCGGTCTTCCTGGACCAGGACACGTACGAGGCGTTCCGCGCGATCGTGACGTACGCATTCGCGTTCAGCCTGATCGTGGTCGGCGCAGTGCAGATGAGCTTCACGCGCCGGGCGGCGGACCTGCTGTACTCGAAGCACTACAAGCGTCTGCTGCCGGCCCTGGCGCACGGGTCGAAGATCATCGCCATCGTGCAGGGCTTCATCGGGACGTTCTTCTGCGCGCTGGCGGGTCTGCCCGTCGCCCTGTCGATCGCCTCCGTGACGCTCTACATCGTCATCAGCCTCACGTGGCTAGCGCTCATCTGGCTCGGCGCAACCAAGGAGCACAAGAGCGTGCTCCGCTCCTATCTCTACGGCGGCCTGGTGTCCTTCGCCGGTGTGTCGCTGGCCGCTGCCGGAGCCTGGGGCATCGACCAGAGCGCGGCCTCGCTCGTGGGCGCGTACGCCCTGGGGCAGGGCCTCACGCTCGTGCTGCTCCTGCGAGCCGCCGTGAAGGCGCTCGACATGGGTGGCGTCGAAGACGGCAGCATCATGCGGAGCGTCCGGACGTACCCGCGCCTGGCGCTGGTCGGCTTGCTCTACAACACCGCCATCTGGGCGGACCAGATCGTCTTCTGGTGCGTGGACGGCGTGGGCACCCACGTCCGCTTCCACCCGCTCTACGACACCTGCAAGTTCCTCGCGTACGCGTCGGTGATCCCTTCGCTCGCACTGATGCTGGTGCGCGTCGAGACCAGCTTCTACGAGTGCTACCGTGCGTTCTACGGCAGCATCCTGCGGGGCTTCCCGCTCGAGACGATCGAGCGCCGCAAGCGGGCCATGCTGGAGGACCTGCGCGAGAGCACGGTCCGGCTGCTGCGCATCCAAGGCGCCGTGACCCTGGTGATGCTGTTGCTCGCCCCGACGATCATCCGCCTGCTCGGTCTGGGCGACGCGGCCGTCGACGTGCTGAGGGCCTGCTCACTCGCGGCTTTCTTCCACGTGATGCTGCTGATCGTCATCCTCGTGCAGATGTACTTCGACCTCCGCAGCAGCGCGCTGTGGACCTCACTCGTGTTCCTGGTCGCCAACACCGTGCTCGCGCTGTGGAGTGTCGGGGCGGGTGTCAACACCTACGGCATTGGCTACGCCGCGGCGGCATTCCTCGCGCTGTGCTTCGCCTACGCCACGCTGGTACGCAACTACGACCGCCTCGAGTTCCTGTCGTTCACGCAGCGCCCGGTCGAGATCGATCCGTTGCCCGAGAGCGCACGCTAGCGTTCTTCGAACGCGTGCTCCGGCACCCGATCCAGCGGGGTGCGACTCACGCACGGCACGAACCCGAAGCCGCGGCTCGTCCGCAGTGCCTCCGCGACGTCGTCCTGCTCGCGCGCGTAGTCCGCGGTGAACACCGGCAGGCCCGCAGCGCGGTAGCGGCTGAGCAAGGCGGCGAGCGCCTGCATGTTCCACAGGTCGCCTGCGGGCCGCCTACGACCGCCGGCCGCAGGCGCTTCCCAGTCGTCCGTCGCGCTGCCCTGGAAGACGAGTCCCTCCTGCGCCACCCCGTCGAACCAGCCGGTGCTCTCGGGGATACGGTCGATGAGGTCGCCCGGGTTCTGCACGACGACGAGGAATCCAGGCCGGCTCTCCCGGGCGTAGGCACGAAGATCACGCACGAGCTCCGCCATGGCACGCGTGGGATCGACGCCTTCGCGCTTGGCCGTGGCCATGACCACGGGATCCGCGTAGCCGAGCACCCAGTCCAGGTAGACGCCGTCGAAGCCCTGGTCGAGCATGCGATCGAGCAGGGCACCGGAGGATCCAAAGAGCAGGGGACGCCAGCCGGGATCCCAGTACGCCACGGGGAAGTTCCCCTTCCAGCCCTCGGGATCCGGGCACAGCACGAAGCTCGTGCGCCCCTCGTCCGTGCGCTCCTTCGGCCGCCAGGCCTCCTGCCAATAGGCGCGGTAGTCCTCGGCCTGGCCGACGTTCAGATAACCCAGGACGAGCGGTCTCGCCTCGGCGCGCGACTGGAGCCGCTTCACGACCCCGCGCGTGGGGAAGTCTTCCTGCCCGCGCACCGTGTCGGTGGCCTCCAGCACGTACAGGTCGACGTTCGACCGCACGAGCCGATCCACGGCGCCTTCACGGTCGAGTCCCTGGAGCTGGTAGACCCACGACCGGACACCTGCGAGCGCACGCATCTGACGCTCGACCTCATCGCGCCTGGTCGCCTCAGGCGTACCCCCGGGCATGTCCGCGAGGAGCGCGTAGAGACCGAGTGCCGCAGCGGCGGCGAGGATCACGGAAGGCACGAGGACGCGGGGCGACACGCCCCCGTTCTATCCGCCGAGGGGCCTGCCGCGCACAGGGATGAGACGCATCTTCACCGGCTGCACGTGTTCCACGCCGCCCCGGCCAGACTGGTCAAGCAGGCTCGAGGAGACGGCCGGCGGGGATCTTCTTGTCGGGTCGCGACGGCCGTCGCACGCCGCCGTCGGTGCGACGGGATCCCGCCAGCGCATCCTCGATCACCCAGCGCCAGCGCCGGTCGCCCAGGAAGGACCATGAGGCCGGGTCCTCGAGGATCTGCCTCTCGAAGTAGGCGAACATGACCCGCATGAGCTCGTCGGCGTCGGTGCTGCGCACGGGCTCGCCGCAGTCGAGCTCGATGCCGGTGCGACGCGTGTGCGTGAAGCCCGGGACGACGGGCACGCCC
The DNA here is from genome assembly GCA_030065025.1 of Planctomycetota bacterium. Taxonomy (GTDB): domain Bacteria; phylum Planctomycetota; class PLA2; order PLA2; family JAEUHO01; genus JAHEIK01. The sequence continues at coordinate 13,149 of JASJDY010000015.1, forward strand.
GCCTTCGCCGCCATGCGGCTGGCCCAGGGCGCGACACTCGCCACGCCGCCGAACATCGGCACCAGCACGCGGTCGCTATCCCGACAGATGCGGTCCACGGTGGCCACGACCAGCGTGCCGGAGCGCAACAGGCGCAGGCAGGCGCGCGTCAGTGCGAAAGGATTGCCGTCGCGGACGAGCAGCACCTTCACGCCCAAGCTCTCGTACACGGCGAGGGCCTGCCGCGTGCGCGCGATGGAGCGGGGGTTCCTGGCGAGCAGGACCGTGGGCACGCGCCGGCTGACCTCGAGGGACATGAGGACGGCACCCGTGCAGTGCGGCACGCACAGCACACACCCACCGTGCTCTGCCAGGAGGCCCGCCATCAGGTCGGGCTGCCGGATCCGCAGGTGCGCGGCCGTTTCGTCGGGTCGTCCACCGAGAGCGTACGAGCCCCACTGCAGCATGCGACGCACGCCGTCCACGAAGTCGCGGTACATGCGGCGCGGCGGATGGTGGTAGCCGGCACGGGCCGCGAGCGTCGACAGGGTCCGGCAGGCGCTCAGCAGCTGGTTGCCCGGTAGCGGCGCGGCCAGCTGGACGGGTACCGAGAAGAGCCTCAGCCCCCCCCGCTGCACCGGAGCCGGCAGTTTGCGCGCGCCGGTCGCCAGGAAGCTCGAGACCCAGAGCTTGGCGAGCGCCCCGCGGAGGCGACGGCGCGCTCGGGACGGCTTCTCGACGACCTCGAGCGGTCCGAGGTGGAGCGCCGGTGAATGGAAGACCTCGGACTCCGGCATGGCCCGGAGTCTAGCCCGAGAACTCAGTCCGGATCGTGTTCGCTGTAGGCGGGGTAGCGGCCCCGCTCGGCCGTGGGACGGCTCTTGAATCGCTTCAGGCGCCACTGCCAGAGCTTCGGATCCTCAAGGACGTACTCCTCGAGCACCGCATTGATCCGCCGCATCACCTCGAAGGGCCGCTGCTCCTCCGGAAACGCCTCGACTCCGAGCGTCACGTCCTCGTGGGTGACGATGCGGTAGCGCCCGTCGCTTCCGGGCAGGCAGAACATCGGGTGGATGGGCTTGTCGTAGCGCAGCGCGGCCCAGGCCGCGAGAGGCGTTGTGCGGGCTTCCAGGCCGAGGAACGGCACCCAGATGCCACCCTGGCGCCGGCGGACATTGCGGTCGACCAGCAGGGCTGCGATGCCCCCGTCGGAGACGACGCGGGCGACGGCACGTGCTCCCCCACGGCGCAGCGCCATCTGCAGGTCGCCGTGACTGCGTAGCCGCGCCAGCATGTCGTTGATCAGCTCGTGCGGTACGGCCTCGGCCAGGAACACGGTCGGGGGCAGATGGGGAAAGAGGATGCGCAGGGCGAGCAGGAGCTCCCAGTTGCCGACGTGCCCCGACACGATGACGCCTCCTTCCTTGAAGAGGCGTTGCAGGTGCGGGGTCTGCTCGAAGTCCTCCGGCACGTCGACCCAACGACGATAGCGCTCGGGCGTGACCGGCTGCAGGTAGGCGAGCAGCAACGCCGAGCGCGCGAGGCTGCGCCACGCGGACTGGACGATGCGCTTGCACTCCGAGCGCGGGAAGTCGGGTCCGAAGACCGCCCGCAGGTTCGCGTACGCGGCACGACGCGCGCGCCCGTTGAGGAGCGCCAGGACGGTGCCGAACGCATCGCCTAGGCGGAGGACCCAACGAGCGGGAAATGCCATCAGGATCCGCACGCCGGCGACGAGCAACGTGAGCAGCACCTGCTGCGCGAGGCGGGCGCGGCGCAGACGCTGGAGGATGGTCGAGGGTGCGCGGGACACGTAGGCGGGATCCTATGCGATGCCCTTCGGCCGCGCCTGCTCAGCGCGCGGGTGCGTCGGCCGGAATGACGTAGACCGGGGCGGGGGTCAGCGCCAGCCGCAGCATGCCGTCCTTCACCTGGACGCGGCGTCGTTTCGGTGCCTCGGATCCCAAACGCAGCGACTCGAGGACGTAGTGGCCACTGGGCAGCGGTATGAGCACGTCGCGTACGGGCAGGGGCTCGCCAGGCGCGCCGGCCCAGGAGAGTCGCGCGTCGAGCATGAGCAAGGCGATCCACGGTCGCGATCGCTTCGAGGGAAGGCGGAACACGACGCTGCGTCCCGGCGCGCCGATGGAGGTCTCGCCTGCCGACCGGTGCGTACCCAGCAGACGGTGCATCTGCCGGAGGGCCCACCAGGCGGGCGTACGTCGAACGCCCGCAGCCGGCGCGTCGCGGTTCGCAGCCTCCGCGAGGAACCCCTGATCGCCCGCCTCGCGACCCCCGGGATGCCCGGCGGGCAATCGGTCGAAGGGAGCCAGGGCGAGCACGGCGTCGGCACCGGCGGCCCGCGCCCGCGCCACACCGCGCACGAAGTCGTAGGCCTGACCTCGCCGCAGCCAGGCCTTGGCCTCGGCATGACGGCTGTGCGCGGGATTGCGGGCAGCCGGCAGCCATCGGCGCCGAAGCCTGACCTCGTCCCCCTTGGGCGCGACCGCGCCGGGGACGCGCGCGCCACCGAGCTTGCGCGTCGGGTTGTCGACCAGCCAGATCCCGGTGTCTCCGCCGGCATGCTCGTCGAGATGCCGACGCAGGAAGCGCAGGTTGGCGACGTCGTCGGCAAGGTGCGCATTGCCTGCGTGCGCGAGCACCTCGTACAGCCGCGGCATCGCGAGCAGACGGCGGATGTGCTCGAACCGGCGCGTCACCTCCAGCCTCGCCAGCGGTGCGTCGGCCGGCACGAGCTGTCCGATGCGGTAGTCCCACTCCCGTCGGTCGGGGTGCGGGGCGTGGCCCGTTGCTGCCAGGTCGACCGAGGCCGTGACGATGCGCGTGGTCTCGGCAGCCGACTTCGCACCCAGGCCCGCATGGTGCAAGAGACGGAGGTAGTCCTCGGCGCTGCCAAGCCACGCGGCGGGCTCGAGGCGCCCGAGGATCTGCACGTGGCGAACAGCCCCACGGAGCCCGGGCATGTCGGCGCGTCCGTCCCCGTCGTACCGCTCGACGACATCGCGCACGAAGCGCTCCCACGCCTTCCAGCGGCCGGGCTGGGGCGGTGCACAGCCGCCGGCCGTGCGCAGGGCCGCGTCCGACTCCGCTGCCGGAAGCGTGCGACGCACGCGCTGGGCCCAGGCCGAGGCCTTGACGGGGACGCCGGCCCACCCACTGCGGGGACTGAGCACGAGCACCGGCTCGAGACCGCTCAGCTGCCAGACGAGCACGGCCTCGTCGAGGGTCTTCCAGTCGTAGCGGGGCGGGGCGGACCTGGGCGGCTGGGCCTCGATCGTGCCCCAGTCGATCGGCGTGGTGCGGGCCAGGACCCGGCCCAGGTCGGCAAGCCGCTCGAGGTGCGCAGCATCCCGATAGGCGGGATCGAAGGCGTCGAACGGCCCGAGCCCGAGGAAGGGGACGTCGGGTCGCCGGTCCCCCTCTTCCGCGCTCACGGCTCCTGCGGTGAGGACGACGAGGCACAACGCGAGGACGGTTCTCATGTGCCGAGGGACTCCCATGGGCGCAGCATAGCCGTCCGAGCGACGGCCCGTCCCCCCCTGCAGGGAGCATGGCGCCATGGTTCGGGATCCCCGCCGTGTCGAAGTCGTGCCGATCCGCCACCCGCGCGGGTGCCGTTCGTACGTCGTCGTCGACCCGGAGTCGCGCGAGGCGTGCGTCGTGGACCCGCTCCTGGACCACCTCAAGGAGACGACCGAGGCGCTCTCGGAGCAGCGGGCGGCCCTCCGCTGGATCATCGAGACCCACGCCCACGGGGACCACATCTCCGGGGCGGCGGCGCTGAGGGAGCGCGCGGGGGGCGACATCGTCACCCACCCGTCGGCGGAGTCGGAGATCGCCACGGTCCGCCCCGACGACGGCGCCGAGCTTGCGCTGGGCGAGCAGGCGCTGCGCGTCCATCACGCGGCCGGGATCACGCAGGACGCGCTCGTGCTGGAGGCGCCGGGCGCGCTGTTCACCGGCGACACCCTGCTCATCGGCACGGTCGGCCTGCGCGACGCGCCCGGCAGCGATCCGCACGCCTGGTACGAGACGCTGCGGCGCATCTTCGACGAGCGCGAGGAGGAGACGGTCGTCCACCCCGGCCATGACGACATGGGTCGGGACATGACCACGGTCAAGGCGGAGCGCCGGGGCAACCGCTGGCTGCGGGAGGACGACCGCGATGCGTTCCTCGCCCTCTTCCGCGCCGACGACCGCACGCCGCGGAAGGACGCGGATCGCATCCTGGCGGCCAACCGCCAGGGACTGTCGAAGCTGCCACGGGACGTCGAGGCGGCCTCGGGGTTCGCAGCCCCCACCGAGACGGTCGGCGAGGGCGCGCCGGCGCGCTTCGAGGAGCCGGCCGGGCCGAAGCCCGGAGGTCAGGCGCCGCTCCTGATCCTCTGCGGTGCGCTGTGCGCCGGCGGCACCATCCTGGGCTGGCTCCTGCTGCCCATCTTCCACGCCCTCTCCCTCGTCGCGGCGGTGCTGCTGCTGGGCGTCGGCCTGCCGATGATCGAGGGCCGACGCAAGCGGGGTACGGGCGACACGCCCGACTTCTACTACACCGGCCCCTCGCGCCACACCGGGCCTGCTCCCTAGGACGGCCTCCTGCCCTCGCACGGTGCGCTCGCCGTAGGCGCGACCCGCGCCGTGACGGCGGGTACCCTGCCGCCATGAGCGACGACCCCACGAAGCCCTCCGGGGATGGCGATGAGCTGGAGCGCGAGATCGCAGACGCGCTGGGCGACAACACCGTGCTGGAGATCGCAGGCCGCGAGCTCCTCGGCACCACGCAGCGCCCGGAGGTCGAAGTGCGTCCGGGCCGCTTCCACGAAGCCCTCGTGAGCGCGGTCGGGAAGCAGGACGTCTTCCTCGAGTTCGGACCGCGCACACAGGGTGTGGTGCCCGCCGCGCAGTTCGCCGAGCTGCCGGAGCCCGGCACGCGCATCAAGGTGTTCGTGGAGGACTTCGACGACAAGGAGTCGCTCTACCTGTGCTCCGTGCGACGCACGGCGCAGGCCGCGGAATGGGACGGCCTCGAGGTCGGCTCGCTCTTCGCCGCCGAGGTCAAGGCCGTGAACAAGGGCGGCCTCGAGCTCCAGGCCGGCGTGCTCACGGCGTTCCTGCCCGTGTCGCACATCGAGCTGGATCGCGTCGAGGAGCTGGACCCGTACATCGGCCGCAAGTTCGAGGTCGAGGTGATCGAGGTCGAGCGTGAGAAGCGGCGCCTCGTCGTCTCCCGGCGCGGGATCCTTGCGCGCGAGCGCGACCAGCGGCGCACGGATGCTGCAAGCACGCTCGGTGTCGGCCAGGTCGTCAAGGGCCAGGTGACGCGCATCGAGGCCTACGGCGCGTTCGTCGATCTCGGCGGCGTCGAGGGTCTGTTGCACGTCAGCGAGATCGCCCACAAGCGCGTCGAGGACCCCAAGGACCATCTCGAGGAGGGCGAGCTCGTCGAGGTCCAGATCCTGAAGATCGAGGAAGGCGGCAAGCGGATCTCGCTCAGCAAGAAGGCGCTCATCGAGGATCCGTGGGACGCGTTCGTGCGCGACCACCCGCGCGGGCAGGTCGTACCGGGCAAGGTGACCCGCATCGCCTCCTACGGCGCGTTTGTCGAGGTGGCGGACGGCATCGAGGGCCTCGCGCACATCTCGCAGCTCTCGCCCGTCGCCATCAACACGCCGAAGGACGTCGTGCGTGTCGGCCAGGAGCTGGCCGTGCGCATCCACGAGGTGGACTACGAGCGCCGGCGGATCGGACTCTCGCTCCTGACGGAGCGCGGCGATCGTCTCACCGACGACGTGGCGGACGACGACACGATCCGCGAGGTGCTCGAGCGCGATCGCCCGGCCGAGCCCACGCTGGGCGACATCCTCAAGAAGGCCCTTGGGGACTCGTAGGCGGGTCTAATCCCCCTCTTCCAGCGCCGGCAGGTCGAACGCCTCCAGCTCCGGCAGGCTCGCACCGACGATGCCCTGCAGATCGCCGTAGAGCCCCGAGGTCGAGCCGAGCGCTCGCTCGATCTGCTTCTCACGCGCCGCCCAGAGACGCTGGATGGCGCGCTTCTCCTTCTCGAGGTCGGCACGCATGGCAGAGAAGGGCTCGAGCAGCCCCTCGATGCGGTTCTTGAACTCGGGTCCGGAGAAGTAGGCATAGAGCATGTCGATCTTCTCGCTCTTGCCCACCAGCGCCTGCTTCGCCTTCGCGGCCTCGAGGAGGCTGAGACGCAGCAGTCGCGCAAGGCCGGAGACACACGCGTAGTCGCTGACCCACACGCCGTCGATCTGCGAGACGGGCTTCGCGTCCTTGGGCAGCACGGTCGACACGAGCGCGGCCAGCTCGGCCTTCAGCGCACGCTGGTCGTCGCGCAGCTTCGGCAGCCAGCCGGCCGTCCAGTGCTTCGTGCGCTTCGCCTCCCACAGGATCGTGCCGCACTCGATGCCCGCCTCCGTGCGGACGCGCTGGACGACGTCGGCGCCGGTGATGCCCTTCGGCACGGACTCGATCTCGTCCAACGGGAACTCGCGCTGCAGGAGCTCCTCGAGCGTCACCTCGAGCGCCTCGCCCTGCGACTGCTGGGAGCCCTGCTTGAGACGACGGTTGAGATCCTCCACCTGCTTCTTGAGCCCGTCACGCTCGACGTCCTTCTGTTTGAGCAGAAGACTGAACTCCTCGTCCTTGCGCCGGAGCTCGGCGGCCTGAGCCTCGGCGGCGGCCTTCTCGGCCGCGGCGACGGCTTCTGCACGCAGCGCCTCACGCTGCCGCTCCTTCTCGAGGTCCCAGTCCTGCTTCTCCTGCTCGAAGCTCTCCATCGCCTTGCGCAGCGTGAGCTCACGTGCCTTGGCGTCCTTCGACTCGGCGATCGCCGACGCGGCGCGCTCTTTCAGGGCGTCGATCTCGAGCTGTGCAGAAGCGGCGGCGTCCTCACGCGCTCGGGCTCGCTCCTCGCGGATGCGGGTCTTGAACTTCTCCGCCGCCTTCGCGGTGGCATCGCGCAGCGCCTGCTCCCGGATGCCCTTCGTGAGGGCCTCCGTGACCTCGAACGTGCTGCCGCACTCGGGACACTCGACCTCGTTGGAGGCCGCGGGCGAGGAAGGGCCGGAAGTGGGCTGTCCCGTGCCGCGGGGCGTGGGTTCGATCATGGGGCACCTCTAGATGCCACCACGCTAGAGCACGCCACCGACAGGCTATTTGTTGGTCTTCCGTACGTAGATTCGCCCCACCCGATCGAGGCCGTCGAACCAGAAGCCGATGTCGCCGTAGTGCCACCACGCCGCGCTCACCTTCGCGTCCTTCGGCTGTCCATACGCCTTGAGCACGGCCCAGCGCGGGGATCCGACGCGAATGCCCGCACGCGTCGCGCCGGCGAAGCCGGAGCGGGTCTGCACGGTGTTCACCGATCCGTCGCTGCGGCGATTGATCATGAGCCCGGCGGCGAGCATGACGTTCGTGTTGGACTTGCCCGCGGGCCGGCTCTGCACGATCGGGCCGGCCAGCCGCACACAGGTGTCGAAGTCCTGTGCACCGGCGAGACCGCTCCCCCGCACGAGCACGAGGTCCTTGCCGGCGGCGATCGGCTGCGGCAGTGTGCGCGCGGGATCCGTCGCCTGCTTCGGAACCTCGATGCCCAGCTCCGGTGACAGCACCTCGTAGCGATCGTCGCGACCGAGTCGAACCGTCAACGACCAGCGCAACGAGTTGCGAAAGCGCACCTTGTCATACAGCGTCCGGCTCGGTCCATAGCGCGCCAGGTACTCGAAGAGCGTCGATGCCTTCCACGGCCAGGCGTCGCCCTCCGCCGTACCCGGCACATCCGCGAAGCCGATCTCGTACTCCTTCACGATCTCGCGGCGTTCACGCTCGCCCAGCGTGTACCCGCCGTGATGCTGATCCCCGCGCTTCTGCTCGCCGGCGAACAGCTTGAAGGCCTCGACCTGATAGGTCACCTTCGTCTCGGGCTCACTCGCTCCCGCTGTCCAGTTCCGCTCCGTCCTCTTGATGCGTTGCACGATCCACTGTCGCGCGCCGTAGGCGCGCTCGAGCTTCTTGTAGAAGACGTAGAACAGGCGTCCTCCACGCATGCCGTGCGCTACGACCGGATCGTCCGTGATGTTCGCCAGGTCGACGCCGGCGGCACGCGCGCGCCGGTACTCGTCCTTCTTGCGCAACGCCGCTGCATCACCGCCTCGGTTCAGCACGTCGCGCACGCCTTCGGCAAGGGGGAGCAGCCGCAGGACCGGTTGCTGCGTTACCGGTTCGCCACGTGCGGACGTCCAGCAGAGACACAGCAACGTGACGACCAGGAGTCCTCTGCGCATGCCGTAGCCTAGCCGGACCGCCTGCACGAGCGCTCGCCGTGTGCGATACTGGGGCGCTCGACTTGGAGATCCCGCATGGCACGCACCACCCGCCTACCGGCCTTGCTGCTCATCGCTGCCGGACTGCTCCTCCCCGCCGGCGTCGCAGACGCCGAGCTTCCGGAGTGGAGGCCGCTCGAGAGCGAGTTCAAGAAGGGCTTCAAGCCCGACAAGTCCGGTCTCCAGACCCGCTCCGGCCTCGTGAAGAAGCTCGCGCGCAGCAAGGACGGGCGCGCGGTGAAGCTGCTCATGGACGCCCTCAAGCGCCAGCGCCGCCACGCCGCCGATCTGCTCGCTGCGTACGACGAAGGCATGCAGGCGTGGCAGGAGAAGACGTCGCGGCTGGAGCGCCAGCGCGAAGAGCGCGTGCGCAAGCACAGGGAGCGCTACGAGAAGAAGGGTGAGAAGCCGCCGCCCTTCAGCGTCAACCTCAACAGCGAAGAGGGCAAGTGGCTCGGTGCGCTGCCGAAGCACCCGGGCGAGATGATCAAGGCCCGTGAGCGCCTCATGCAGCGCTACGACCGTGCGATGCAGGAGCACGACCTCGTGCGCGCCGTGAAGATGGCCGCGATCCGCGTCCTGCGCGACGTGAAGGGCGAAGAGTTCGACAAGGCCGTGAAGGAGCTGCTGCGTGTGGCCGCTCGCGGCAAGGGTCCCGAGCAGGCCGAGCTCGTGGCGACGCTGGGCTACGTACGCGGCGATGCCGTGACGGACATTCTGATCAAGCACGCGGAGTCGCGGGATCCGCATCTGCAGCACGCTGCGCTCGAAGCTCTCGGCCGCCAGAACAGCGAACGCGGCAAGGATGTCCTGCTGCGCGCACTCGAGAACGAGTCGTGGCAGGTGCGCTCGTCTGCGCTTGACGGCCTGGTCTTCTACCGCGACGTGGCGGTGATGGACGCGCTTCTGGCTCGGGCCGCCAAGGAGGAAGGCGTCGTTCGCAGGCGGATCTTCCAGACGATGTCGGCCATCGTCGGCGAGACCGTCAAGGCGGTCCTCGAAGCCTGGCAGTCCTGGTGGCCGTCCAACCGCGACGACGTGATCGCACGTTGGAAGCGCATCCCGCGCGAAGGTCCGGTGCTGGACGATCCGCCGCGCATGCCGGTCAAGACGGAGGCAAACGCCGACAGCACGTCGTTCTACGGCATCCGTACGGACAGCAAGCACATCATCTTCGTCGCCGACATCTCCGGCTCGATGCGCCGAACCGACGACGATCCCAAGGACAAGCCGGCGAAGATCGACGTGTGCCGCGACGAGCTCAAGAAGGCGATCCGCGGGCTCTCTGCGCGCGACGAGGACGAGCGCGGCGCTGCCAGCTTCAACGTGGTGCTCTTCTCGACGGACGTGCTGGTCTACAAGCCCGGCAAGATGGTCGTCGCCACGAAGAAGAACAAGGAGAAGGTCTACGACTGGATCGACAAGCACGTCCAGGCGGACATGCAGACCAACATCTACGACGCCATGGTGCAGGCCTTCAACATCATCAGCGGCACGAGCGCGAGCAAGAACCGCGACAAGGGCGCCGACACGGTGTTCCTGATGACGGACGGCGCACCCTCGCGTGGCAAGTTCATCCGCCCGGGCGTGATCCTGCGCGAGGTCAACAAGATGAACAAGTCGCGCGGCATCACGATCCACACCATCGGCGTGGGCGAGAACCACAACAAGGGGTTCCTGGAGCGCCTGGCGACCGACAACGGCGGGCAATACCTAGCTCGCTGACGCGAGGGATCTCGCTCGCTGACGCGAGGGACCTTGCTCGCTGACGCGAGGGATCTCGCTCGCTAGCGCGAGGGACTTGGCTCGCTGACGCAAGGACCTAGCTCGCTGACCCGAACGCAAGCGCGGGAGATTCCGCACTCGGGCTGCGCGCGGCGACCCAGTGCGCAGTCCGTGTGCGCCCTAGCCGCCTGACATCCGCCACGGCACGGCAGGTGTAGGGGTTCCCCTGCGCTGCGCCGCGACCGGAGGATCCGCCATGGCGTTCACGGTCCGTCGCAGCAACTACTACTACATGTCGATCAAGGACGAACCCGGCGAGGGGCACCGCGTCCTCAACAGCTTCGCGGGACTCGGCGTGAACCTGCTCGCCTTCACGGCCATACCCCTGGGGCCCACGCGCACGCAGTTCGCTCTGTTCCCGGACGATGAGGGCAAGCTCCGCCACGCGGCCGAGCAGGCCGGCGCTCCGCTGGACGGTCCGCACCCCGCCCTGCTCGTGCAGGGCGATGATGAGCTCGGCGTGCTCGCGAACATCCACGCCCTGCTGCACCAGGCCGACGTGGACGTCTACGCCTCGACCGCGGTGACCGACGGCCGCGGCAGCTTCGGCTACATCCTGTACGTCCAGCCCGGGCAGTACGACCGCGCGGCGGCGGCGCTCGACATCTGAACCGCGAGGGGGAGGCCGCCGTTGTCCCCCACAGGGCACCGCTGCGTGCCGGCCACGAGACGGTGCGCAAGCCCATGGGGTCGAACGGCGTCCATGCTGGTGGCGTCCGCGCGGATTCCCGGATCTGACAGACCTGTTGCACAACGACGGCTACGATTCGTTGCAAGATGCATCTGGGTGATCCGCTCAGGGTGGAGGTTGCATGCCCCGGTCTCGACACGCACTCCGTGGCCCTGTCGCCGCCCTGCTCGTGCTCTCCCTGCTGAGTGCCGCCCTGCTGCTGGGGCCGGTCGTCCGGCCCGCGGAGGCCAAGGAGAAGCTGAAGCCGCTCGCCACGAACCAGATGAACCGCGGCGACCAGCTGGGCTTCAACTGGGATCCGAACACCCAGGGCGTCATCCGCGACGGCACGAACGACTGCTTCGACGGCGCCATGAACATGAAGGTGAACGGCGGCGACTTCCGCGCCAGCGGGCCGCCGATGCAGACCAAGGACGGCGGCGAGTACGTTCTGCGGGGCGCGGTGGGCGACATCGCGATCACGCGTCGCATCCGTCTCGACCTCGTCAAGGGCGCCGCCCGCTACGTCGAGGTCCTGCAGAACAAGAGCAAGCGGGCCGTCACCGTGACCCTCGAGATGCGCTCGATGCTCGGCAGCAGTTGCCAGCAGGTGATGACGGATCAGGGTCGCGGCGTCCTCAACGGCCCGCTGGAGAAGAAGGAGTCCGGCCTGATCGCCGTCCACGGCGGCGGCTCGCGACCCAGCGTCCTGTTCCAGCTGCGGACGCCCCGCTCGAAGGTCGTGCCGCAGATCCAGGTCAAGAGCAACCGCACGTTCACCTTCACCTGGGTCGTCAAGATCGCTGCCGGCAAGTCGGCCGCAGTGCTTCACAGCGTCGCGCAACGACGTTGGGGCGGCCCGCCCATGGGCAAGCAACTGAAGGCCGAGTTCGAGCCGTTCCTCGAGCGCAAGTGGGCAGCGGGGCTGCCCGGCGCGGTGCGCAGTGCACTCGTCAACCACGTCGGCTCGGCCGGCGGCACGGCCTCCCTCTCCGCGAACCGCCCGGCCGACCAGGCGATTCGCGAGGTCGCGGCGGCCTACGAGGTTGAGCGCGGCGACGACTCCGTCGTGCTCATCGAGCGCGACAAGCCGCTCAAGGGCGAGGTGCTGGGCGAGACGCTGCAGGTCGCGACGCGGCTCGGCGAGGCGAGCGTGCCCTTCGATGAGGTCGCGGTGCTGCTGGGCGGCGCGAACCGCGGTCGCTCGATGCGGCTGTACCTGCGCGACGGCGAGGTGCTCGCAGGCGCCGTCCGCGCCGAGCAGCTTCAGTTCGTCACGCAGGCCGGTCTCGAGATCCCGCTCGATCCCGCCGGGATCGATGCGCTCTTCCTCCCCAAGGACGCAGCGGACGGGAAGCTCAAGCCGGGCTCGGCGGCCTTCCTCACGCAGCTCGACGGCACACGACTCGCGCTAGCCAAGGCGGAAGGCGGGCAGCTCGACGCCGTCACGCCGTGGGGCGATCTCGACCTCCCGCTGGAGGAGGCGGTCCGCATCGACTTCATGCGCGAGCCCGTGCCGGGGCTCTGGATCCTCACGCGCAACGGCTCCCGCGTTCCCGTCGCGATCCAGGGTGGCTCCCTGAAGGTCGAGAGCCTGCGCTTCGGTCCTGTCGAGGTGGAGCCCGGCTCCATCGCTGCGTGGCAGCGCAACGGCGTCGACGTTCCGCTCGCCAAGAACGAGGATGGCGAGACGACGGGCCCGCTGGCGACGCACACGCGCCTGGCCGGCGAGTGCTTCCTCGTCGGCGCGCTGGCCGACGAGCAGCTTCACGCCGACACCCTCGCCGGCTCGACCGCCATCCGGATCGACCAGATCCTGAAGATCGAACGCGACGACGAGGACGAGAGCATCCGCCCGGCCTTCGTGTTCACGCTGAAGTCGGGCGAGACCCTGAACGGGCGGCTCCGTGAGCGACTGATCTCGGTGCAGACGCCGTACGGGCTCTGCCGCGCCCCAGTGCTCCACCTCCGCGGCTACCGCTGGTATCCGCCCCCCGCGGAGCCCGGGCCGGATGAACCGGGAGACGGCAAGGTGGACGAGGCCAAGCCGGAGGACGCGAAGCCCGAGAGCGGAGACGCGCCCAAGGACGCCCCGCCGAAGGACAGTGCCCCGAAGAAGGACGCGCCCGGCGGGAAGGGGGGCAACTGATGCGCCATCTTCCGCTCGCCCTGCTCGCTCTCGCCTCGCTGGCGCTGCTCGGTACAGGTCCCGATGCCGCGGCGGCCGAGAAGCTCGTACCGGCCAACTACCGGGCGCAGAACGACGTCCACGGCATGGCCTACACCTGCGACCAGCACGGCCGCGTGCAGTCGCAGTACGGCTGGCTCTACTCCGGATTCACGATCAACCGCAGCGGGCTGAACGTACAGCGGCGTCTCATGAAGCCCGGTGGCGGAGAGTACGTCCTCGAGGGCCGGATCGGCGCGATCGAGGTGCAGCGCCGCTTCAAGGTCGACCGCAAGCTGGGCGGCGTGCGCGTCGTGGAGGTGCTGCGCAACACCTCCGCCCAGCCGGTGCAGGCCTCCGTCATCGTCTTCGCACAGCTGAACAGCCGCTACCAGCGGGTGGTTACGAACACCGGCCGGGCCGTGTCGGGCGTGCTGCAGAAGAAGGAGTCCGGGGTCGCGGGCCTCATGCGCTCTCCGGTCCAGGGCGCGGCGCTCTACTACCTCTGCAGCGCATCGAGCCGGGTGAAGCCCTCGGTGCTCAACAGCAACAATCACCAGCTGCAGTTCCACTACAACCTCCAGCTGCCTCCGCGCTCCCGCGTGGCGCTGGCCCACGGGGGCGTCATCCTGCGCATGGCCTCGATGCCGTCCCCCTCGGCCTTGGACAAGCACTTCAAGCCCTTCCGCAGCCGGCGCTGGACACGCGACCTGCCGAAGGACGTGCGTCGCGGTCTCGTCAACACGCGCTCGCGCGGCGCAGGCTCCGACGGCGGCATCCCGACGATCGAGCAGGTCCTGGAGATCCCCCCGACCTCCCTCGACCAGCTGGCCTTCTCGGACCAGACGCTTCTGCAGGGCACGGCGACCTGCGCGCAGCTGGAGGTGGAGACGGCGCATGGACGGGTCGACGTGCCGTTCGATCGCGTCGCCGCGCTCGTCGGCTCGCGCCACGCCCAGCTCGAGCCGCGCGTCTACCTGCGCGACGGCCAGAAGCTGGTCGGGGCCATCACCGCCAAGGCCCTACGCTTCGAGATGTCCTCGGGCATGGCGATCGACCTCGACATCGAGAAGGTCGACCGCCTCGTCCTGCGCGAGAAGACGCGCAAGTCCGGCGATGCCGAGGGGGACTCCCCGGCGCTCGTGCCGGCAGGCGCCGACGTCGCGTACCTGATCGAGACCTTCGAGGGCAACCGCCTGCGCACGGAGAAGGAGACCGAGTCCATCCGTGTGGCCACGCAGTGGGGCGAGATGACGATCGCCATCGAGGAGCTGCAGCGCCTCTACCTCGCCGGCGAGGACCTGCCCGGGTACTGGGTGGAGTTGCGCGACGAGAGCCGCTTCCGTGCCTTCGTGCGCGACGGTCCGCTCGCCATGAAGAGCGACCTCTTCGGTAGCGTGACGTTCCGTCCGCACCAGATCCGCCGGATCGCCGTCGTGCGTCGCAAGCGCCCGGGTCAGGAAGACGACATCGGCGAGCTCCTGCGCCCCCACCTGGTCCTCGCAGGCGGTGACCTGTTCGTCGGCCGCATCGACCTGGACGCGCTCCACTTCCTCGCCCCCGGGGGCACCGTGCCGCAGCCGCCGTCGCAGCTGCGCGTGCTCCACAACGAGCTGGACGGCGAGCGGCCCGGGCCCGCTGACACGTTGCGCTTCAGGGCGGAGGTCTGGGGCGGCGGCCACATCACCGGTGAGCTACGCGAGCTCGTGGTCCCTGTGGAGACCGCACGCGGAACGCTGCGCGTTCCCGTCCGCGACATCGTGGACGTGCTCGTCCCCACCCCCATCGTCCCCGAGGTCCTGCGCGTCCGCATCCGCACGCTCATCCGCGACCTCGGGCACCCGAGCTGGGAGAAGCGCGAGGCCGCGAGCTCCGCGCTGGCCGAGCTCGGCGAGCTGACCAAGCAGTCCCTGCAGCAGGCGCTGCGGGAGACCAAGGACCCCGAAGTCGAACGCCGCATTCGCAGGCTTCTGGACAAGATCTAGTTCGTCCGATCCACTAGAAAAGGCCCTGCCTCATGATTCACGCCGATCCCCGCCCGGCCAAGCCGCCCCCCGAGGCGGACGCTGCCGCGCCGTTCCTGGGGCTGTCGCGTCGCGTCGAGCGCCGCATCTGGACGGCCCGCTGGCTCGACGCGCTCCGCGCCACGGCACTGCCCCTCTTCGGCCTGGCGGTCGTGGGCCTCGCCGCCGCCTGGCTGACTGGCACGAGCGAGCTGCCCGTCATCGCCCGTGCGGTCTTCGCCACAGCCATCGTGGCCGTGCTCCTGTGGGTCGCCGGCTGTGCCGTCTGGAGCCGCCTGCGCGACCCGGGTCACACCGCCGCCCTCGCCCTCTTCGACGAGCGCTCGGGCACGCATGAGATGTTCGTCTCCGCCTACGCCCTGGCGCGCGACCCCCAGCGGGGGCCCGGCGCGGAGCTCCACCTGCGGCGGGCTCACGCCGCCCTCGAGTCGGCAGCACGCAAGCTCGACGAGGCCGTGCCCGTGCGGGCCGCTCCCGCGAGCATCGTGGCACCGTTCGTGTTCCTGGTCGTCGCCTTCTTCGGGCTGCCGGCAGCAGCGCTGCCCCCGGCCGAGGAAGACGCCACGGAGCAGGCCGCCGTCGTCGGCGAGTCGCTCGACGAGGAAGCCCGCACGCTGGAGAAGCTCGAGAAGGGCCTCTCCGACGAGGAGCGCGAGAAGCTCGAAGAGCTGAAGGCAAAGCTCAAGGACAGCGCCCAGAAGATGGCCAACCTGGAGAAGGACAAGTCCGCGCGCGACGTCCTGCAGGAGCTGGAGAAGCGCGCCCGCGACGCCGAGAAGCTGGCGGAGATGCTGGGCGCCGGCAGCGAGAAGCTGACGAGCGCCATGCTCGCCGAGCTGGAGCGCCACGCTGACACGGCGGAACTCGCCGGCGCACTGCGCGGCCAGAAGCTCGACGACGCATCCACCGAGTCGCAGAAGCTGGCGCGCCGGTTGCGC
Source organism: Planctomycetota bacterium (assembly GCA_030065025.1). Taxonomy (GTDB): domain Bacteria; phylum Planctomycetota; class PLA2; order PLA2; family JAEUHO01; genus JAHEIK01. The sequence goes on from JASJDY010000015.1 coordinate 29,075, forward strand.
GCCGAGAACCTCTCCCTCGAAGCGCGCAAGCGCATCGAGAGCGCCTTCACGAAGGGCCTCGAGGCCGCGACGGCGGACGACCTCAAGACGCTGCTCGGACAGCACATGACGGCGGCGCAGGCCGAGCTCGACGAGAGCAAGCCCCAGCGTGCCGCCGACGAGTTCGATCGTCTCGCGCGCCGCTATCAGCAGATGGCCCGGCGGCTGCGCAACATGGACGCGCTCAAGCGCCTCGCGCAGAACCTGCGCGCGTCCGGCCAGAAGGCCCTCGGCAACAATCAGGGCGCGATGCGGCGCATCGCCGGCCTCTCGAAGGGCGGCCTCTCGCGCGTCGGCTCGCAGCCTGTGAAGTTCTCGCTGGGCAGCCAGCGCCCGGGCAGCAACAACTCGTCCAGCACTCCGGGAACGGGTCAGCCGGGCAACAACTCGAACAGCGGGCAGAACAGCGGCGCACCCGTTCCTGGAACCGCTGGACCGCCCAAGCCTCCGTGCCCGACCTGAGCGTCGAAGAGTGGGCAGGCGGGTCCGCCTCCGATTCCCGGCACGCGCCCAGGCAGCGGCGGTCAGCCGCCGACACCCGGCACCCCGCCTGGCGGCACCTGAAGCAGCCAGAGCGGCGGCACCTGAAGCGGCTCGGGTGGTACCTGAGGCGGTTCAGGTGCGGGCTCCAGTTCGGGGTCCACAGGCAGCAGCGGCGGATCGACCGGCAGTCAGGGCGGTGGTGGCACCGGCGGCCTGACGGCCGGCACGGGGACGGCCGGGCTCGGCAGCTCCCCCACGCGCCGGCTGAAGACGAACAAGGACGAGACCGTCGAGGCGCGCATCGGCAACGACGGTCCCTCCACGATGTCCGTGCGCGATCCGCAGGATCGCCGCGAGCGTTCCACGCGCAGCAAGCGCGACATCGCCATCGAGTTCTTGAAGGTGCAGGAGGAGGCGCTGGCGTCCGAGCCGCTGCCCCTCTCGCGCCGTGAGCACGTCTTGCGCTACTTCACGGCCTTGCGCAAGCAGCTGGAGTCCGAGAGCAAGTGACGCCCACGCGGGGGCGTCCTCCGCCCCCGCAGCGCACTCCGCTCGCCCCGCGCCGGCCGGCGCACCCCAGGGAGGTTCCCGTGACGACCAACGACAACGACGCGGCAACGGCCACCGTCCAACCCGAGAAGCTCGAGGCCCGCTTCGCGGAGTTCCGGGAGCGCTTCGCCGCGATGCAGACGGAGCTGCAGCGGGCGATCGTCGGCTACGAGGAGATGCTCCAGGACGTGCTCGTGGCCATCGTGTCGCATGGCCACGTGCTCCTCGAAGGCGTGCCCGGCCTCGGCAAGACGTACCTCGTGCGCATGCTCGCCCGGGCGCTCGGCGTGCAGTTCGGTCGCGTGCAGTGCACGCCCGACCTGATGCCCGCTGACATCCTCGGCACGCACATCGTCAACGAGGACAGCAGCGGCCACCGCGCCTTCTCGTTCGAGAAGGGCCCGGTGTTCACGAACCTGCTGCTCGTCGACGAGATCAACCGCGCGACCCCGAAGACGCAGGCCGCCCTGCTCGAGGTCATGCAGGAGGAGCACGTGACCGTCGGCGGCGAGACGTTCTCGCTGCCGCGTCCCTTCTTCGTGATGGCGACGCAGAACCCGCTGGAGATGGAAGGCACCTATCCCCTGCCCGAAGCGCAGCTGGACCGTTTCTTCTACAAGCTCAAGGTCCCCTACCCGAGCCAGGCCGAGCTCGTCGAGATCTCGCGCCGCACGACCGGTGCACAGGAGCCCGAGCTCGACGTCTCGATGCAGGGCGAAGAGCTGATCGCCTTCCAGGACCTCCTCAAGCACGTCCCGGTCGCCGATCCGCTGGCGTCCTACGCGGCGGCGCTCGTCCTTGCCTCGCACCCCGAGGAGAAGGACGGTCCCGTTGCCGACGTCAAGCGATTCGTGTCGTACGGGGCCAGCCCGCGCGGCATGCAGACGCTCATCCGGGCCGCACGCGTCCACTGCGTCCTCGACGGCCGCACCGCCGTCTCGATCGCCGACATCCAGCGCGTCGCGAAGCCCGCCCTGCGACATCGCATCCTCCTCAACTTCGAAGGCGAGGCCGAGGCCGTGGACGTGGACGGCGTCATCGACCAGATGCTCAAGGGTGTCCCGACGCCCGCGGGAGACGCTGCATGAGCCGAGTGGGCCTCCATCGACGACGGCTGCTCCGGGCGCTCTGCCTGGGGCTGCTGCTGCTCCTCGCGACGGCCCCCCGTGCCGCCGCCGAGGATCCGCTATCGCCGGAGGAGGTCCGCAAGCGCTCGCTGCCCCTGCGTACGGCGCTGCACCACGATCCGACGCTGGGCTCGCCCCTGGAGCGGCTGGTCGAGCTCTACCGCAAGGCCGATCGCGTCGAAGAGCTCGTCGCGGTGTACCGCTCGCACCTCCAGAGCTACCCGCAGGATCTCTCGGCGCGCACGGTGTACACGCGCCTGTTGCTCGCGACCAACGACCCGGAGGGGCCGCGCGAAGTCCGCGCCGCCGTCGAGCGCCATCCGAAGAACGGCTACCTGCACCACCTGCTGTACACGCTGCTGGACGACGCGGGCGATGCCCGCGCGCTCGAAGCGCTGGACAAGGCCGTCTCCCTCGAGACCCTGCCCACGCGCAAGCGCCGGTGGATCGAGCAGCTGCTCACCCAGGCGCTCCAGGAAGACCGGCGCGACCTCGCCGGCAAGCATCTCGGCGCACTCGCCGAGCTGATGGGCGGCGGCGCCGAGGCGCACCTCGGGGCAGCGCGCAAGATGCAGGAGTTCGGCTTCCACGAGCGCGCCTTGAAGGAGCTCGTGACCGCGCGCGAGGCCCGGCCTTCGCCAGAGCATGGCGTCGAGATCGAGCTGCTGGCCTCGTCCCTCGAGGTCGCGCTCGGCAAGCGGATCGAGGCGGCTCGGCGTCTGGACGAGCTGCTCGCGCGGTTGACGGCCGACTACTGGCGCCGCTCCGAGATCCTCCGGCGGCGCGCGCGTCTCGTCTCCTCGGCCGAGGAGCGGGACCGCATGCTCGCCGACGCGCGCACGCGCAGCGACGAGCGCCCGCAGGACGAGTCGGCGGCGCTCGATCACGCGCGCCTGCTGAGCGGCTTCGAGCGCCATCGTGAAGCGCTGGAGGTGCTGCGTCAGGCGGGGAAACGCCTGCCCGCGTCCGCGCAGCTCGAGCGGGAGATCCTCGCGACCTTCGATCGGCTGCGTGACGAACGCGGGCGCGCCGCGTACCTGGAGCAGCGCCTGGAGGCGTTCCCGGAGCGACAGGATCTCGTGGAGCGGCGCGTGCGCTCGCTGTTCATGCTCGGTCGCAAGGAGAAGGCCAAGGAGGTGCTCGACGGCCTGCTCGCGAAGCTGCAAGACGGCGTGCGCGTCCAGCGGCTGCTCGAGACCGCACGCTTTCTCCGCGGACGTGGGTTGCCGACGACCGCCGCCGACCTCTACGCGCGCGTGGTCGACATCGTGCCCGCGCGCCTCGACATCCGCCGCGAGTGGGCGGAGTGCCACCTCGCGGTCGGAGATCGAACGGGGGCACGCCGCGTACTCGCAGCCCCGATTCCCGCCGAGACGCCGAAGGACGTCTTCCTGGACCTCATCCAGCTGCTCATGCAGCAGTGGCTCTACCCCGAAGCGCGCAAGGCGCTCAACGAGCGCATGCAGACACAGGGTGACGACCTCGACGTGCACCTCGCGCTGATCGAGGTCGAGGGCAGCCTGGGCTACGGCACGAGCGGCGCGCGCTGGGTCGACGCGGCACGGCCGCTCGCCGACACGCCTGCCCGCTATCGCCGCTGGCTCGAGCAGGCCGTCGACTTCCACATCTTCTACGACAGCGAGGTCGCGTTCCTGGAGGCCGAGCAGGGCCGCATCGAAGCGGAGGCCGGCGAGTGGTCCCCGACGCGCGTGGGCCGTCTCGAGGTGTTCGCCGAGCTCAGCGCGGACAACGACCGCGTCGAGCCGGTCGCGGGCCTGCTGCAGAACCATCTTTCCGAGGACCTGCCGAACGAGGTGCGCGTCAGCCTGCGCCGCAAGCTGGCAGCACTCCTCGAAGAGTCGGGTCGCGGCTGGTTCTCGCGCAACGACGCCCACCTGGGGGCCGCCTCGGACGAGCTCCGCAGCCTGCTGCGCGACGATCCCGACCACGCGAACGAGTACCGCGCGCGCCTCGCGTTGATCCACATCGCGCGGCAACGCAGCGACCTCGCGCGCCCGCTGCTCGAGAAGGTCGAGGTGCGCCGGCTGAGCGACGTCCGCATGCTCGAGCGCCTCATCCGCGCCTACACCGACCTCGACGACGGCGTTCACGTGCTCCGCTGCCTCGAGCGCCTCACGATCGTGGCCGCCTCCGATCGCGGCCACTGGGAGGACTGGATCGTCGCGCTGACGAGCACGGGCGAAGAGCACAAGCTGCGCAGTGCGATCCGCCGGCTCCTCCGCGGCGTGCCGCGCATGAAGCTCAGTCGCGACACCGAGATCGACCTGAAGGACCATCTGCGCGACTCCTACTGGCGCTCCATCGGACGCCAGGTCGCGCTGCGCACCGAAGCCGGTCATCTCGAAGCGCTGGCGCTCCTGGACGAGGTCGAGCGGCTCTCCGCCGCCGAGGACCTGCCGCTGTGGATCTCGTGGTCGCGCGCATTCGTGTTCAACGCACTCGAGCGAGCGCACGCCCGCGACGCGGCCATCGGCGAGCTCGACCGCATCCTGGCCGAGCGGCGCAAGGCCGCCCGCGAAGAGCTCGAGCACGACGCCGAACCGGATGCCGAGCTCGACCTCACCGAGATGCTGGCGGCACTCGACCGACGCCTCGATCGCATCGCGTTCCCCGACGGACTCGCCGCGTCGTGGTCCTCGGCCCGTGAGCTGCTGACTCGCGAGGCGCCGGTGCCGCCCGCCGGCGGCACGCCGAGCGACCGCCGCGGCCCCGAGGGCCGGCTGGGCGTGCGCTGGGTGTTCGAGACCGACGGCCAGGCAGCCGTCACCGCAATCAAGCCGCTCGATGCGCAGCGACTGCTCGTCGCCGACACCGACGGTGACCTGTACGGACTCGATCGGCGCAGCGGCAAGGTCCTCTGGGCCCACACCGGGGTGTTCGAGACCCGACCGGGCACGAATCCCCAGACGCAGGCGTACGCCCCGATGCAGGTTCCCGTGCTCGGGCCTGCGGGCAGCTTCTTCGTGCCCGGCTCCGGTCGCGTGCTCTGCTTCGGACCCGACGGCGCACGTCGGTGGGAAGCGCAGATCGGCGACGGCTCCGCGGCACTGGCGCTGGCCGCCGGGCCCGAGGGGCTGTTCGTGCACGACCCGGGCTCGGGCGAGGTCGCGTCCCTCGACCTCGCGGACGGCAAGGTCCGCTGGCACCGGACGCTCGAGATGAGCTCCCGCTCGGCGCCCGTGGCGCAGGGCTCCGGTCTGTCACTCGAGGGCGGGCGACTCCTGGTGTTCGGGCCGCGCACGGCGATCCTGGGTGCGAGCGACGGCCGCGTGCACTGGACGTTCGATCCGGAGAGCGCGCGGCGCGTGCCGATCACGCTGGAGGAACCGGACGGGCGCTACCGCGGGCTGTTCGGCAGGCGCAGTCGCCGGCCGCGCATGGCGGCCGCCGGCGGCGCGGCGGCGCGCCCTGGCAGCGCGCCCCTGCCCGGTGCCCCCTTCGGATCGGTTCCGCCGACCGTGTTCCTCGGTGGACGCAGTCGGCCGGCCATCGGCATTGGTGGTGGGTCGTGGTCCGGTCCGGTACCGCCTGGCTGGAGTGGTGGCCCCCCGGCCGCCTACTACGGCCCCGGCGCCGTCGCCCCCACCGTCACCACCTTCCTCACGCCCGGGGGCCGCTCGCCCCAGACGTGGTCGCCCAAGAACCCGGGCCGCGCCACGGCCGTGGTCGCCCCCGCGGCGCGGTGGGCCGCCCCCCTGCCGTATGGCGCATCGCGGACGGGCTTGCTGTTCGGCCACCGCCTCCTGCTGCTGCGTGCCGCCCCCCCGGCGGGCGCGAACCCGACCAACGTCGAGGCGCTCGTCGTCGATCTCGATCTGCCGCTGTTCGGCAGCGAGGTGCGCGTCACGGGCACGCCGCTCGGTCGCATCGGCAGCCGTCTCGTGCTGCTCCAGGGCGGACGCGTGGTGCTGTGGGACGTCGAGCGCGGGACCCAGTCGGCGTACGACCTCGAGCGGGTGAGCGCGGGCTTCCAGCGCTACCAGGTGCACGCTGCGCGCGAGGGCGCGTTCCTCTACGCCAGCGGACCCGGCGGCGTGCTCTGCCTCAACCTGAACACGCTGAAGGAAGTGTTCCACGCGTCGTGGCCCGACTCCGTGCGGCCGCTGCGCAACGACGAGCCGACATGGGTGCAGTACCTGCTCCATGGCATGACAGAGTTCCGCCAGGGCAGCGCCATGACCCCCGTCCTGCGCCCCAGCGGACACGCCGACGAGGACACGCTCTACACCGTGTCCGATCCCTACCGCGTCGTCGCCCTCGAGGATCGCACGTCCGAAGGCGCGGCTGCCGACGAGGAGGATGCCGGTGGCCGCTGACGTCGATCAGGTCTTCGATCCGGACTTCCTGCAGCGGCTCCGCACGCTGTTCTTCAAGCTGCGCCGGCGCAAGCTGCTCAAGCAGAAGGGCATCCAGCAGACGCAGGCGCTCGGCTTCACGCGCGAGTTCAAGGACTACCGCCACTACACCCGCAGCGACGACTTCCGCGCCATCGACTGGCGCCTCTTCGCGCGCATCGAGCGGCTCTTCGTGAAGCTGTATGAGGAGATCCAAGAGTTCCACGTCCACATCCTGATCGATCGCAGCGGCTCGATGGTGGAGCCGTTCCCGCGCAAGCGCGTCGCCACGCTGCGACTCTCGGTGGCGCTGGCCTACCTCGGCCTCATGAACCAGCACCGCGTCTCGCTGCTCTCGTTCGGGGAAGAGCTCCGTCAGGAGGTCCCTCCCATCAAGGGCCAGGGGCACATCCACCGCATGCTGCAGCACCTGACGGCGCTGCCCTTCGAGGGCATCACCGACCTCTCGTGCCTGAAGCAGTTCCGCCCCAAGCGCGACCGGCGCGGCATCGTGTTCATCCTTTCCGATCTGCTCGGACGGGAGCCCGAGGAAGCCGCCGCCGCGCTCGAGATCTCGACGTCGTGGCCGGCCGAGACCCACGTGGTCCACATCCTCGAGCCGGAGGAGATCCACCCGGACATCGACGGCGAGGTGCGGCTCATCGACGTGGAGACCCAGGAGCAGCGCCAGCTCACGCTCACACGCCGCGACATGGATCGCTACCAGGAGGCATTCGAGCGCTTCCTCGAAGAGCTCGCACAGTCGTGCATGCGCCGGCGCGTCGACTACGTCACGTGGCGCACCGACCTGGCCTTCGAGAAGATGTTCCTCGAGCTGCTCTCGCGCGGCAGCGCACTGTCGCAGGGCTGAGGGGAGGGACGGAGTGCACTTCCAGTTCCCCGCACAGCTCGCCTGGGCCTGGCTCCTCGTGCCCGTCGTGCTCCTCTTCCTCGTCCGCCGCCGGCCGAAGAAGGTCAAGGTCAGCACGCTCGCCTTCTTCAAGTCGCTGGCCCACGTCTACCGCGAGTCGCCGTGGCTCCGGCGCCTCAAGAAGCTGCTCGCCCTGCTGATCGCCGCGGCCACGGTGGGCTTCGGCGTGTTCGCCCTGGCGCAGCTCGTCGTGGCGCCCGAGGCCGGGGACCTGCGCAGCGTGCTCGTGGTCGTCGATGGCTCGGCCTCGATGGCCGCCGTGGACGAGGACGGCCGCAGCCGCCTCGAGGTCGCAAAGGAACGCATCCGCACCCGGCTCGCCGGCCTGCAGTCGAGCGTCGGCGTGCTGCTGATGCGCTACGACCGGCGCCCCGAGATCCTCGTGCCCACGAGCTACGACCGCCGCAGCCTGCTACGTGAGCTCGACGGGCTCGCCGTACGCCCTGTGCCGGGCGATGCCGATACGGCGCTGCGTCTCGCGGCGCGCCTCGCGGCGCTGAACGCGCCTGCAGCGATCTGGCACGTGACCGACGCGCCGCTGCAGGTCGATGGCGGCGCGGACGACGCGACGCCGGAATCCGACACCGAGGAAGTGGTCGTCGCGACGCTGGAGGAACGCCTCGGCATCGCGAACGACGTCGAGCTGGAGTCGATGGTCGTCGGTCTCCCGCGCGCGACCAACGCGGGCATCACCGGCTTCCAGATCAGGCCACGACCGCTCGAACGCGGACGCTTCGACGCGTTCGTCGAGGTGCACGCGCAAGGGCCGGCCGACGTCGAGGTGAAGCTGGAAGTCCGGCTCGACCAGAAGCTCGTCTCCCTGCGCGACCTGACCGTGCCGCCCGGGGGGAGCGAACGCCTGCTCATTCCCGTGGAGGGGGGCCGCGGGTCCGTGCTGACGCTGGAGGCCCGCACGGAGGGCGACGTCCTCGCCGAGGACGACAGCGTCCACGCGCGCATTCCCGAAGCGCGTCCGGTACGCCTGCTCTGGGTACGCGCGAAGGAGAGCGTCGACCCGTTCACGCAGCTGGCGCTCGTCGCCCTGGGTGAGGAGGGCGTCCTGGAGGCGTTCGAGACCTCGCCCGAGACCTACGACGCGAAGAAGGAGACGTTCGACGTCATCCTCTTCGACGGCTGGCTGCCGGAGACGTGGCCGACGCAGACGCCGGTGCTCGTGATGAAGCCGCCGCGCTCCCTCGGCCCGGTGCGCACCGCCCCCATCGCCGGCGACGGCCTGCCGATCGACGAGCTGCGCGCGGTGGATGAACGCCACCCCGTGCTCTACGGCGTGGCGAGCGACCGCGTCGCGGTCACGCAGACCGCCGTCCTCGAGGCCGGTGGCTCGCTGGCTCCGCTGTGGACGGGTGCCATGGGCCCCCTGCTCGTGGCCGGCGAGGTGCGCGGCCAGAAGCTCGTGGTGATGGCCTTCGCCGCCGACCGCTCCGAGCGCTTGGGGCTCATGGCGTCCTATCCCCTCCTGCTGGGCAACGCCGTGTTCTGGCTGTCCCAGGGCGAGGAGGAGGAACGCCAGGGCAACAACCTGCGCACCGGCCGCGTCGTCGAGGCCGAAGGCGATGCCATCGTGTGGGAAGACGACGCCGGCACCGAGGTCGGCCGGACGCCGCTGGCCGGAGGCGGAACCGTGGCGGAGCTGGACCGTCTCGGGCTGTGGCGCATCGGTGAGAAGTCGGGCAGCGCGTCCCTGCTCTCCAAGAGCGAGACACTGATCACGACCTCCAGCGACGAGGTGGAGGCCGGCGCGGCGACGGCCACGAGCGGTTTCCTGAGCGGCGACATGCGTCCGCTGCTCTTGTGGCTGCTCCTCGCGCTGCTCGTGGTCGAGGCGTGGCTGTTCCACCGGCACGCGGTGTATTGAGGCGAGGCGTACGTGGACTGGGCCAACCCCTATCTGCTCCTCTGGATCCTCCCGGCCGCGGGCCTGCTGTGGCTCACGACGCGCGGCTCGCTGCACCCCATGTCCGCACAGCGTCGGCGCGCGCTTCTGGTCGTGCGCGCCTTCTGCATCCTGCTCGTGCTGCTGGCGCTGGCCGCGCCCGCGTGGGAGCTGGAGACGGAAGAGGAGACGATCGTCTTCATCCTCGACCACTCGAAGAGCCTCGGCGTCGAAGGACAGCGTGCCGCGGTCGAGCGCATGAACGCCCTGCTCGACGAGCTGCCGGGCGACACGCGCGTCGGCATCGTCTCGGTCGGCGCATCGACGAAGGTGCTCCGCAACGTGGGCACGGATCACGATCCCCTCGAACCCGACCCCGCGCTGATCGAGGCGGACGGTTCCGAGAGCGACCTCTCGGGTGCCGTGGCGCTGGCGTCGGGGCTGTTCCCGCCGGGGACGGCCAGGCGCCTCGTCCTCGTCAGCGACGGGCTCGAGACGCGCGGCGACCTGGAAGAGACGGCCCGCGAGGCGGCTCTGCAGGGCATTCGTCTCGACGCCGTACCGGTGCGCGGCCCCAGCCGTCCGGACGCGCGCATCGTCCGCCTGCGCTCGAGTCGCTCCCGCTCGCACGAAGGCGCGAGCATCGCGCTCTCCGCGGAGATCGAGAGCTCCACCGACGGCAAGGCGCGCCTGCGCCTGTTCGAGAACGGCGTCGAGGTCGAGGTACGCGACGTCGAGCTGAAGGCGGGCGAGCCGAAGCTGGAGGTGTTCCAGCGCACGCCGGAGGAGCGCAACCTCTACCGGTACCTCGTGCGCATCGAGGACTTCCCCGCCGACGCGATCGCGGAGAACAACGAGGCCATGAGCCTCGTCGAGGTGCGCGGCCGGCCGTTGCTGCTGCTGGTGGAGGGCGAGCCGGAGGAAGCCCACTACCTGACCGCGGCCATGGCCAAGGAGGGGATCCGGCTGCACCTCAGGCCTCCGGAGTCCGTACCGCAGACCCTCCAGGAGCTCGCCGCCTACGACGGCATCGTGCTGTCCGACGTGCCGGCGTTCCAGCTCGCGGACCGCACCATGACGCTGATCCACGACTACGTGGAGCAGCTCGGCGGCGGGTTCCTCATGATCGGCGGCCTGCGCAGCTTCGGCGTCGGCGGCTACTACCGGACGCCCATCGAGGACATCCTCCCGGTGCGCATGCAGCCGCCCGACAAGGAGGAGCGCTACTCCACTGCGCTGGCGCTCGTCATCGACCGCTCGGGCTCGATGCGCGGCAACAAGATCGAGATCTGCAAGTCCGCGGCCATCGCCACGGGCGAGATGCTGAGCCGCAAGGACCACATCGGCGTCGTGGCCTTCGACAGCCGGGCGCACTGGGTCGTACCGATGATGCGCGCGGGCAAGAAGGGCGACCTCGCCGCACGCATCGCGACGCTCAACGCCGGTGGCGGCACGAACATCTATCCCGGCATGTCGGCGGCGTACGAGGCGCTCAAGGGCGTCAACGCGCGCGTGAAGCACATGATCATCCTGACGGATGGGCAGACGCAGGGCGGCGGCTACCAGCAGCTGGCCCAGCAAGCCCAGCAGGACGACATCACCGTCTCGACGGTCGGCGTCGGGCAGGGCGCCGCGAACCAGCTGCTGGCGAGCATCGCGCAGGCAGGCGGCGGCAAGCACTACGCGACGAACGACCCCAGCAACATCCCGCGCATCTTCACGCAGGACGCTGCCACGCATCTCGGCAAGCTCGTGCGCGAGCAGGCCTTCCGGCCGCAGGCGGTGGAGAGCCACCCGATGCTCGCGGGCTGGGACGCCGCGCAGGCACCGGAGCTCCTCGGCTACGTGAAGACCATCCGCAAGGCGACGACGCAGGTGCCGCTGGTCACGGACCTCGGCGATCCCCTGCTCGCGCACTGGCGCTTCGGCCTGGGCAAGGTGACGGCGTTCACGTCGGACTGCAAGTCGCGCTGGGCGGCCTTGTGGATCGCCGGCTGGCCGGGCTACAGCCAGTTTTGGGGTCAGGTGCTGCGCGAGATGGCGCGCAATCCCCAAGGCCGCAACATGGACATCCACCTGGCACGCGACGCCCGCGGCGCGCGCATCGTGGTCGACGTGTTCGAAGACGCCGCCCAGTTCAAGAACGCCGCCGACGTGCTCGCGGACGTGTACTTCGTCCCGCGCGGCGCGCTCGGCTCGGCCATGAAGAACATCCACACCACGCGCGTCGAACAGGTGGGCCCCGGACGCTACGAGGCGCGCTTCCGTCCGGACAAGCCCGGCGTCTATCTCGTGCGTGCCCGCTCCGGAGCGGACATGGTCTCGGCCGGTCTCGTCTACGACGTGTCCGGCGAGACGGCTTCTGCCCGCGTCGACGACGAGCTGCTCCAGCGCGTGACGAAGGCCAGCGGCGGCAGCATCGTGCCGGACGACACGACGGAGCTCGGCTCTGCTCGCACGGCGAAGGCACGCTTCGTCGATCTCACGCCCTGGTTCCTCGTGTTGTTCCTCCTGCTGTTCCTCGTCGACATCGGGATCCGTCGCTGGGAGAACGTGTTGGGCGTGTACGACTGGACCGTCGGTCTGCTCCTCAAGCGCGCGTAGAGTCGGGGCGTGAGCTCGACCACCTCTCGGACACTGGTCTACGACGGCGACTGCTCCATGTGTCGCCGGCTGAGTGCTCTCGCGGAGCGCCGGTGGCTCGTCGGGAGCGCTCGCAGGCTGCCGCATGACGCCTTCGAAGGCGAGGAGGCCGAGCGGCTGGAGGCTGCGGACATCCGCAACGAGCTGGCTGTGATCGACGAGTCGAGCGGCGAGATCCGCTCGGGCTACGACGGGATCCTGTGGCTGCTCGAGGGCGGCCTGCTGCGCTGGCTCGTTCCGCTGTTGCGCTTCCCGCCGGTGCGCTGGCTGCTGCGTCACGACTACCGCCTGGTCGCGTACAACCGACGCATCCTGGCGCCGCCGCGTCGGAACGTGGCCTGCGCCTGCGATCCGGATCTCCATCGCGGCTACCGCTGGGCGTTCATCGTGGCCGCCCTGCTGTGGACCGGGATCTTCGGCGCGATTGCGGGTCTCGGGCTATGGACCGATCAGGAGCTCTACGGGCAGAGGCCCGTGCCGCTGGGCGGCGTTCACGGCACAGCGTGGACCGGCGTCTTCCTGCTCGTGGGCTGGGCCGCGACGGCCTTGCTCGCCTTGCGCCTCCCGGCGCCCCGCGGTCTCGACTATCTCGGCCACATGGCGTGGACGTATGCGGCCATGGTGTTGCCGCTGATCCTGGCGGTGTTCCTGGTGCTGCTCGGGTTCCTGCTCGCGGTCGCGGGCCTGCTGCCGTTCGACGCGACGCCGTTCTTCTCGAACCCATCCGTGCCCGCCCGCATCGCCGTGGTGGCGTGGGGCCTCGCCCTGCCGATCGCGATCGGCTCCTGCCTGTGGCGCCTGCCACGGGTGGGGCTCGCGAAACACACGGCCCTGATCGTCGCTCTTGTTTCCTGGTTGCTCCCTACCGCGCTTCTCCTCGGATTGCTCCCCACCCCCATCCATGTGGCCTGAGATACACTCCAACCGTCGTTCGGCCCGCCGCGGGCAATCGACGAGGGGAAGTGCGAACGCTCGAGAGGGTCGTTTGCGCATCGCGCCGGGATCCAGCTTCCGCCATCTCGAAATCGGTCCTGAGATCGGTCGGGGCGCCTTTGCGACCGTGTACCTCGCGACCGACACGCTCATGGAGCGCACCGTCGCGCTGAAGATGCACCGCATGGTGCCGTCCATCTCGAGCGAGATGGAGCGCAAGCTCGCGCTCCGTGAGGCGCGTCTCGTCGGACGCCTTTCGAGCCCCCACGTGGTCACGCTCTACCAGGTGCACGATCTCGGCGAGGCCGGCTGGCTCATGGAGATGGAGTACGTCGACGGCCAGTCCCTCGAGCAGCTCCTCGCCGAACGCGAGCGGCTGACGGTCGGCGAGACGCTGCGCATCCTGCGTGGGGTCCTGACCGGGCTGCACGTCGCGCACGAGCACAACATCGTGCACCGCGACGTGAAGCCGGGGAACGTGCTGCTGGGAAGCGGCGACGGCGCCATCAAGCTCACGGACTTCGGGCTCAGCTGCACGGTCGGCGACCTGACGCTCTCGGTCAGCAGCATCGACGGCTTCCTCGGCACCCCCCAGTACGTGGCCCCCGAGGTCATCGACGGCAAGCGTCCGACGCGCGCGTCCGACATCTGGAGCACGGGTGTGCTCGCCTACCGCATGCTGTGCGGCCGGCTTCCGTTCCCGGCGCAGACGCTCCCCGACCTCTTCGAGGAGATCCGCGTCGGCGAGCCGTCGTGCATGATGAAGGAGCAGGTACCGGACGGCCTGAAGATGCTCGTCCGCGACTGCCTGCAGAAGGACCCCGCCTCACGGCCGCTCTCCCCGTCGCGGCTGCTCGCCCGCCTCGAGGACGTAGCGCGGGCCTTCTGAGGTGGCCGCTCAGCGGCCCTCGTTCCAAGCCGTGAGGGCCCGGCAGTAGCCCTGACCCTCTGCATAGCTCGGATGGCCTGCGCGGATGCCGCTGTCGAAGCCGACGCGCTGAAGCCACGCGTCCGCGGCCGTCATGGTCGCTGCGATCGATGACGGGTCATGGCCCGCGCCGACGTTCAGCTTCGCGCCGATGAGCGACCACGCCACGAGCATGGACATGTCCACCTGGACAGCAGTCCGCGCGGCACTGCGCCCGTAGCGAGAGGCCTGGATGAGATTGCCGTGGTCGAGAATGGCCCGCGCCTCGGCCTGTGTGTAGGTCGTGCCGCCGAGCAGGATGCTCGTGAGCGGCCAGGCAGAGGTGTTCGTCCCCCACCAGCCGCAGACGTTGCGTGCGCCACCGGCCGCTCCCAGGAAGCCGAAGTCCAGATCGAAGTTGTCGGCCGTGATGGTGGCCGAGGCGTTCGTGCCCGCTCCGGTGCTCGTCAGCCCGACGAGCGGTCCTCCCGTCTGGAAGTTCGACGGATCGATCTCCACGCGGTAGTCGCCTGCCGGAACGAAGAAGCGGTACTCACCGGCCGCGTTGGTCGTGTCTGTGCCCACGACCGCACCGGATCCGTCCCGCATCACGACCAGCACGCCCGGGATGGGTCGCTCGCCGAGCGCAGGCTCGTACACGCCGTCCCGATCGGAGTCGAGCCAGATGACGTCGCCCACGGTGTAGAGCACGAGGGCGTAGCCGAAGTCGGCATCGTCGACGTCCTGTCCACCGGCAAGCGCGACGTCGCGCGGCTCGGAGCCGCCGGTCAGCGTCAGGTCGGGCGGGAGCGTGCTCTCGCGGACGTCGAGGCGGTAGAGCCCGGGCGGCAAGCCCGTTACGTCGTAGCTGCCATCGGCCGCCGTGGTGACGCTGCCCTGCGGGTCGTCGTCGGCCGTACCGAACACGCCGTCCGGGCCGGCCTCGATCACATCGATCGTCACGCCGCCGATGCCCGGCTCGCCGGCGTCCTGAACGCCGTCCTCGTCCGTGTCGTTCCACACGCGATCGCCGATGGATCCCGTGAACTGATAGCCGACGTCCACGTCCAGGCGGTCCTCGCTCGGCGCAAGCGTGACGTCCAGTGGCTGGTTGGCGGACGTGAGCACCAGGCCTGCCGGCAGCGTGCCCACATCGACGAGCATCCGGTAGGAGCCGGCGGGCAGGCCTTCGAAGAGGTAGTCGCCGCCTGCGCCGGTCGTGCGGCTGCCGACAGCGACGTCGTCGGCGGTTCCCAGCACCGTGTCCGGCCCCGCTTCGGTCAGCAGGACGGTCACGCCAGCCAGACCGGGCTCACCCGGATCCTGCGTGCCGTCGAAGTCCACGTCCTGCCAGATGCGATCACCGATCGACCCCGCGAAGCGGTAGCCGACGTCGAGGTCGTTCCGCTGCTCGCCCGTCCCCAGCGTGACGTCGAGCGGCAACGCAGCGCTGGTGCGCTCCATGCCCAGCGGGAGCGTGCTCGGATCAACGTCCACGCGGTAGAGGCCGGGAGGCAAGTTGGTGTAGCCGTAGTCACCGTCGCCGCTCGTCACGGCGTCGGGCAGGAGCACGTCATCCGCGGTGCCCAGCGTGCCGTCGGGCCCCGCTTCGCGCAGCCGGACGGTCACGCCGTTCAGCCCCGGCTCGCCGACGTCCTGGACGCCATCTCCGTCGAGGTCGTTCCAGATGCGATCGCCGATGGCACCCGCGTACTGGAAGCCGAAGTCGGCGAGCGCAGATCCCCCGCCGGCGGCCAAGGGCACGTCGAGCGGATCGTTCGAGGTCGTCAGGATCATGCCGGCGGGTGCAGTCGACACGTCGACGTCCACGCGGTAGAGACCCGCAGGGAGTCCGGCGAACAGATACGCCCCGTCCGCGCCTGTGACCGCATCCGGGAAGGTCACATCATCGGCCGTGCCGAACGCACCGTCGGGGCCCGCCTCGAGCAGCACCACGGTGACGCCCGTGAGG
Source organism: Planctomycetota bacterium (assembly GCA_030065025.1). GTDB lineage: Bacteria > Planctomycetota > PLA2 > PLA2 > JAEUHO01 > JAHEIK01. The sequence goes on from JASJDY010000015.1 coordinate 44,908, forward strand.
CCCGGCTCGCCGGGGTCCTGCACGCCGTCCCGGTCCACATCGCGCCAGACGCGATCGCCGATGGCACCGACGCGACGGAAGCCGAAATCGGCAGTCGTGACGACCTGGCCCGGGCTCAAGGGCACGCCCAGGAGCCCGCCGCCGGTCGTCGGCACGTAGCCAGCGGGGAGGCTCGCGCCGTCCACGATGACGCAGTAGTCCGCGGGCGGCAGCCCCTCGACGGCGTAGAGCCCGCCCCCGGAGGTCGTAGCGGCGGTCTGCGGGCCATCGTCGGCGGTGCCGCACACGCCGTCCGGGCCGCGGGTACCCACGAGCACCGTGATGCCGTCGAGCCCCGGCTCGCCGGGATCCTGGACGCCGTCGCCGTCGAGGTCGTCCCACACGCGATCACCGATGCGGCCGCTGTGACGGAAGCCGAAGTCCACGGTCGTGAAGACGTCGCCTGCGTTCACGGTGACGTCCAGCGGATCGGTGGTGGTGGCCGCCATGCCCGCCGGCACGGTCCCGTCGCTGACGTCGATCCGGTAGAGGCCCGGGGGCAGACCGGTGAAGCCATAGTCACCGTCACCGGCCGTCACCTGCGCGCCGACGCTGACGTCGTCCGCCGTGCCGAGCACGCCGTCGGAGCCTGCCTCGGTCAGGTTCACGGTCGCGCCGTTGATCCCCGGCTCACCCGGGTCCTGGATGCCGTCGGCGTCCAGGTCCTCCCACACGCGGTCACCGAGCGATCCCGCAAGCCAGTAGCCGAAGTCGAACGTCGTGACGTCCTCGCCGGCGGCGATCGTCACGTCACGCGGATCGGGGGTCGTACCTGCGTACCCCGCAGGCAACGACGCGTCGTTCACGTCGACGCGATAGAGCCCCGCAGCGAGGTCCGCGAACAGGTAGGCTCCGCCGGCTCCGGTCGTCGTGGAGCCGAGTGCGATGTCGTCTGCGGTGCCCAGCGTTCCGTCGGCGCCGGCGCCGGTCAGCGTCAGATCGACGCCGCTCAGCCCGGGCTCACCGGGGTCCTGGGTCCCATCGCCGTCGACGTCGTCCCAGACGCGATCGCCGATGGAGGCGGGAGCCCAGAAGCCGAAGTCGGCGTCGGCGAACGTCTCGCCCAGCGCGAGCGACCGATCCAGAGGATCGTTGGCGGTGCTCGAGACCAGACCCGCGGGCAGCGTTCCGTCGCTGACGTCGACGCGGTAGAGGCCCGCCGAGAGGCCGGTGAAGGCGTAGTCGCCGTCCCCCGCGGTCACCTGCGAGCCGCCGGGGACGTCGTCGGCGGTGCCGAAGGCCCCGTCCGGGCCGGCCTCGGTGAGAACCACCGTGACGCCGTTGAGTCCGGGCTCTCCGCCGTCCTGGACGCCGTCGCCGTTCGTGTCGAGCCAGACGCGGTCGCCCAGGCTCCCTCCGATCACGTAGCCGAAGTCGGCGTCGTCGTAGTCCTGACGCGGCCCGAGCACGACGTCGGCGGGCTCGTTCCCCGTCGTGAGCGAGGCGCCTGCGGGCAGGGTGCTCTCCAGCACGTCGACCCGATACAGTCCGGAAGCGAGGCCGGGGAAGTCGTACGCGCCGCTGGCCGTCGTCGTCGTCGTGAACAGGCTCACGTCGTCTGCTGTGCCCAGGACGTCGTCCGGTCCCGCCTCGGTCAGCTGCAGCTGAACGCCACCCAGGCCACTGTCGCCGGCATCATCGACGCCATTGCCGTTCGCGTCGTTCCAGACGCGATCCCCGATCGAGGCGTCGTCCGCGGCGTAGCCGAAGTCCACGGTGGTGTCGTTCGTGCCCGTGGGCAGCGCGACGTCCAGGGGCTCGTTGCCGGACGTGAGACTGGTGAGGCCCGGAGGCAGGGTCGACGCATCGACGCTCACGCGGTAGCTGCCGGATACGAGCCCTGGGAACGTGTAGAGACCGCCGGCGTCCGTGACCTGCGGCGGAAAACCGACATCGTCGGCGGTGCCCAGGGTGCCGTCCGGTCCGGCCTCCACGAGAGTCAGCGTCACGCCGGGGATGCCCAGCTCCCCGCCGTCCTGGATGCCGTCCGTGTTGTCGTCGTTCCAGACGCGGTCACCGAGCGACGCGTTGCCGACGAAACCGAAGTCCGCATCTCGCAGGGTCTGCCCCTGGCGCAGGTTGAGACGCAGCTCCGTCGTGAAGGTGGTGAGCGTCGCGCCCGTAGGCACGTCCGTCACGTCGACCGTGACGGAGTAGGAGCCGGCAGGGAGATTCCCGAACTCGTACGACCCGTCGGCCGCCGTCGTCGTCGTGCCGGCCGTCACGTCATCCGCCGTACCGAAGTAGCCGTCGGGGCCGGGCTGCGTGAGCGTCAGATCGACATTGGCTAGACCGGGCTCGCCTGCATCCACGACGCCGTCGGCGTCGACGTCCAGCCAGACGAGATCGCCGATCCGGCCGGGGTAGACGTAACCGAAGTCGCCGTCGAGATCGTTGCTCCCGGCGGTGATCGTCGCGGCGTACGGCTCGTTGGCCGTGGTCAGCGTCGCACCCGGGGGCAGCGTGGACTCGTCCACGTCGACGCAATAGGGACCGTCCGAGAGGCCGGAGAACAGATAGTAGCCCCCACCATCGGTCGTCGTGGTCGCCTGGAACACGTCGTCGGCTGTGCCGCACAGGCCATCGAGCCCGGGATCGTAGAGATCGACCTTGATCCCACGCAGCCCTGGCTCCGTCGGGCCCTGCAAGCCGTCGCTGTCGGCGTCGAAGAAGACCGTGTCGCCGAGCGTGGCGACGGCGCCGGTCTTGACGAAGTCGAGGCCATTCACGGTGTTGCCGAAGCCCGTCACGCTCACGGGCTGGACGTTGGCCTGGGTGAGAACGAAGTCGGCGGGCAGGGTCGACGTGTCGAGCGTGATCACGTAGTCGCCGGTGGAGGCCACACCGAAGCAGTAGTCGCCCGAGGCGTCGGTCACGGTGCTGACCAGGGCCGGGTCGAGATCGGCGTCGAGCACGTCGTTGTCGTCGAGGTCGCGCCAGAGCACGACCGTGACACCGCTGACGCCCAGCTCGCCCGGATCCTGGATGCCGTTGCCGTTGTCATCGCACCAGACGCGGCCACAGAACTCGTTCAGATCGGCGGTCAGGAATGCCATGGACTCGAAGTCGCTTCCGCCGACCGTCAGGCTGCGACGATCGAACGCCTCGCCGGTGACGCGGTTGATCGAGAAGACGGCATTGTTGTTGCTCGAGCCGTCGGCCGCGGTGTTGCTGCCGCTACCCGTGACGCCCCACATGGTGGCGTCGTTGTAGAAGGCGAAGCCCTCCATGTCGTTGACGCCGAGCGCCCCGACGTCGGATGCGACGCCGGTAGCCTTGTCGATGCGCACGAGGCGATCGGCGAGCCCACCGCCGTTCGCGATGCCGTAGAGTTGTCCGTCGTAGGGATCGATGGCGATGTCGTCGATGTCGAGGTTGCCCGGCTCGACAGGCGGCACGCGGAAGTAGTCGTACGAGCTGCCGCCGATGGAGAAGGCGCCACGCACGATATGGCCCGTCCCGGTGTCGAAGATGAACAGCGCGTCTGCGCCACCGATGCGGGCCACACCGTAGGCGACACCGGTGTTCGGATCGAAGGCCACGCTGTCGATGTCGCTGAAGCTGTTCGGCGCGAGCGACTCCGGCGCCCTGCTCGCAGAGAGCCCGACCAAGTTGGCCGTGTTGCCGTCGTTCCACACGTCCGTCGTGACGCTCTGCGTCCACACGCCGGTCGTCAGACTGATGGTGCCCAAGCGGTCGTTGTTGAAGGCATACAGTGTGTCGCTGCCGGGCCAGAACGCCGAGCCCTCGATGTTGTTCGTTCCTGTCCCAGCACCGATCGCGGTCTGCGCGTTCTGCGGAACGGGGAGGGTGATGTCGACGCTGAACAGGCGGTCGTTGCCTCCCCCGCCCCCGCCGGCGTCGGCAATGACGTACCAGACCGGTGTGCTCAGGGCAGAGGGACCGCCGGCACCGGGCGCCTCGACGGGGAGCCTCGACTCGCTTGCGCCCCCACAGCCGCCTACGGCGAGCATGACGGCGAACAGAAGGCCAGCAAGGGTAGTGAGACGCACGGAGGTCCTCCCTGGCCCGAGCGTTCGGGGCGCAGGGGTGCCCATGCGAGGCCCAGCCGGTGCGTACGTATCGGCGGATCCGGGCGGCATCTGCACCGCCAACCGGCATTCGCTTGCCGGATTGCCCTCGGTTCTCCGATTCGGCCGTTTCTGCACGCTCAAGCGGCCGAGGGACCCACCGATCCACACGAACAGGAGGCAGATCCCCATGCGCATCGCAGCTGCAGCCCTCGCGTTGGTGCTCGCCGCCCCCGTCGCGGCCCAGGGCCAGGAGAAGACGCTGCCGCCTCCGCAGGTGATCCGGCGGGGAGCGCCGGTGCCTGCCGCGCCCGTCACCACGCCGCCCGCCCCGCTGGCTGCGCCCCGCGAGGCCGCGCCACCGACGCCGCCTCTCCCCCCGGCGCCACTGCCTCCCCAGCCGCCTGCCCTGCCGGCAACCCAGCCGCCCGAGCTACCGCCGGCCGTGCCCGCGCCGCCCATGTGGGGTGGTGCCGGAGCGGCACCGTCCGCGCCGCGCAGCGTGCTGGATACCGACACGCGCATCCTGATTCCTGCCGAGGACGTGGCCGGCACAGCAGGCTATGACGACGGCTTCCTGATCCGCGGCTCGGGCTTCAGCCTGCGTATCAACCTGCTCCTCCAGGCGCGCTTCGAAGCGTTCGAGTGGAACGACGAGGCTCCGACGCCCGGCGGCAACCGCTCCGGGTTCTCGGTACCGCGCGCGGGCGTTCGCTTCTCCGGCACGGCACCGTGCAGCATGAACTACCTGCTCGAGCTCGAGTTCGGCAACGAGGGAGGTCCGCTCGCGTACGACGACCTGGACGACTGCATCGGGTGCACGAACAACAACCTCGGCCCCGACTCCCAGTCGCGTGAGTACGACCCGCTGCGTGAAGCATGGATCGAGTATGCGCCGAGCCGCGCTCTGCGCGCGCGCGTCGGCCTGCTTCGTACACCGGCCACGAGGCAGCTCATGACGCGGCCCGAGCTCCAGCAATTCGTGGACATCTCGCTCGCCTCGGCGTGGACGGGTCTCGGCATGCCGGGCTACACGGACCGCAACCGCGACTTCGGCCTGATGCTCCACGGTCAGGTGGGATCCAGTGATCAGGTCGGCTGGATCTTCACCGTCACGAACGGGGATGGCGGCGACGGCATCCGCAACGTGCTCGACCGCCGCTCCTCGGACAACCTGGCGTTCGGCGCGCGCGTCAACTGGGCGTTCGAGCAGCCGCTGGGCTACCAGGAGGGCGCGCTGCGCCAGATGACGAATCGCTGGTACGGCGAGGTCGGCGCCTGGGTCTTCTACTACGCCGACCGCACCGATCGGCCGCATGTCACGGAGGGTGACTACCTGCGCGGCGGTATCGACTTGGCACTCGGGTACGGACCGTGGTCGTTCACGGGCGCACTCACCTGGACGGATGATCAGGACGTCGGTGGAACGAGCGACGACACGAGCACGGCGTGGCTCGCGCAAGTTGGCCACCACTTCGTGGGGACGGCTTTCGAGGTTGCTGCCCGGTGGAGCGGATACGACACCGAAGGGGACCTGACCGGCGACGGCAAGGCCCAGGAGGTGGGCGCCGCCATCAACTACTACCTGAACGGCCACGGGAACAAGGTGCAGGTGGACGTCGCGTACATCGACACGGACAGCGGCGGCTTCCTGATCCTCGACCCGTATCCCGCCTACCCGGCGTTTCTCGGGAACGGCGACTCGGGCTGGCTGTTCCGCGTCCAGTGGCAGCTCGCCCTGTAGCGGTCACGGCGAAGCCGGTAGCATCGGCGCATGAGCACCTTCGACGCCGGCATCACGTTCTGCTACGTACCCGATCTGCAAGCGGCGGCGCGCTTCTACGAAGAGGTGCTGGGCCTGCCCCTGGTGCTCGACCAGGGCGGGTGCCGCATCTACCGCGTCGCCGGCGAGAGCTACTTCGGCTTCTGCGAGCGCGACGTACCGCCGCAGACGGAGTCGGTGCTGCTGACGCTCGTCACGGACGACGTCGACGGCGTGCATGAGCGCCTGACGGCTGCAGGAGCCACCGTGGACCAGCCGCCGCAGGACAACGCGACCTACGGCATCTACCACGCCTTCTACCGCGACCCGGCCGGCTACCGCGTCGAGGTGCAGCGCTTCCACGATCCAGCGTGGAGCGCCTAGCTCCGTGTAGATTCCCCCGATGGCCCTGATCACCGCCAACGGCCTGCGCATGCACTTCGGGGGGCCCCTGCTGCTCGATGGCGTGAACGTCAAGGTGGAGCCGGGGGCGCGCATCGGACTCATCGGCCGCAACGGCACCGGCAAGTCCACGCTGCTCAAGCTGCTGGCCGGGCGCCTGGAGCCCACCGATGGCAGCGTAGCGCGGCAGAGCGGTGCGCGCGTGGCCTACCAGGCCCAGGAGCTGCTGTTCGAGCCCGGACGCACGGTGTTCCAGGAGATGCAGCGTGCGTTCGAGGCGGAGACGGCGCGCGAGCGCGAGCTCCGCAACCTCGAGCAGGCCCTCGCGACGGAGCAGGATGAGCAGACGCGCGGGCGCCTCCTCCGGGAGTACGAGGCCCTGCAAGCGGAGCAGGAACAGGCGGGCGTCTACGACGTGGACCGCCGCATCGAGTCGGTGCTCAGCAGCCTTGGCCTGCCCGAGTCCGCATGGCACCAGCCAATGGACGGCTTCTCGGGCGGCGAACGCAACGTGATCGGTCTCGCCCGCGCGCTGCTCGGCGATCCGGACGTGCTGCTGCTCGACGAGCCGACGAACCACCTCGACATGGAAGGCGTGGAGTGGTTCATCGACTTCGTACGCAAGTCGAAGGCCGCCATCCTCATGGTGAGTCACAACCGCCACCTCCTCGACGCCGTCGGCAAGGAGATCTGGGAGCTGCGTGGAGCCCGCGTCACGCCGTGGACGGGCAACTACAGCGACTTCCAGCGCCAGAAGGCCGAGGCCCTCGCGAGACAGGAGCGCCAGTACAAGGCCCAGCAGCGGCTCATCGCCCGCATCGAGTTCCAGGCGCGTCGCCTGCGGGACATGGCGAACGCCTATGACGACCCAGCCCAGGCCAAGCGCGCCAAGTCCATGCTGAAGCGCATCGAGCGCATGGACAAGGTCGAGCGCCCCGACGACAAGGACCGCACCTTCGGTGCGTCGATGTCCGGCGGCAACCGCCACGGCCGCATCGCGCTGAGCGTCAAGGACTTCTCCTTCGCGTACGGCGAGCGCGTCCTCTTCGACAAGGCCTGTCTCGAGATCGAGTTCGGCGACCGGGTCTGCCTCGTTGGCTCGAACGGCAGCGGCAAGAGCACGCTGTTCCACGAGATCCTCGAGCACGGCGGATGGGACAACCACACGCTCCGGCTCGGCAAGTCCGTCAAGGTCGGGGACTACAGCCAGCTGCGAGAGAACCTCGATCCCGCCGAGACGCTCGAGGACTGGGCCGTGCGCACGACGCGCCTGCCGCCCAAGCAAGCCGTGTTGCTCCTGCATCGCTTCCTGTTCACGCGCGAGGATCTGCCGCGCCCCATCGGCTCGCTGTCCGGTGGCGAGAAGAGCCGTCTCCAGCTCGCCCGGCTGGTGCATGAGAAGGTCAACTTCCTCATGCTCGACGAGCCGACGAACCACCTCGACATCCAGGCGTGCGAACAGCTGGAGGAGATGCTGCAGGACTTCGAGGGCACGCTCTTCGTCATCAGCCACGACCGCTACTTCCTGGACAAGCTCGTGGATCGCGTCGTCGAGGTGAAGGACCGGCAGCTGGTGGACCACCCGATGCGCTTCGCGCCGTGGTGGCGTCAGAAAGTCGACTCCGGCGAGTTCGGCCGGCACACGGCACTGCGCGATCGACACACGGAAGCGGAAGGCAAGCAGGACGCGCGCAAGGCCTTCGAGGACCGCCGCACGCGCCAGCGCGAGCTGAACCGGCTACGCAACCGCTACCGCGACCTCGAGGCGCGGATCACGGAGCTGGAGGATCGCATCCGCGACATGGAGCAGCGCTTGGAAGGCGCCTACGCTCCCGGCCACGATCCGGCGCAGGCCGAGGCGCTGCTCGGCGATCTGCAGAGCGGGCGCACGGAGCTGCAGAAGCTCTACGAGGATTGGGAGACGGTCGCGGCAGCCCTCGAGGACTGAGGCGCGCGCTCACGGACGGCGGGCTGGATGGGGAGCGGAGTGCCGATGAGGAGGCCGTGGCGTGGTTGACCCACGCGAGGCCGATGAAGCGGTGCGATCGCCTCCAGCCCAGCTCGCCGTCAGAACCACTTCCTTCGGCGGAAGGCGTACAACATCACGCCGGCGATCGCGCCCATCGACAGGAGCGTCAGCCAGAACGAGAGCGGACTGGTCAGCGGCCCGATGTCGCCGAAGTTGTTCATCCCGAAGATGCCCGCCAGCAGCGAGAGCGGCATCATCACCGTCGCGATGATCGTGAGCGTCCGCATGATCTCGCTGAGGCGGTTGTTCACCACCGCCAGGTAGGCGTCACGTGTCACGGACAAGCCGTCACGGGCCGATTCCAGCAGCTCGAAGACGCGCAGCACGTGGTCGTAGACGTCGCGCATGTACGGCACGACCTCCGCCCGGATCGCAGCATGGGGAATGCGGCACAGCGAGCCGCACACGTCGCGCTGACTGCGCGTCACGCGCGCGAGGCCGATCACACGGCGGCGCATGCGCAGGATCGCCTCCATGCTCGACGGCGTGGGATCGCTCAGTACCCGGTCCTCGAGCTTGGTCATGTCCTCGAGGACCTCGGTCGTCAGGCTCTCGAAGCCCGCGGTCATGTGATCGATGACGACGTGGGCCAGCGCATCGGGCGAGGGGATCAGGTGCTCGGGCGCCTGCTCGACGCGAGCCGCGATCTCGTCCATCGCGTCGGACTCCGTCGTCTGGATCGTGACGATCCACATCTTGCCCAGGAACACAGCGATGCGGCGCGTCTGCGTGAAGGCCTTCTTGACCGGCGTGTGCACGATGAAGAAGAGGTAGTCGTCGTAGTCGTCGATCTTGGGCGGGAGGTCCTCGTCGAGCGCGTCGCGCACCGCGAGCGGATGCAGCTTCATCTGGTCGCAGAGCGCATCGATCTCTTCCTGCGTGGGCGCGATGGCCGAGATCCAGTCGGGCTCGGGTACAGCCAGTGCATCGCGCAGGGCGTCGGTTCCCTCGCGCATGAGCAGCTTGCCGTCACGCATGCTACGGACCCGGATCATCGCTCAGCCCTCCTGCAAGGCGCGAGGATCGTACCCGACAGACCTTCAGGAGACGAAGTCGACGGTTCCGTCCTCAGACACGACGACGGCTAGACACGGCACTTCGCTGGCATGCACGTAGCGCAGCGCCGAGTTGTAGCGTGCGCCGCGAGCCGGATTGGCCTTCGTCGAGGCCTGACCGTCCAGGATCACACTGAACGCGTGCACGGTGGCCGACGGATCCGCGAGGAGCGCACCGTCGACGGCCGTCAGCGCGAGCACGCCGGCCTCGTCGATCTGCGTCGGCGTGATGCGTGCGGACTGCTGGGCGAGCCGCTGCGCCTCGGACACGGCGTTCTCCGAGATGACGAGCAACGTCCCGTGCTCCTGCCGCGTGGCGGCCTCGGCGAGGGCCCACAGCGACTCGACCTGCTCCCGCGGCAAGTCACCGAACACCCGCCCCACCAGCTCCGCGAACACATCGCGCCGGAGAGAGGCCTCGGGCAGGCGCGGATGCCCGTAGCTCACACGCATGAGCGGCCGTAGGCCGTACGCGAGCTCCCACGTGTAGTGCTGGAGGAAGCCGACGTTGAAGAGGTTGCGGTCGGGGATCGAGGACATGAGGTTCTCGTGGCCCAGACCGTAGATCGTGTTGCCGTCGCTCAGCAGGCTGTAGCCCGGCTGGTGCGTCTCGAGCAGCTTGCGCACGGCCACGTGATCGCTCATCGGCACGGGCCGCTGGAACCGGACCTTGCAGACGATGGCGTCATGCTCCGGGACCGAGATCAGGATCTGCCCGCGGCTGCTCTGCCCCTCGTAGCGCAGCGACGAGATGGTGTTGGCCGCGTGCCACAGCCCGCGCAGGTTCAGGTCGCGCTGGGCGCCGAGCGCGGGCGCGTCGGTGACGAGGCGACCCGCCGCTCGCAGGATCTCCTCCGGATCTGCATCCACCATCGAAGCCGAGAGTCCGGAGTGGTGCTCGGCCATGCCGACGATGCAGCGGCGCATGAACTGCTCGACGGTCGCGTCCAGGAGCGACTCCGGCCGGCGCTCGCGACGATCGATGTCGTTCTTGCGCAGCGCGTAGCGCGACTTCCATGCGCCGCGGTTGAGCCGCAGCACGGTGCAGACGAGGAACTCCTTCACCGGCCTCGGCGAGGAACAGAACGAGATCACGTCACGTTCCTTGTCGCTGGCCTCGAGCGCCTCCTCCACGGCCCGCCGCCAAGCCTCGAGCACGATGGTGCGCTTGGTATCACCCTCCGGCTTCTTGCCCTCGTCCTTCTTCGCGTCCTTGTAGAGCTCCTTGCGGATGGCCTTCGCCCGGCGCGAGGCCTCGGTGAAGAGGGTCGACGACGACTCCCCGCCCTGGGTGTCGAGGAACAGCGGGTACACGCCGTCCTCGTGGTCCGCGACGAGGCCGAGCAGCAGGACCTCAGGCTGCAGTCGCGGATCGAGCTCCTCGAAGATCGCCGACGCGAGGGTCTGGATCTCCGTGCGGAAGGCCGACTGGCTGCCCCAGTGCGAGGGGATGATGCGGCTCATCGCAGGGGCCTCCGGTGGCGCGCGCAGATTGGGAACATCGGTAGGCGACACACGCTGCTGCGCCGCTCAGGATGGTACCGGATCGCGCACGGCTGCGGGAGGCGCGGCTCGGATCGGCGCTGGATGGGTCAGGCGGCCTTGCCCGGCTTCAGCCAGCCGAGGACGGTCTGCCAGAAGGTGCGGGGACCGACCTCGTCGTCATCCTCGTCCTCGGGCTCGGGCGGCGCGACGGACAGCGTGCAACGCTCCTCGCGAACCGCCGGCACACCCGCAGGCACCTGATCGACGGGCGCCTCGGCGCGATCTTCCTCGCGCTCCCCCAGCGCCTCCTCGGGCACGGGACCGCCGCGACCGCGGAAGCGGCCCAGGAGACGGATCATCTCCTCGCGGCGACGCAGCCCCTCGGTGATCACGCGCTCGAGCACCTCACGATCCACCGGCTTGTTCAGGTAGTCGTAGGCACCGGCCTCGAGCGCGGCCGCGATGCCGTCGCTCTCGTCGACCGAGCTCAGGATGACGATGGGTGTGCGGCCCTTGAGGTAGGGCAACGCACGATCAAGCAGCTGGAAGCCGTTGAGCTTCGGCATCATCACGTCGGTGAAGATGAGATCGAAATCGCGCTCATGGAGGCGCTCCAGTGCCTCGATGCCGTTGCCGGCCTCGATGCAGCGGTGCCCCATGTCGCTCAGTTGGCGGGCCAGCGTGTCGCGGACCGCGGATTCGTCGTCGACGACCAGGATGTGCGCCATGGTTCCAGGGCCTTCGTCTTGCCTAGCCTCGCACTCCGCTATCGACATCCCGGCGGGCCGAACCCAAGGCTGCGGCGCGAACTGTGACGAGACGCTCGCAAAGCCCTGCCAATGGGGCTCACTCAGGACGCGGCGGGGGTTGCCCGAGCCGCCACGGGGCCCGCTTCCAGCGCCAGAACGACAGCAGCAGCTCGGTGACGGACACGAACCGATAGGCGAACAGGTTGCGATAGCTCCGCACCTGAGGCCTGAGGAAGGACCGGACCGAGCCGTAGAAGCCGCGGCGGTAGATTCGCTGGATGGTGCGCCCGTAGTCGCCCAGCACGTCGTTCCAGACGATGCGACCGACGAAGCGGACGGTCGCCCCCGCCCCCACGACGCCGCCCTTGAGGATGTTGCCCGCGCTACGCATGGTGCCGAGAGCGACCGCGCCCGTGGTCTCGAGCAGGGAGTGGTTCGCGTCACGTGCCAGTCCGGTGAGCTCGTCCGCCAGCCCGTCGACATCCGCGGCGGCCAGCGCGGCTGCGCCGCCGGCCTTCATCTCCGCGCCGATGCCCTCGATGGTCTGCTTCATGTCCGCCACCGAGAGCGGCGGCATGTCGACGGTGTCGGACAGCTTGTCGGAGAGTCGACCGAGGCCGGACAGCACCTCGTCGAGGGAGTCCAGCCGGGAGCCCTCTTCCATGACGCCGGCCTTCTTCAGCTCGCCGGCGAGCTCGCGCATGTACGTCTGCGCACCCTTGCTCACGTCGGAGGCCGCCAGCAGGATCCACAGGGGCGACGCGTGGAGCCCGACCATCATGAGGTTGTCGACGGCGCCGCCCACGGCCATGCGCTTGGCGGAATCTGCATCCAACGCCTGCGCTCCGGGGAAGAGGCCCGCCATGCCGACGTCGTCCGTGAGCATCTTGATCTGCCGCTCGACCGCCAGCTTGTAGAACTTGCCCTCGCGCAGCGGACGGGGCAGCAGGCGCGTGAGCGCGTGTCCCAGGAGGCCCAGGAGCGTCACCAGCCAGCGCAGCAGGCGCTCCGGCAGGGAGAGCGTGAAGGCCAGCAGGTGATGCGGGTGTAGGGGGCGTCGCATCGGCGTGGGGCTCGTGCTACTCGTCGCGGCCGCTGTCGTACGGCTCGTAGCGGAAGGCCTTCTTCGCCTTCTTGGCCGCCGCGCCCTCCTCGGCCTCGTCCTCGTGGGGCATCCAGTCGGGGTCGCTGTGATCGGGGTCCATCTCGACGCGCAAGTCGACCTCATAGGCCTTCGCGCCGACCGTGAGCACGACCTTGTACGTGCCCGGCTGCACGCGCGCACCGAAGCGGCGGCGCGGTCGCGGATTGGCTCGGAGATTCCACGTCACGGCGTGGAGGCCGGGGCCGCCTTCGGCTTCCAGCGTGCGCACCACCGTGCCGTCGAGCTTGCGGATCTCGAGCTTCGCCGCGGGCACCCTGCCCAAGACGTAGTGGATGGTGGCGCCCGTCGGCGGGTTCTTGCCCACGAACGTGCGCGAGCGACCTCGGGAGGGCTCCGGACGCCACTGGATCGCGACGTTGGGCTTGAACAGGTGGCCCGCGCTCGTGGCCAGGACGTCCTTCGTGACCTGCCGCAGCGTCGTCACGTCCATGATCCACAGGCTGCGGCCGTGCGTTCCGGCCACGATCTCACCCGCCGTCGGGTGCTGTGCGATCTGGTGCACGGCCACCGTCGGGAGGTTGGTGTTCATGCTGGTCCAGGTCGCCCCGCGATCGATCGAGACGTACGCCCCCATCTCCGTTCCGAGATAGAGGATGTCGGGGTTGACGATGTCCTCGCGCAGCACGCGCGTCGTACCGGCGGCGGCCGGGATGTTCGCGTGCAGCGCCTTCCAGCTCGTGCCCTTGTCCTCCGAGACGAACACCAGCGCGCGATCGTCGTCGCTGCGGTGACCGTCGAACACCAGGTACACCCGATCGGTCGCGTGGCGCGACGGCTCGATCCAGCTCACGTAGCGGCGGTCCGACTGGATGTGCAGCAGCGAAGGCCCCTTGGGCTTGGGCGGCGGCTTGGGACGGGCCCGCTTGCCCTTCTTCGGTGCGTCCGCCGCCTTCTTCGCGTCCCCGTTGCCGCTCTCTCGCTCCGCGATGTCCGGCTTGGCTCCGCCCGCCTCGCGAGGCGTGGGATCGGGCTTCGACGGCGGGGCGTACAGGTCGATCCACGTGTGTCCGCCATCGCGGGTCATCCACACGCCGCCGTCGTCCGTGCCGACGTAGAGCAGATCCGGATTCCGCGGCGACTCCGCGAGTGCCGTGGCGCTACCGCGCTTCGTCGGCGTGATCTCGGGCGAGATCGAGCGCATACCGTTGCCCCGGTCGAGCGAGCGGAAGACGTGGTTGCCGGCTGTGTAGTAGATGCGGCTGTTGTGGTGCGAGAGGATGAACGGCGTGTACCAGTTGAAGCGGTACTGGGAACCCTTCGGCGGGCGCGGCCGCATCATCGCCCGCTCCCCCGTCCGCAGGTGACGGCGGCCGACGTTGCCGTTCTGCGACTCGAAGTAGATACGGTAGGGGTCGTGCTTGTCGACGCGCACGCGGAAGCCGTCACCTCCGCCGATGCGGATCCAGTCCTCGTTCGTCGGACCCGACGCATGTCGAACGCGGCTCGGACCACCCCAACTGCCGTTGTCCTGCAGGCCGCCGTAGACGCGGTAGTTGCGACGGGGGCCGACGCCGACGTCGTAGAACTGTCCGATCGCGACGTGGTTCAGATGGTCGAAGTGCTTGCCGCGGTCGTAGCTGATGTACACGCCGCCGTCGTTGCCGAGGATCAGGTGCCGGCCGTTGTCCGGGTCGATCCACAGCGCGTGGTGATCCACGTGCACGTTGCCGGGCGCACCGTCATTCGTGAACGTCTTCCCGCCGTCCTTCGACTTCCAGAGCCGGATGCCCAGCACCCAGACGTGGTTCTCGTCGCTCGGATCCACGCGCAGCTCGCTGAAGTACATGGGCCGCGGGTTGACGGTGTTGATGCGTGTCCAGGACTCGCCGCCGTCGGTCGACCGGTAGACGCCGCCGTACTCGTGGCCGTCCTTGCCCTGCTGGTCCTGCAGATTGGCGCGCTGCCCTCCGAGGAACGCGCCGAACGGACTCCGCATGCGCGCCTGCCGGCCGCCGCCCTTGGGCGCCGCGCCCTTGCGCGCCTTGGGCTGCGGACGCTTGCCGAGTGTGAGCTCGAGGAACACGCTCTTGCGCTCCCGTGAGACCTCGACCTTGACCTTGTCCCCCGCGACGTGGCGGCGGATCCCCCGCAGCAGCTCCGTGTACGAGTGCACCGTCTCGTCGTCGATGCCGATGATGACGTCGTCCTTGCGCAGGCCCGCCTTGGCTGCCGGTCCGCCCTTGACGACGTTGGTGAGCCGCGCGCCGACGTCCGCGTTCTGCCCCGTGATGCCCATGTAGGGAGCGTTCGGCGGCTCCGTGCCGATCTTCTCGGACTCGAGCACCAGGTAGACGTGATCCGGGTTCTTGCGGAAGTACTCGATCCCGATGCGACCCAGCTTCCCAGTCGGCAGTCCGGTGGTGATGCGCTTGAAGTTCTGGCCGCCGTCCGTCGTCTTCCAGAGGCCGCTGCCGGGACCCCACTTCTTGGCCGGGTCGTTCGTGTCGAACTCGTCCCGCTGGCGCTCGTACGTCGCGATCAGCAGGGTGTCCGGATCCTGCGGGTGCATCTGGACGTCGATGACCCCGGTCTTGTCGTCCAGGTACCAGATCTTCTCCCACGTTGTGCCGCCGTCCGTCGTCTTGAAGAGACCGCGCTCGGCGTTGGGCCCCCACAGCCGTCCGAGCGCGCCCACGTAGACGATGTCCGGGTTCTTCGGATGGATGCGCACGGCGCCGATCTGGAAGCTGCCCTTCAGGCCCATGTGCTTCCACGTGGCGCCGCCGTCGGTCGACTTGTAGACGCCGTTGCCCCACGAGACGGAGTTGCGCGGGTTGCACTCGCCGGTGCCGACCCACACGATGTTCGGGTCGGTCTGGGCTACGGCCACGTCACCGATCGACACGACGGCCTCACGATCGAACTGATGCTCGAAGGTGATGCCGTTGTCGACGGTCTTGAGGAGACCGCCCGACGCCGTGGCGGCCCACCAGAGCGTCGGGTCCTTCTCGTACACGGCGAGCGAGGTGATGCGGCCGCCCATATTCGCCGGGCCGACCGGACGCCAGGGCATGCGCTCGAGCCAGGCCTTCGGCAGCAGGCCCTGCGGCTGCTTCTTGTCGGCCTTGGGCTTCTCGTCGGCCAGGGCCGCTCCCAGGCACACGAGGACGACGAGCGAGACGGCAGCGAGACGACGCATGGCGGGCTCCAGGTGGCGCATGGACGCAGGACCCCCCATTGCACCACCTGGCCGGCGCAGACGTCAACGCCGCCGGCCGGCCGCGTTCAGCTGGACGCGACCGGCCTACCTGACAGGGCCGTTACTGGTCGGACTCGTAGCGGATCAGCCAGTCGTCGATGTACGAGCCGGCGTCCAGCGCCCCGAAGCCCGTGGGCAGGAAGAACGTGATCCGGATCTGGATGTACTCGCTGCCGTTCAGGTTCGAGATGCCGTCACCCACGTTGTCCAGCGGCCTCAGAGCCGGTGCGACCTGGCCCGTGTGCCAGTCCGGCATCGTGTCCTGACCGCTCGTCGTGAAGTAGCCCACGGTGTGCCAGCCCACGGTCGGCGCCGCGGAAGGCGTCCCGTTGCGCAGGAGCTCGAAGCCCCGCGCCTCGATCAGCATCCGCGTGTCGCCGGGCGCTCCGGCCGCGAGCACCGGAATGCCCGCGCGGAAGTCCGTCTGACCGCCGTAGACCTGCTCCGGATCCTTGAACTCGGGATCGAACGCCCCGACGAGGATCGGCTCCGAGAGCGCGACGGGCCTCAAGCCACCGCCCGCGAAGCGGGACGCGTCGAACACGCCGCGGTAGAAGCCCTGCTGCCCTTCGACCGGCGAGAGGCTCGCGCTGCCCTGCCCGGAGATGATCGAGTCGCCATCCTCGAGCACGAGGCGGCCGGTGCCGCCCGCGCCACCGTCGTTGGACTGCGCCGCGCCACCGTAGGTCGACGTCGCGCCCAGGCCGCCCACACCACCGGAGCAGTTGAGCGTACCGCCCGAAACGTCGATGTTGTGCGGCGTCAGCAGGCGGATGCCGCCGCCGGAGCCACCGCCACCACCGCCCGTAAACGGACGGTTGATGTAGTACAGCGAGCCCTGGCCGCCATCGCCGCCGGACGCGTCGATCGTGCCGTAGATCCGGATGTTGCCGTTGCTCGTGATGTCCACGAAGCCGCCGCCGCCGCCGCCGGCACCGCCGGAGTGTCGGTAGTACGACGAGTTGTTCGGACCGGTGCACCAGCCCGCGGCGCCGCCGCCCGAGCCGGCCGAAGGCTGCAGCATGCGCTCGACGCTGGCGCCGAGCGGATACACCGCGCCGCCCGCGCCGTCGCGCGGCGCCTGCCACACGCCGCCGCTGGCCGCGTTCGCTTCGCCGGACTCACCGGCCGTCGCGTGGCCGCCGCCACCGCCCGAAGCGGAGCTCGGGTACGAGGTGTAGGACGAGGTGCTGACCGCCGCGTTGCCGTGGCCGGCCCCGTGACCGCCCTGCGGCAGCACGTCGTAGTCCGGAGAGCCGTAGCCGACGTAGCCGTGCTCGCCGAGCTTCGCGGTCCCGTTCGCCGCCGGCGAGTCGCCGCCGGCACCGCCGCCCGCTACGCCATCACCGCCGCGCGCTGCTGCGGCCTGACCCTGCGGGTAGTTCTTGCCGTCCTGACCGTCGTCTCCGCGCAGGACCAAGCGCCCGCCCTCCTCGATCGTGACGTCGCCACGCACGAGGATGATCGCGGGATTCACGCCCACGATCTGCACGGTGATCGACGGACCGATGTAGAAGCTCGCGAACTCCCACACGACGGCCGTCGAGCCGTCCACGGCGTTCGGGCACGTGTTGACGACCGAGCCCGTGTCGAGGACCGCGTTGCCGGTCGGCGCGAAGTGGTCGAGGCTGCCGTCGTTCACGTCACGCATGAGCGTGCAGGCGGGCGGATCGTCCTCGGGCGCCGTCGGCGTGAGGATGCCGCTGCCGTTGTCGCCGTCGCCCGCGAAGAGCAGGAAGCCCTGCACCTTGCTCGGGCAGATCCCCTCCACGTTCACCTTGGCCGTGGTCAGTGCGGGGTCGTACTCGGTCTCCCCCTCGTTCTCGAGCAGGTAGCTGCCCTCCTCGCGCGGCCGGTTCTCGGTCGTGAAGCTGATCGTGTAGGGCGTGAGGGCCTGGTTGCCGAGGTCCTCCAGGCCGAACGTCATCTCGACCACGATCAAGGCGTTCTCGGGGAAGCGTCCGAAGAGCGGCGTGACGCGCATCCGCGTGCCCTGGAACGACTGGTCGAGGCTGAGCGTCGCGGGGATGACCTGCGGGTTGGGCATCAGGCTGGTCGTGCCGAGGGCGCCCCAGGTGTACGGATCGGGCGACTGGTCGGACGTGTCGCCCGAAGCCGTGGCGAAGCCCGAGTCGCGGTCGTTCGGCGCCTTCACCTTGACGTTCGGATCACCCGTCTCGCACATGAGGAAGCGCACGGACGCCGTGTCGATCGAGCACGGATGCAGGTTCTCGCTGAACTCCACGACGACCGCGTTGCCGGCCTCGACGGCCACGGCCTGGCTGCCGTTCTCCGGGAACGTACCCGTCACGACAGGGCCGGACGACGGGACCGGGTCCATGAACAGGTCGGGCGCGTCATCGGCCAGCGTGTGGAACTCGTACGTCAGCGTGGTCGTGAGCGACTGACCCGAGGTGTTGCGGACCGCGAACTCCTCGGGGCTGCCGATGATCTGGACGCGGTACTGCGTGTCCGGTGTGAGACCCGCATCCGACAGGTCGCAGAGCCCGGGCAGCCTGGGTTCGTACCAGACCGTCGCACCATCGACGATCAGCTCACCAGGAGCGGTCACGCCGAACGACGGACCCTGGCGGATCTGGATCGACGCGTTGTTGATCGTCGCCGGATCGACCGGCTCGCTGAAGTCCAGACGGAGCCTGCAGTTGAGCGGCACGTTGTCGAGCGCAGCATCCGAGAAGCTGAGCAACTCGAGGCCTTGACCGGCGCCGTCCGGGCCGGGGCCTCCGCCGGCCCCGCCGCAGGCGGCCGGACCGAGTGCCATGAAGAGAACGATCCCCGCAAGTGCGAGGCGCGAGCCGAGCGTGAACATCCGCAACCCTTCTACGGTCATACGGTCGGGGTCAGGGCCGTCCGGCTCGCAATGGATGGCCCGCCCCGGTCGCGATGAACCGACTGTCTGTGGGTATGCGGCACCCACGCTCCCGTAGCTCGAGCAACGGGTGCCTACATACGGAACGCCGGATTATCGCACGTATTCCTCTGCTCCGTCTGCAATCCCGGCGCAGAAAGGACCATCGTGACACTGCGCAAGGTGCGTGAGATTGCGCACTGCGCAATGTCGCGCACACGCGTTCGACGTACGACTACGTCGCTTCGGTGAACGCCGCGGTCGCGGCCGCGTCGGCCTCCATGCACGTGGCGCGTACGACGGTCACGCTGTGCGTGTCGCCGGCATGCGGTGCCGCCGTCTCGGGGTCGAGCAGATGGTGATAGCGCCGTCCCGCGTGATCGAAGTAGCGCCGGTAGTCGCCGCTCGTGGCGACGGCCTCGTCACGCACTTCGAGCGTGCGGGAGAGCCGGGCTGGATCGTGCGCGTCGCGCACGCCGACGCGCCAGGCGTCGCCGTCGGCGCTGTGCCCCAGCGCGACGAGATCACCACCGACGTTGACGAGCGCGTCCTCGATGCCGTGCGCGTGCAGGGCGGCCGCGGCGCGGTCGACAGCCCACCCCTTGGCGATGCCGCCGAGGTCGAGAGCAACGCCACGGTCGCGGAAGCGCACGGCTCCGCCGCGCTCGTCGCGGTCGAGCTCGAGCGCCTGCCACAGGCCCCGTCCGGCCAGTGCGTCGACGCGGTCGGCGGACGGCGGCGTGCGCCGCCGGGTGACGTCCCACAGCTCGCTGGCACGACCGAGACAGGGATCGAACCGGCCGTCCGTCGCCCGCGCCCAGCGGAGCGCGGCTGCGATCACCTCGGCCGTCTCCGGCGCGATGCGCACGACATCGTCGTGGGCCAGACGGTTGGCCCGGCCGACGTCGGAGTCGGACAGGAAGCGCGACATGCGCCGCTCGGTGACGCGCAGCACGTCGAAAGCGGCGTCGATGGCGATGCGCGCCTGCTCGGCATCTGCGTGCACCACGGCGACCTCGGCGATCGTCCCCATCACGGGCACGCGGCGGCGGTGGATGCGTCGGCGGCCGCGCGCGGCCCACGGCACGGCCGCGGCGACGAACACGCCGGCGCCGAGCGTGAGCAGGTGACGTCGGTCGAGAGCGAGCGGGGATCGCTTCCTCTGCGGGTCAGTCATGGATGCGCTCCGGTCGGTCACAGGGGGTCTCGCAGGCGCTGCAGCGCTCGGAGAGACGCCCTTCGTCGGTGAAGTCGAAGGCGAGGCGCGGCGCGCGGCCTCGCGTCAGGAGCCCGAGCACGACGAAAGCCGCGGTCAGGCCGAGGATGGTCCACAGTGCGCTCATGCGGAGCTCAGCAATCCGGCGAAGCCCATGAAGGCCAGGGACAGACTCCCGGCGATGATGAGGACGAGGGCCATACCCCGCGCGATGCGCGGCACGTCGGCGCGATCGGTTTCCTCGCGGATGCTCGCCATGAGCACGAGCGCGAGCGTCAGGCCGAGCCCGGCGCCGATCGCGTAGAAGAGGCCCTCGAAGAAGCCGTACGCCTTGTTGGTCTGGAAGATGGCGAGACCCAGGATCGCGCAGTTCGTCGTGATCAACGGCAGGAAGATGCCGAGCTGGCGGAACAGCGTCGGGCTCAGCTTCTTGATCGCCATCTCGACGATCTGCACGAGCGAGGCGATCACGACGATGAACGAGATCACGCGCAGGAACGGTGCGTGGGGCAGGACGAAGTTGTTGAGGATCCACGCGCTGATCGACGTGAGCGTCAGCACGAAGATGTTGGCCATGCCCATGCGGACCGCGGTGGCGATGCGCCCCGAGACCCCCATGAACGGGCACAGGCCGAGGAAGTAGTAGAGCGTGAAGTTGTTGACGACCATCGCGCCGATCAGGATGCCGAAGAGGGAGTCGCTCATGCCGCGCCCTCCGCCGCACGCCGCTCGCGACGCTGCGTCCACCAGTTGAGACCGAGCAGCCAGAACCCCAGCGCGAGGAAGCCGCCCGGCGGCAGCACCATCACGAGCCACGGCTCGAAGTTGTCGCCGAACAGCGAGACCCCGAGGAAGCTCCCGCTGCCGAGGATCTCGCGGACCGCGCCCATCATCACGAGCGCGATGATGAAGCCGAAGCCGGTGCCCAGCGCGTCGAGCAGCGCGCGTCCGACGCTCTGCTTCGAGGCGTACGCTTCCTGACGGCCGAGGATCATGCAGTTGACGACGATGAGCGCGATGTAGGCGCCGAGCGCCTTGTGCAGGCCGGGCGTCCAGGCCGCGAGGCTCATGTCCACGATCGTGACGAACGTCGCGATGATCAGGATGTACGTGGTGATGCGTACCTCGTGCGGGATGAAGCGCTTGAACGTGGAGACCAGCAGGCTCGAGCCGGTCAGCACGAACAGCGTCGCCATGCCCATGGCGATGCTGTTCATCACGGTGTTCGTGACGGCGAGCGCCGGGCAGAGACCCAGCATGTGGATCATGACTGGGTTCTCGCGCCAGACGCCGCGGAAGAGGGTCTCGGAGCGCGTGGGATCACTCATCGCCCGCCCTCCGCCTGCGCGAGCCACGCGTCGATCCGAGGCCCGGCCTTCGCGACGGCTTCGTTGATGATCCAGACCACCCACTGCGAGGAGATGGTGGCGCCCGTGATCGTGTCCACCTCGTGCTCCGTGCCCGTGCCATCCCCGGGCTTCACGGGGACGAGATCGACGACCTGGCCGCGGATGGGACCGAGGAACGGCTCCTTCTCGATGGCATCACCCAGGCCGGGCGTCTCCTTGTGCTCGAGGACCTTCACGCCGAGCACCTTCTTCGTGCGCGGGTCGTAGCCGAAGATCACGCGGATCGCGTCCTGGAAGCCCGTGCGCTGGTAGGCGAGCGCGAAGCCCAGCAGCTGCTTGCCCTCTTCGTCGGCGTAGCCGGCGAACACGCGGTTCAGCGCGACGGTGTCGACCTCGTAGTTGGGCTCCGCCTCGCGCACGAGCGCGTCGGCGCCGACGGCGAAGCTGACGACCTTGGCCGGACCGCCCAGGACCTCCCCCACCGCCTCGCGTACCGCCTTGCGGCGGTTCTCGGCGATCTGTTCGCGCGTCGCCTGATCGACGAAGACGAGCAGCAGGCCTGCCAGGGCGCCGGCGATGCCGAGCGTCAGCACGAGCTTCCACGCCGGCACCTCGGGACGCGTGGGGATCTCGGGGGGCGTTGCGACGGTTTCGCTCATGCCGGCGCCCCCTTCTTCCGGCCGGTGCCGAAGACCCGCGGCTGCGTCCAGCGGTTGAGGAACGGCACGAGGGCGTTCATCAACAGGATCGCGTACATGACGCCCTCGGGCAGACCGCCCCAGGTGCGGATGACGATCGTCAGGAACCCGATGCCGAACCCGAAGATCCAGCAGGCGCGGTTCGTGACGGGCGAGGTGACCATGTCGGTCGCCATGTAGACGGCGCCGAGCATGAGGCCACCCGAGAAGAGCATGAACTGCGGACTCGCGAACCGGTCGGCGTCGATCAGATGGAGCAGGCCGGAGAAGACGGCGACGCTGAGGAAGATGCTCGCGGGGATGCGCCAGTTCAGGAAGTTGCGGAGCGCGAGGTAGCCGCCGCAGAGCAGGATCACGATGGCCGCGCCCTCGCCGACGGAGCCGCCGGTCATGCCGAAGACGAGGTCGTCGACGCCGAGGGCCTGCGCCGCCTCGCTCTCGCGATCCCACTTCATCAGCGCCAGCGGGGTCGCCTCGGTGACGGTGTCCGCCGGATCGCCGCGCATCAGCGGCAAGGCGAAGTTGTCACCGCGCAGACGCCACCACTCGCCGCCGCCGGCCGGCCACGTCGTGAGCGCCACGGGGAAGGACGCCTGCAGGAAGGCGCGACCGAGCAACGCGGGGTTGAACGCGTTCTGGCCGAGGCCGCCGAACACGAGCTTGCCGAACGCAATCGAGAAGAAGCCGCCGACGAAGGCCATCCAGAGCGGGATGCCGGGCGGCAGCGTGAGGCCGAGCAGGATGCCCGTGATGACGCAGGACCCGTCGTTCAGGGAACCCCGCTTGCCGAACAGCCGCTCGGGAAGCAGGCAGCCTGCGGTGGCCGCCACGACGACGAGGAAGGCGCTCGGGCCGTACCACCAGATCGCGACGCCCCACACGGGCAGGAGACTCCAGGTCACGTGCCACATGATCTTGGCCGTGCTGGCGGGTCCCTTCAGGTGCGGGGAAGCCGTGACGAGCAGGCGCGGGAGTTTCATGCTCATGCCTTGCTCGCCTGCGCGCGCCGCGCCGAGTCCTTCGCCGCGGCGAACATCTGGCTCAGCGGGATGTTGCTGGGACACACGTAGGAGCAGCAGCCGCAGAGCATGCAGTCCCAGAGGTGGTTGTCGGTCATCTCCTGGATCTCGTCGTTCTTCGCGAGGTTGCCCAGCAGCTGCGGGTTGAGGAAGACCGGGCAGGAGTCCAGGCAGTGCCCGCAGCGGATGCAGGGCTGCTGCTCGCGGGAGCGCACCTCCGACTTCGTGAGCACCACGACCCCGGTGGTGCCCTTCATCACCGGCGCCTGCAGGTTGGCGCAGGCGGTGCCCATCATCGGACCGCCCAGCACGACCTCCGCGGCGTCGTCCGTCAGGCCGCCGCAAGCCGCGATGAGGTCCTCGAGGATCGTGCCGACCGGGACGATCAGGTTCGCGGGCTTCTTCACGCCGTTGCCGGTGACGGTGACGATGCGCTCGATGAGCGGCAGGCCGGTCTCGAACGCCTCCGCGATGGTCGCGATCGACGCGACGTTCTGGACGATCACCCCCACGTCGGCCGGCAGCCCGCCGGAGGGCACCTCCCGATCGAGCAGCGACTGGATGAGCATCTTCTCGGCGCCCTGCGGATAGCGGACGCGCAAGCCCATGATCTCGACGTCGAGGTCGGCGGGCTTGGTCTCCTCCATGCGCTGGATCGCGTCGGCCTTGTTGAGCTCGATCCCAACGAGGGCCCGCTTGACGCCCAGGCACTCGAGCATGATCCGGATGCCCAGGTGCACGCGCTCCGGGTAGTCCACCATCGTGCGGTGGTCCGTCGTGAGATACGGCTCGCACTCGCAGCCGTTGACGAGCAGCGTGGTGACCTTGCGGCCCTCCGGCGGCACGAGCTTCACGTGGGTCGGGAACGCAGCGCCGCCGAGCCCGACCACGCCCGCCTCCTGCACGGCCTTCACCAGGGCGCCCTGGTCGAGCGACTCCCAGTCCGGCAGGAGGCGCTGGCGCCGGGTCTGCGCCGAGTACGGGTCGACGTCGATCGTCACGGCGGGCTGGTAGCCGCCGTTCGGATGCGGCCACAGGCCGATCTCGCTCACGGTCCCGGTCGCACTGGCGTGGATCGGCACGGACACGTAGCCGTCCGCCTCGGCCACCTTGTCACCGCGCTCGACGTGATCGCCCACCTTCACGATGCAGCGCGCCGGATTGCCCGCGTGTTGGCTCAGCGGCAGGACCACGCGTGCCGGGAACGGCATCCGCTTGACCGCCAGCTCGGCGGTCAGCGTCTTGTGGTCCGGCGGATGGACGCCGTGCCGGAACAGGGAGAGTGCGCGCATCGACTCCTCGAGGGCTCGGTGGTGGGCTCGTCTGCAGGGACGAAGAGGCTCAGTTGAACGGGGCGGCCCGCTTGATCCACTTCTCCAGGTTCTTCTCCTTCGGGTTGAGCGGCGTGCCGGGGTGGATGATCTTCACCGGGCACTTCTCGGCCGCCTTCACGAGCTGCTGGAAGGTGCCGGCGCGCGGGTCCTTGATGTAGGCCTGCTTCTTCTCGTTGTAGGCGAACATCTTGTTGTTGAGGTTCGTGCACTCGTCGCACGAGGTGCAGCGTGCGGAGGTGATGTAGGGCTCCATCACCAGCGCATCGTCGTCCTCGTCCTCCTCCGGTTCCGGGGGAGGTGCGACGGCGACAGGAGAGGCCGCCTCGGCCGCCGAAGCGGCCGGGGCGGAAGGTGCCGGTGCCGGAGGTGCGGTCATAGCGGACGGCTCGACAGCAAGCCCCTCCAACACCGGCGTGTTCTTGACCCGCTCGAGCAGATCGCCGAGCGTCGTCTGTGCGCCGCCCGAGCGCAGCAGGCCTTCGGCCAGCTTGCGCGCGACGTGCGCGGGATATGTCTGCTTGAAGTGGCTGAGCTCCGCCTGGACGCGGGCCGTCTCGGCCTCCAGCTTCTCCTCGAAGGTCTCGCTCAGGCGCTCCTCGAGCTCGTCGGCGACCGTCTCGGAGACGTCGAGACCGGCGAGGTGGCGCAGCTCGCGCCAGTAGGAGAGCCGCTCTTCAGCGAGCTCGACGATGTCGTCGGACACGCTGATCTTGCGCAGCTTCTGCCGGCCGTCGAGGCCGTAGATGAACGGCGTGACGTCTTCGCGGTCCTCCTCGGACAGGTCGATGTACTCGTGGAAGAGTACGGCCTCCGCGTCGGGCTTCAGCTTCTTGAAGTGCTTCTTGAAGCGGCCCTCGCTCGCGGCCCAGTCGGCGATGGTGAGCGGCAGCTCCATGGCCTGCTCCGCGCCGTCGTCGTCCAGGTACTTGAGCTCGTACGTCGGCCAGGTGTCGTCCATCGACGGGTTCCCGTCGAGATCGAGGCAGTCGGAGACGTTCTCGCCCGCGTCCGGGTCGTAGACCAGGTGCGGGAAGGCCCGGCTCTCGAGGCTCAGGCGCGCCGCGCGGTTGGCGACGTCGTCCGCCAGCCCGTGCTCGGGCGGGCAGGGGCAGTGCAGCAGGAACACCGCGGGGTGCTTGGACTGCAGGCCCTTCAGGACGTTGCCCAGCAGGTGCGACGCGTTTGCCTGCGACGACTGCACGATGAAGACCTCGCGGTGGGCCATCGCGATGAGCGACAGCTCCTTGCGGATCTCCTCCTTGCCGCGCTGCTCCGGACCGAAGCCGGCCATGTCGCTGACCTGGCCATGGAAGCCGCTCGTGCAGGCCTGGCCGCCGGTGTTGCTGTACACCTGCGTGTCGAGGACCAGCACGCGGATCGGCTTGCCCGACGTCATGAGACGCGAGAGGTTCTGGAACCCGATGTCGAGCATCGCGCCGTCGCCACCGACCGCGAAGATCGGCGGGCAGAGTGCGAACTCCTCGTCGTTGAACTCCTTCCAGTCGAAGTGCGTGAAGAAGTCCTCGTCGCGCTTCTCCTCGTATGCGTCGGCGAGCTCCAGCTCGGCGCGCCGCACGCTGACGAAGCCGTGCGCCATCTTGCGCATGTGCCCCTCGAAGAGGCCGATCGCGATGGAGGGCGAGTCCTGGAAGAGGTGGTTGACCCACGGGAACGGGTACGGGTTGTAGGGGTAGGTGCTGCCCCAGACCGACGAGCAGCCGGTCGAGTTGGCAAAGCCCACCATCGCGCGGCCACGGCCGCTCGGCCCCTGCGTGTAGCGCCAGTGGAGATCCTTGAGGTCGGCGATCGCCCTGTTGATGCGTTCGACGCGGGCCTGCTTCTCCGGATCGAGGGCGATGTCCACGTGGCCCTGCTCCGCGCCGACCTCGTCCAGCGCGGCGTCGGAGGCGAGCAGCCCCCGGGCCTTCTCGTCGAGGTCGTTGATCAGCTTCTCGAGCTTCTCGACGTGGGTCTCGACGTGCGGACGCATCAGCGCGTTCACGGCCGTCAGCACCAGGTGGACCGCGGTCTTCTCGCCGCAGCCCATGCAGGCGCCGTCGCCGCCCATCATGGAGAGGTAGTTCTCCTTCTTGAGCAACAGCGAGGGCAGGACGCCGATGGCCTCCTCCACGCTGGCGACGTTCACGAACCGGTCGGCCGTGCTGGGCAGGTTCTTCCAGATCTCCCAGTTGTGGCGGAGGCGGTCGACCGCCTCGTCGTCCTGACGGATCGCGACGAGCGCGCCGGTCGGGCAGACCTCGACGCACACGTTGCAGCCCTTGCAGGTCTGCGGGTTGACGGTGATGGACAGGAGGCCGCCGCTGCCCTTCTCGTCGCTCTCGGGCACCTCGTAGAACGGCGCCGTGCGTGCGAGCGGGAAGTCGGCCAGCGACATCGCGATCTGCGTGAACTCCTTGTCGAGCTCCTCACGCCGCTCCGGCTCGAGCGGCAGCTTCTTGACGAGGCTCTCGTAGGCGCTGGACAGCACCGCGGAGAAGGTCGTGAAGGGCGCCACCTTGAGGACCCGGCGCACCTCGCGCGAGAGATGCGGCACGACCTGCTGGAGACGCTCGAACGTGGAGCCGTTCGAGGCGGCATGGATGCCGGCGGCGAGGACCTCCTCGACCGTGTTGACGTTGCCGGGAATCGCACTGTCGGGGCACTGCGTCCAGCACTGGCTGCAGCCTGTGCACTTGTCCGCCAGGAAGTCCGGCACCTCGTAGCGCACCTCCGTCATGTCGCGGATGGTGCTGGTGCCGGCCGGAATGGCGCTGATCGCGGCGAACGGATCGGCGATGCCGTCGTCACCCTGCTTGTAGACGTGGCAGACCTGCTCCCAGAAGCGGCCGCCGTGGCCGATGCCCATCTGGACGTTCTCGCCCGCGAGGGCCTCCGGGATCTGCGGGACGCCGCCGTCGTCGACGCCGTCTTCGGCACGGCCCGCCGCCTCGACGGGCTCGACCTCGTCGAAGCCGCGCCGGATGACGCGCAGGTTGTCCTCGACGACGCTCTCACCGAGGTGGCCGAACTTCTTGGAGAGCTGCTTGCGCAGCCCCTCGAAGAGCTGCTCCTCCGTGAGGCCGTGCTGCTCGAGCAGCGGCGAGGTGCGGAAGAAGGAACCCAGGAAGGCGCTACCCTGCATCCGGAACTTGAGGTTCGGATCCTGGGCCTCTTCGGCCGCGATCTTGAACGCGTCCACCGCGTAGAACGTGATGTTCTTCTCGTGGATCGTGTGCTGGGCCTCGAGCGGCAGGGAGTGCCACAGCTCGTCCGTCGTCTTGTCGCTCTGCATGACGAGGACGCCGCCGTCCTGCATGCCGGCCAGCGGATCGGCGGCCGTGAAGGCGTTCGGGTCGGGCGCGAGCACAACGTCGACGTGCTTGAGCTCGCAGTTCAGGCGCACCGGCTCGGGCGCGAGCGTCGCGTAGAACGTGGTCGGCTGGCCCTTCTTCTCGGAGCCGTACTTCGGATTGGCCTTCACGTGCAGGCCGGCGAGCTCCGACGCGGTCAGTGCGAGGTTCTT
>JASJDY010000124.1 GCA_030065025.1 Planctomycetota bacterium
GGCGTGACGGCCGCGCCGGACGGCGTGTAGGTGAAGATCGCGATGCGCGCGCGCGACGGCTTGCTCCCGTCCTCGTGCACCCCCTTCACGAGCGTCCACGCCACGACGTAGCCGTCGATCTCACGCTGCCCCTTGGGCCCGAGCTGGTCGAGCGCCCGACGCATGAGGTCCTTCCGCTTGCGCCGTTCCTTCTTGCCGGCCGCGCCTTCTTCGAGGACGGCCCAGAGGTGCTTCTCCCACTGGCGGCCCAGGGCGCGGCTGCCGCGCTCGAACTTCGTCTTGCCGTCGCGCGACCAGCGTTCGTAGCTCTCGACCTTGTGCGGCTTGCCGTCGCGCACCTTGAGGCGCGTCACGACGATGGCGTCGACATCGTGCCCCTTGGCGAGCGCCCAGGCTTCGGACGTGACGCGGGTGCCGTCGATGCGCACCTGCGTGGCCCCATCGTTGACCTTGGGCTCCGGTAGGTCGGCGGCCGCAGCGGACGTGGCGAGGAGCACGACGACCAACGCCGCACTCAGGGCAGTGCAAAGGGCTCTCACGGACATCCTCCGTGCTTCCAACGAAGCTCGACCCGCACGTGTTGGCGCAGCGCTCGTCCAGGAGACAGCGACTCGGGCACGAGGCCCCTGGTCCGCCCGGGCTACTGATCGTCGCCGGGGAGCTTCGCGCCGAGCTGCCGGGCGCGCTCCTGCATGCGCTTGCCGAGGGTCGTCCAGGGGCTGCCCTCGATGCCTTGCACCTCGGTGGGGTCCATCTGCCATGTCTGGAAGTTGGCGTACTGGCGCTCGCTCCAGTTGCGCTTGAAGTTGTCGCGTACGCGCTGCTTGACGGACTCGATGCGCGCCGCGTAGGTCTCGTCGCTCCCGGGGATCTTCTCGTTCATCACGCGCCCGAAGAACTGCATCCAGCGCTGCTGATGCTTGGCCGGCTCGGCCATCCCGCGAGCGACGACCTCCACCAGGTCATCGAGCAGCACGGCGCCATCCTCGGTCGGTGTCTCGAGGATCGACTGGATGTCATGCTGCGCGCGCACGATCTCGCGACCGGCCGCCTCGCTCTGCTCCTCGGTGAGCTCGAGGGTGCTCGCGAACACGTTCATGGCCGGCTTCTTGTTGGCCATCGTGCGCATCTGCGCGGCCTTCTTCTCGACCGCCTCGTCGACGAGGGCCGCGAGCTTCTCTGGGTCCTTCGCGGGGTCGACGGCGTCGGGCCCCTCACGCTCGCCTGCAGGCGCATCCGTGCGCAGTGTGGGCGTCGCGCCCTCGGCAGCGGCAGCGGCTGCGGTGCGTTCCGCGCGGACCGCGCCGAGGCCGGCGAGGGACGGTGCGGACACGGGCATGGACTGGAGGCGATCCTCGATGCGCGTCATCTGCTCCTCGAGCGCGGCGAGGCGCATGTCGACGTCCGAGGAGGGCGCGGCCTCGTCCTGGAACAGGCCATAGCCGGCGACGGCGACGGCCGCGATCGAGAGAGCGAGGGCGAGACCTGTGGCGCTCGAGGACATGGCGCACCTCCTGTGCAGGAGTGTACCGATGGAGTTCGGGCGGGTTTCGGCGGTCGCACGCCCGCGGCGGCCCGACCGAGGTGTGGTCATCAGATACGTGGACAACAGGAGCATGGGTTCCGGGCGGCCACCCGCTCGCTGGCGCTCGCCCAGGCCGCCCCTACAAGCAACCGGTGCGACGGCAGCAACCGGATGATCGTTCGAACCAGCGCGCGGAGCCGGCGGAGCGCGCATCGATGCTCGAAATCGGAGCGACGGGCCCCGCAGGACGCGCAGCGTCCTGTGGGTTGGTACCCCCGGCAGGGCTCGAACCTGCGACCTTCGGTTTAGGAAACCGACGCTCTATCCAGCTGAGCTACGGGGGCATGAGGCAGTGGCAGGAGTCTACGCAGCGGGGCGCAACACCGCGCGGAGTTCCGGGCACGCAGCTGTAGGGGCGGCCGGAGCCTTGAGCGAGACGAAGTGAGTCGAAAGGCGAACGCCCGCCCGCGAACTCGGGGCGGGCGTTCGTCGGCCCTGCGGGCCTCCTCCGGCCGCCCCTACAGGAGCGCTACGATGGCGTCGGGAGCACGATGAGCAACCGGGCGACCAGGGGACGTAGCACCAAACGCATCGCCTTGGCTCTGCTTGGCCTCGCCTTGCTTGCGCTGGGGGTGTGGTGGGCGACGGAGCCGAACCGCCGCGTGGCGGTCCTCTTCGAGGCACCCGTTCGCGTGACAACGGGCGCAACCGTGACCGGCCACTTCGAAGGGCGGCACGACGGTCTGTACGACGTCCGGCTTCAGTTCCCGGGCTACGGCATATTGCCGACGAGCGAGGATCCACACGACAAGAGCGGCGCCGCACTCGCTCCGCTGGCGAAGGCCGTGGGTGGTGATTGGTACGGCGGCGACGCGCCCCCAGGCTTCCGGGCTTCCTACGAGATCCGCCGGGGGACTCAGGTCATTGCCAGGGACCGGACGGGTGACCGACTCTCGGGCTTCTTCGGACCCGCGGAGTCCGGCGTGAGCATCGGCTGGGTCCAGGAAGACCTGCGCGGCCCGCACGAGGTGACGGTCGTGTTCGAGGAGGCCGTCCCCGCGCTCGCGTCGTTCCCGGCCCGCGTGGTCGTGGGCCCGGGGGGCGACTACATCTCCTACGCGTGGCTGGAGGCGCTGGTCCGCTTCCTCCTGCTGGGCCTGGTCTGCCTCGTCGCCGGCGCCATCGGCCTCGGTGTCTTCCTCGTGCGGCGCCAGCGAGCACGGCGACAGCACCCCGTCTCCCCCTGAACCACGCCTTCGTACCCTGTTCACATCCGGGAGGCGAATCGGTCGATAGAAGGCAGCGCCCGAGGAATGCGCTCCGCGGGCGACCACCAGGCCCCCACCACCGTGTCCATCGCCCACCTCCTCGAGTTCCGGATCCCCTACCGGCTCGACGAATCCCTACAGAACGCACTCGGCGTCTCCATGCCGAGGACGGGCATGGCCGGTCGCTACGGCATCGTCGCCTCGGGGCGCTTCCGCGGCGCCCTCACCGCCGACCTGATGGCGTTCACCTGCAACAACCAGCTCGACGCGGCCCTCGTCATCGCCGACGAGGACACCGAGCGCGTCCTCTACTTCGAGCATGGACACCTCGTCGGCGCCATGTCGACGGTCCTCTTCGAGCGGCTCGCCCGCATCCTCTACAACTCCGGAGCGGTCGACCGCGAGGCCTACGAGGGCCTGATCGAGATCGAGGAGGAGCAGGGACCGTCCGCCCTCCTGGACTGGGTACCCGCCCCTGCACTCACACGAGCCGCCCAGCAGCGCGTCTGGGAAGTCGTCGCAGGCCTCTACGTCGTGAACCAGGGCCACTTCATCCTGGTGGAGGGCAGCCCGCAGCTGGACCAGCCCTTCCGGGCGTCGCTCGATCCGATGCAGGTCGCGCTCGAAGGCCTCCGCCGACACGATCAGTGGCGCAACGGCCCCAGGGACGATGCGGAAGACGCGTCTGCGCAGGGGCCGCTGCCCCGTGTCGAGCTCATTCGGGACATCAACAAGCGTCTGCGCCCCGTACGCCCGAAGAGCGCGAAGCGCTCGGCCTGAGCGCGGCTAGGACTTCCCGCCGATGCGACGGCCGATCGCATCCAGGATGCGCGCCGCCTTCTGGCGGTGCTCGGCACTGTCGAACGTCCCGACCCGGACCCAGACGCGCGTGGTTCCGGCCTGCTCGCCGCCGCGCACCTGGACCTTGGCGTCCTCCACCTCGAAGTCGCTGCCGTCACGTCCGAAGGGCACCGACGGATCCACGGGGTAGCCGACCTCTCGCAGGGCCTCCAGGGTGGCCATCCAGGTCGCCTCGACGGTGGCGGGGTAGGTACGCGCGGACTCGTTGCTGACGTAGCTCATCGTGCCGGCGGCAGCAGCGCCGGCGACGACGGCGGCGCAGCCGGGCCCGAGCGCGAGGACGGTGACCAGCAGGACGAACAGGAAGGAACGGGACATGCGGTTCTCCAGCGGAGCGCGCCCTGGCTCGCGCCCACAGCCATCATGATTCGGTCGGTACGGGGTCATCCCTGAACCAGCCTGCCCTCGATGCGGGGTCCGACCAGGGACGTCGTTCCCCCGCCTGAACAGACGGGGCGTAGGATGCGCGCATGGACAAGCTGCGCCGGGTGCTCGCCGTCCTCGCCCCCATGGGGATCGCGCTCTGGACGGGGGCCGTGCTCGCCGTCGCCTTCGTGGCGGCGCCCGTGGTCTTCGCGGCGGTGCCCGAGCACATCCCCACGAAGGACATTGCCGGCCGCGTGATCGGCCCCTCGTTCGGCCGGGTGGACACGGCCGGGATCGTGGCCGCGGGGCTGGGGCTGGTCTATCTCTGGCTGCTCCCGCGCTCCCGGGCCCGCCTCTGGCGCGAGATCGTGCTCGTCCTGATGCTCGGCGCGGCCATCGTGAACGGCACCTATCTGTCCCCGGCCATCACGGCCCGGCAGGAGCCGCTGGACACGTACCACGCGGCCTCCGTGGCCCTCTGGATGCTGATCATCGTCGGCGGCCTGCTGCTGACGGCGGTCGGCCTCCGGCCGGTCAGCAAGGCGTCGAGGTAGCCCCGGCGAAACGCGGACTCTTGGGCATGGCGCGTGCATCCTGCGGGAGTCCCGACGGAGGTCCCGATGCCGAACCGTGACGAGCGTCCCTACCACCCCGACACCCGCCTGATCCACGGGCGCTTCCACAGCGAGCACTGGGACTACCACGACCACATCGTGCCGCCCATCAGCTCGAGCGCCGCCTACCGCCTGGAGTCGGTGGAGCGCGGCGGGGCCGGCTTCCTCGAGTTCGCCAACCCCGAGTTCCGGCCTGACCAGCACGCCCCCATCTACATCTACGACCGGCTCGACGAGCCCGTGCGGGGCATGCTCGAGGAGAACCTGGCGCTGGCCGAGGGCTCCGAGGTGAGCGTGTGCTTCGCGACGGGCATGGCCGCCATCAGCGGCGCCCTGGGCGTTCTCAGCAAGACCGGCGACCGCATCGTGGCGCACAACGCGCTGTACGGCTGCACGTACTCGCTCTTCAAGAACTGGTACCCGCGCCTCGGCATCGAGGTCGACCTCATCGACGTGCGCGATCCCGACCAGCTCGCCAAGGCGCTCGAGCCCGACAACGTGATGGTCGTCTACTTCGAGACGCCGGTGAACCCGACGCTCGACCTCATCGACATCGCCGCGGTCACGCAGCAGGTGCGTGCCGTGAACCGCGAGCGCGATCCCAAGCGACGGCGCATCTTCACGGTCGTCGACAACACGTTCGCGACGCCGTTCGCGCAGCGCCCGCTCGAACACGGCGCGCACGTCGTCGTCCACAGCCTCACCAAGAACCTCAACGGCTTCGGCACCGACATGGGCGGCGTCGTCGCCTGCCACTCGCTGCTGCAGCCCGACCTCCTGCTCTACCGCAAGGACTTCGGTGCGCCCCTCGCCCCCAAGTCGGCATGGCCGGTGCTCGTGCAGGGCCTGCCGACGCTTGCGGTGCGCTATCGCCAGCAACAGGCCAGCGCAGCGAAGGTCGCCGCCTATCTGGAGAAGCACCCGGCCGTCGCACGCGTCGTCTACCCGGGTCTGAGCTCCCACCCCGATCACGAGATCGCACAGCGCCAGATGCGCACGCGCGACGACGAGTTCGCGCCCGGCACGCTGCTGTACTTCATCCTGAAGGGCTCGCCGGAGGAGGCGCGTGAGCGCGGCGCGGCGCTGATCAACCACGTCGCCCAGGACGCACTGGCGATCACGCTCGCTGTGAGCCTCGGCCAGGTGCGCACGCTCATCGAGCACCCCTCGTCGATGACGCACGCGCCCATCCCCATCGAGGACCAGGTGGCCGGCGGCATCGATCCGGGCGGCATCCGCATCTCGCTCGGCATCGAGCGCCCGGAGGACGTGATCGCCGACCTCGAGCGCGCACTGGCGGTCGCGAACCCGGAGGCCTCCGTCTCCTGACCCTGTCAGGATGGAGAGCATGGCGAGCGACCTCGATCTTCACAGCGGACGCGCCGCGTGGCGGCTGGCCTGGAGCCGGCCCGCCTTCCGGTGGGACCTCGCGCTGACCGTCGTGCTGCTCGTCGTCGCCACGAGCGCGCAGGCACGCTTCGTTACGTGGAACGAAGGTCGCTCGGGCGTCGTGCTCCCCGATCCGTTCCTGGAGCTGTTCGAGGCGCGTGACCTCAGCACGCTCACGTTCGGGTTGATCTACGCGGCGATCCTCGCCGCCGCCGTGAGCCTCGGCCGTCATCCGCGCCGCCTGCTGCGCGTCTTCCAGGGCTATGCCTATCTGGCGCTCACGCGGATCGTGCTCATGTACCTGATGCCGCTCGATCCGCCGGAGACGATCATCCCGCTGCGCGATCCACTCGTGGAGCTGTTCTCCACCGGCGCGGATCCGCTCACGCGGGACCTGTTCTTCTCGGGACACACGGCCACCCTGTTCCTGCTGTACCTCGTGCAGCCGGGAGGTCGGTTGCGCGGAGCGCTGCTGGCGGCCACCGTCGTCGTCGCGTCCCTGACTGTCTGGCAGCACACGCACTACCTCGTGGACGTGCTCGTAGCGCCCTTCCTCGCGTACGGCTGCTTCCAGCTCGCGGGGGTCGGGCGTGCACCGCTGG
Source organism: Planctomycetota bacterium (assembly GCA_030065025.1). Classification (GTDB taxonomy): domain Bacteria; phylum Planctomycetota; class PLA2; order PLA2; family JAEUHO01; genus JAHEIK01. The sequence continues at coordinate 6,626 of JASJDY010000124.1, forward strand.
GCACCGCACCTCAGCCCCCTGCGGAATCGTACGCACCCCGGAATTGACGGTTGCGGCGGCGGACGCAATTCGGCCAGCATGGGGCAGGCACGCGGTATGCGAACGCCGCCGCGGTGGGCCCCTCGGCGCGCTGCCGCAGGGACCCCCGACGACGCCGCCCCCGTGCCGAGGAGGACCCATGACCACGACCACGACTTCCGGTGTGGCCAAGCTGCTACTGAACGACGAAGAGTACGACCTGCCCGTGGTCGTCGGCAGCGAAGGCGAGACCGGCCTCGACATCTCGAAGCTGCGCGCGCAGAGCGGCGCCATCACCCTCGACCAGGGCTACGGCAACACCGGCTCGTGCATGAGCGACATCACGTTCATCGATGGTGAGAAGGGCATCCTGCGCTACCGCGGGTACCCGATCGACGACCTTGCCGACAAGGCGGACTTCCTCGAGATCTGCTGGCTGCTGATCTACGGCGAGCTGCCGACGAAGGCGCAGATCGGAGAGTTCCGTCGCGACCTCACGGTGCACACGCTGCTGCACGAGGACATGAAGAAGTTCTTCGAGGGCTACCCGCCGAACGCCCACCCGATGGGCATCCTCGCGGCGATGGTCTCCTCGCTCTCGACGTTCTACGAGGTCTTCGGCAAGGGTGACGCGGAAGAGGACGTCTACCTCAACATCTGCCGCCTGATCGCGAAGCTGCCGACGATCGCTGCGTTCTCCTACAAGAAGTCGATCGGGCAGCCGTTCATCTATCCCGACAACGACCTCACCTACTGCGACAACTTCCTCAACATGATGTTCGCGGTGCCCTCGGAGCGGTACCGGGTGAGCCCGGTGCTCTCGCATGCGCTGAACATGCTCCTCGTGCTGCACGCCGACCACGAGCAGAACTGCAGCACGTCCACCGTGCGCATGGTGGGCAGCAGCCAGGCCAATCTGTTCGCCTCGGTGGCGGCCGGTATCACCGCGCTGTGGGGTCCGCTGCACGGCGGCGCCAACCAGAAGGTGCTCGAGATGCTGCGTCGCATCCGCGACGACGGCGGCAACTACCAGAAGTACGTCGCGATGGCGAAGGACAAGAAGTCCAGCTTCCGGCTCATGGGCTTCGGGCACCGCGTCTACAAGAACTTCGATCCGCGGGCGCGCCTGCTGAAGAAGTCGTGCGACGCGGTGCTGGCCGAGCTGGGCATCGACGACCCGCTGCTCGACATCGCGAAGAACCTCGAGCAGGTCGCGCTCGAGGACGAGTTCTTCATCAGCCGCAAGCTGTACCCGAACGTCGACTTCTACAGCGGCATCATCTACCGGGCGATGGGCTTCCCCGTGGACATGTTCACGGTGCTCTTCGCCATGGGCCGTCTGCCGGGCTGGATCGCCCAGTGGAAGGAGATGCGCGAGCAGGGCGGTCGCATCAACCGCCCGCGCCAGATCTACACTGGCCCCCAGGAGCGCAAGTACGTGGCCATCGGCGGACGCGGGTAGGCGCGCGCGGCGCGCCACGCACGGGCACACGGGATCGGAGACGGACCGGCGGGTCGGGTTCGGGGCCCGGGACCGGGCCACGTCGGAAACGGAAACGCGTACGGAAACGGATACGGGTACCTCAGCCCCCGTTCAGCGGGCCGAGGGTTTACGCCGACGATCCGCTCTGCCCCCCCTACCCTCTGGCCCCATGAAGCGCTTCGTGCCCCTCGTCCTCATGTGCCTCGTCCTCGTCGCCGCACCCGCGCTCGCAGGCTGCAGCAGCGGGTGAGGCAAGGGCGGCTGCGAGACGCCGGCGGCGTCCGATGACGGTTACTCCGCTCCGAGCCCCTGGTCTCGGCGCGCCTACGACCCCGGTGAGCGCCCCAGCGGCGCGTACGGCGTGACGCCGACCGTGCCCTCGGTGAGGGAAGGCGGTCACGGCTGGCGGTGAGCGCGACCTCGCCCACCGTTCACGGCACGACCGAGCCCGGCTTCGAAGCTGTACGCGACGCCTTCGCCGAGAACCTCGCGAAGCGTCGCGAGCTGGGTGCCGCCTGTTCGGTCGTGCACCAAGGCAGGACCGTCGTAGAGCTCTGGGGCGGCCACGTCCGCCGCGGAGGCCGCACGTGGGAGCGCGACACGCTCGTGCTCATCTACAGCGTGACGAAGGGCGTGGCTGCGGCGGCACTTGCGCGCCTTCACACCGAGGGGCACCTCGACTACGACGCGCCGGTCGCCGCCTACTGGCCGGAGTTCGGCGCGGCAGGCAAGCGCGACATCACCGTGCGCTGTCTGCTCGCCCATCAGGCCGGGCTCGCGGGCCTCGACCTCCGCCTGCGCCACGAAGACCTGGCCGACCTCGACGCGCTGGCCAAGGTGTTGGCGCGTCAGCGCCCGCGCTCGACGCCGGGCGCGCGGCACGCGTATCACGCGATCAGCCTCGGCTTCTACCAGTCGGAGCTGATGCGACGTCTCGACCCGCAGGGCCGCACCCTCGGCCGCTATGTCGAGGAGGAACTCGCCCGGCCCGTAGGTGGCGACCTGCACGTGGGGCTTCCGGAGAGCGTGGCCCCCGAGCGCGTCGCCCCCATCGAGCCTCTCAACCCGCTGCGCCTCTTCCTCCATCCGCGCGCGTTCTCGCCGCGCTTCGCGCTCGCCCTCGCATGGCCCTGGTCGTCGACCGCGCGCAGCATCCGCAACCCGAAGCTGAGAGGACCGGCGGACCTCGACGCAGCGCCCTGGCGTTCGGTCGAGCTGGCATCTGCGAACGGCTACGCGACGGCACGGGCGCTGGCGTCGCTGTATGGATCCCTGGCGACCGACGGCGCGGCCCTCGGCATCGGCGCGGACACGCTCGCGCTGTTGCGCGCGCCGGCCGAGTTGCCTCCTTCCGGCGAGTGGGACACGGTCTTCAAGCGGCGTACGGCCTTCGCGCTGGGCTTCATGAAGCCCAGCAGTGACTTCCGCTTCGGCGCGTCGCCCGCGGCCTTCGGCGCCCCCGGTGTGGGCGGCTCGTTTGCCTACGCCGATCCGGACCGCGCCCTGGGCTACGCGTACGTCACGAACAGGCTCGGCTTCAACGTGTTCGACGACCCGCGCGAGAAGGCACTGCGGCAGGCATGCGAGGCCTGCGTCGACGCGCTCGCTGGCGCGCCCGCGTGAGATGGCCGCTGGGGGTGCGATCGGTCACAATCGGCGCAAGCTCGTGACCGGGGCCTGAGGACCGACCGCGTGAACGACCCCGCCCACCCTGTGCCCGACGAGCGCACCGCTCAGCCTGACGCCGAGGTGGACGCGCGCCAACTCGCAGCGGTCGATCTGGGCTCGAACAGCTTCCACCTGGCGATCGCGCGCGTGCGCGGCGACGAGATCGCCATGCTGGACCGCGTCCGGGACCAGGTGCAGCTGGCGAAGGGCCTGGGCAAGCGCAAGCGGCTCACGAAGAAGGCGAGCGAACGAGCGCTGCGCTGCCTGGAGCGCTTCAGCCAGCGCCTGCGGCACGTTCCGTCCGAGCGCGTGCGCGCGGTGGCGACGAGCACGCTGCGCAGCGCGCGGGACAGCGCGGAGTTCATGGAGCGCGCCGTCAAGGCACTCGGCCATCCGATCGAGATCATCGCGGGCCGCGAGGAGGCCCGGCTCATCTACCTGGGCGTCGCCCACAGCCTTGCCGACGAACCGGGGCCGCGTCTGGTGGTGGACATCGGAGGCGGCAGCACCGAGCTGATCCTCGGCGAGCGCTTCGAGGCGCTCGAGGTCCACAGCCTGAACATGGGTTGCGTCCACATGACGAAGCGCTTCTTCGCGGACGGCGCGATCACGCCACGTGCCATGGAGAAGGCACAGCTGCACGCGGCCCGCGAGCTCCAGACCATCGAGCGCGGCTTCCGGGAGTCGGGCTGGACCCAAGCGGCCGGTGCGTCGGGCACGGTGCGCACGATCGGCGGCATCCTCAACGCGAACGGCTGGAGCGACAACGGCATCCGGCCCGGGGGGCTGAAGAAGCTGCGCAAGGCCGTGCTGGCGGCGAAGCACACGTCGCGTCTCAAGCTGCGCGGTCTGAAGTCCGCCCGCGCCCCCGTCTTCCCCGGCGGGCTCGCGATCTTCCTCGCCCTGTTCGAGCGGCTCGACGTCGGCCACATGGCCGTCTCGCCGGGAGCGTTGCGCGAGGGCGTGATGTACGACCTCCTCGGCCGCATCCGGCACGAGGACGTCCGCGAGCGCACGATCAAGAGCTTCCAGAGCCGCTACCGCGTGGACCTCGCCCAGGCGGCGCGCGTCGAGCGCACGGTGCTGGCGCTCTTGTCGCACATGCCCGAGGACTGGAGCCTGGACCCTGCAGAAGATGGCCGGGTGCTGGCGTGGGCGGCACGCCTGCACGAGATCGGCCTGGCCGTCTCGTGGAGCCGTCATCACAGGCACGGCGGCTACCTCATCCAGCACGCCGACATGCCCGGCTTCTCGAAGGACGACCAGGAGCTGCTGGCAGCCGTGGTCGCCTGCCACCGGCGCAAGATCGATCCCCAGGTACTGGAGCAGCTGCCCGACGCTCGCTGGGAGCGCGCCGTCCAGCTGCTGGTGTTGCTGCGGTTGGCCGTGCTGCTTCACCGCGGCCGCAGCCCGGATGCGCTACCACCCTTCCGGCTCACGGGGGAGGGCGCCCGGGTCCGCCTGTGCGGCCCGAGGCGCTGGCTCGACGAGAACGCACTCTCCGTGCTCGACCTGGGCAGCGAGCGCGGCCACCTGAAGGCGCTGGGCATCGACTTCGCCGTCGACTGATGGGCAGCGTGAACGGGACTCGCGGCACCCGGGCGCCCTGACTATGCTTGTCGCCGGACGGGAGATGACCGGCCCCGCCACGAGGCACAGCTACCCATGGCGCGTGAACGCATCCTCGTCGTCGAGGACGAGTCGGATCTCCGTGAGGTCCTGTCCTACAACCTGAGCCGGGAAGGGTTCCATGTCCTGGCCGCCCGCGATGGCGGAGAGGGCATTCGTACGGCCCGCGAGAAGAAGCCGGATCTGATCCTGCTGGATCTGATGCTCCCGGACGTCGACGGACTCGAGGTCTGCCGGCGCGTGCGGCAGGACAGCAGCATCGCCGGCACGCCGATCATCATGGTCACGGCCAAGGGCGAAGAGACGGATGTCGTGTTGGGGCTCGGTGTCGGGGCCGACGACTACGTAGCGAAGCCGTTCAGCGTCAAGGAGCTGATCGCGCGCGTGAAGGCCGTCCTACGCCGTGGCGCGAGCGCCGAGGAAGAAGACGACCGGCGCCCGCTACGACGGGGGCCGATCCTGATCGACCCCGCTCGTCACGAGGTCAGCGTGGATGGCGAGCCGGTCCGATTCACGGCCACCGAGTTCCGCCTGCTGAAGTTCCTCGCGTCGCGCCCGGGACGCGTCTACGAACGGGACGTGCTGCTGCGCCGCGTGCTGGGTGACGACGCGATCCGCGTCGACCGCAACATCGACGTGCACATCCGCGCGATCCGCAAGAAGCTGGGGTCTCATCGCGACCTGATCGAAACCGTGCGGGGCGTCGGCTATAAGTTCCGGGACACGGGCAGCTAGCGTCGAGAGCAGCCCCCGACGCACCGTGAGCGGGAGGTGTCGTGCTGCGGCCGAGCCTGTTCTGGAAGATCTTCGGCTCGTCCCTGGCCCTGATCGTCCTGACTGCGCTGGTCGGGGGCTGGATTGCGGAGCGGCGCATCGTCGACGACATCGAGCGGGAAACGCGCGCGAATCTCCGCGTCCACGTCGACCTCATCACGGCCGTGATCCGAGACCGCCTGCCGTCCGCCTACGACGACGTCTTCCAAGAGGAGATGCGCGCGCTGGGGCAGCGCACGCAGACGCGCATCACGCTGATCCGTCCCGACGGGGTGGTGCTCGCCGACTCGTCGAAGGACCCGCGTGTGATGGACGACCACAGCACCCGTCCCGAGGTCGTGGCGAGCCGGACAGCCGAGTACGGCGCCTCGACGCGGTACAGCGACACGCTCGACATGCGGATGGTGTACCTGGCGATCGCGCTGCCGGATGCCAGCGGCGATGTCCGGGCCTACGTCCGCGGGGCCCTCCCCCTGGTCCGGTTGCGAGAGCGACTGAGCGGTCTACGAGGGATCATCCTCGGCGGTGCAGGCTTCGCCGTCCTCCTGGGCCTGATCGTCGCCATCGTGATCGCGCGCCGTCTCGCGCGGCCGCTGCGCAACATGACCGAGGCGGTGTCGGCGATTGCGGGCGGCGATCTCGCGCGCCGCGTCGCCGCCGAAGGCTCGGACGAGGTCGGTGATCTCGGACGACGCTTCAACGAAATGGCGGCACGCCTCGAACAGGAAGTCGCCACCATCCAGCGCGATCGACAGGAGCTGCGCGCGATCCTGGGAGGCATGAGCGAGGGCGTCATCGCGGTGGATGCCGACGACCGTACGGTGCTCATCAACGATGCCGCTCGCGAGATGATGCACGTGCAGACGGAGGGTGCGGCGGGCAAGCCTCTGTGGGAGACGCTGCGTCTGCCGGCTGCGGTCGAGACGATCGCCGAAGCGGCGCAGCAAGGCAGTGTGCAGACTGCGGAGGTGCGGCTGGCGGAGGCGGGCGAGGAGCGGGTGCTCCAGCTGCACGCGTCGCCCATCACGGACGATGACGAGCGGCACATCGGAGCCGTCCTCGTCGTCACCGAGATCACGGCGCGCATGCAGATCGAGGCCGTGCGTCGCGACTTCATCGCGAACGCTTCGCACGAGCTCAAGACCCCCATCGCTTCGATTCGCGGCCTCGTGGAGACGATTCTCGAGGATCCGGAGATGAGCGTCGATACGCGCGAGAGCTTCCTGCAGCGCGTCGTGCGCCAGATCAGCCGACTCGGGAACCTCGTCGAAGAGATGCTGGCGCTGTCACGCCTCGAGTCGCAGAGCGGCAGTCCTGTCGTGCGGCGGACCACGGATCTGGTAGCGCCCGTCCGGGAGATCGTCGGGGACGCCCGTCCGCTCGCGGACGAACGCTCGGTGACCCTGGTCACGGAGCTGCCCGATCAAGAGGTCCACGTCTCGGCCGAGCCGGAGTCGCTGCGCCGGATCGCCGGCAACCTGCTGGACAACGCGATCAAGTACAGCGGCAGGGACAGCCACGTCACCGTGCGCGTGCTGACGCGGAACAACGAGGTCTGGTTGGAAGTCGAAGACGACGGCCCCGGCATCCCGCGAGACCGACACGATCGCATCTTCGAGCGCTTCTACCGCGTGGACGAGCACCGGTCCCGCCGACTGGGCGGCACGGGCCTCGGTCTCGCCATCGTCAAGCACCTCGTGCAGGCCCACGATGGTCAGATCCAGGTCGAGAGCGCACCCGGCCAGGGCAGCACGTTCCGTGTCGTCTTCCCAGCGGTGGCGGTGACCCCGGCCCGCTGACCTGCCCCCTACGCGTCGCCCTCGGGCTGATGCCGGATGACCGCGCCGTCGACCATGAAGACGACATCTTCGGCGATGTTCGTCGCCAGATCGGCGATGCGCTCGAGATGACGCGAAGCGGACAGCAGGTGCACGGCTCGCTTGATCGTGGAGGGGTCCTTGTTCATGGCCTGCTCGAGGATGCCGAACATGCCGCGGTTGATCTCGTCGACGCGATCGTCGTCGGCCATGACGCGGCGAGCCACGTCGACGTCGCGACGAACCACCGCGTCGAGGCAGTCGCGAACCATGCGCTTAACCAGCTCACCCATGGTCTCGAAGTCGAGGGAGACACCGATCGGATCGTGTTGCGCGAGGTAGTGCGCACGCTCGGCGACGTTCACCGCCAGATCCCCCATGCGCTCCAGGTCGTTGTTCACCTTGAGCACGGCGACGATGTAGCGCAGGTCGGCTGCGACCGGCTGGTGCAACGCGAGCATCTTGAGACAGTCGATCTCGACTTCGACCTCGCGCTGATCGATCTGGTCGTCGCCCTGGAGGACCCTCTCGGCCAGCTCGGGGCGACGGTGGATGAGCGCCTCGATGGCGTGGTTCGTGGCCTCCTCTACGAGCGCGCCGAGGGAGAGGACTTCCTTGGCGAGGTGATCGAGATCGCGGTGCAGGTGGATGGGCATGGGATCGGGAGGCCAGCGGAGAAGGGAGTCGGTGTGCTTCATTCAGTATGCCGCGCGGGACGATGGAGCGCGAGAGCGTGGGGTGGCCTGCCGGCCCCGGGAAGGGCGCCGGCTACTGTGCCCCCACCGCCCGGATGTAGTCCTCGAGCGTCGCGCGCTCGGCGCCCATCAGGGTCTTGCCGGCGGGGCCGCTACCGACCAGCGTCACACGCTTCGCCGGCTCGCCCTTCGCCTTGAACGACTCGTAGTGCGAGCCGCCCAGGCGGAACACCCAGAGGCGCCCGTCCTCGGCGATGACCGCGAAGCCCGGCGCGGCGTAGCGCCAGCAGTCGGCGAAGTCCTTCATGACGGCCGTGTCGGAGCCGAGGAGCGTGCGGCCCTCCGGGCCCTCCGCGACGAGCGTGACGCGCTTTGCCGGCTCGCCCTTCGTCAGGTAGGTCTCGTGGTGCTTGCTGCCCTTGTGGAAGACCCACAGGCGGCCCTCCTCGGCGCC
>JASJDY010000125.1 GCA_030065025.1 Planctomycetota bacterium
GTCGCCGGCCCGCGCCGTGCCGGCGAGCAGGAGCAGGACGCCCAGCGGCAGGAGCGCGAAGCTGCGGATGATTCGGGATCGGGTCGTCATGGGAACCTCCTCGCGTCCTCGTGCCTTCCGCGGGCCCTGCGGTGTCAGGGCCCGGGTCGGGTAGGCTCTGCGCGCCCGGTCGTCCGGGCGGTTCCACGTGCGAGGCTACCCGTGCCCACGGACGAGACGCCCGCCGGCAAGACGCCGGCCGATCCCCATCCCGCCTCGCGTGCCGTCTTCGGCGGCGCGCCGCTGCCCTACATGCGCTGGGCGAAGCGCTGGCTGATGCCCGATCCGCTCAGCCTCGGGCTCAGCGGACTGCCGCCGCTACCGGCGGATCAGCGGGAGGAGCTCGGTCTCTCCGCTCCCTCAGGGATCGGTGATCCGTGGAACGCCCTGAAGTCCGCCCTCGCGGAGCGCTACGGCCTGGGCCCCGAGAACGTGCTCCCCGCCGCCGGTACCTCGCACGCCAACTTCCTCGTCTATCTCACGCTCGCCCGTCAGGGACATGTCGTCGTGGAGACGCCGGCCTACGAGCCGCTGCCCTGTCTGGCTGCGCAGCTGGGCGCGTCCGTCGCGACGGCGCGCCGGGATCCGGAGCGGGGCTGGCGCTTCGACCCCGATTCGCTCGAGCGCGCGCTGCGGCCCGAGACGGCCCTCATCGCGCTCACCGATCTGCACAATCCCACCGGAGCGCGACTCCACGCCGAGGACCTGGAGCTCATCGTGGAGGCGGCCGAGCGCACCCGTGCCTACGTCCTCATCGACGAGGTCTACGCGGACTTCGACCCCCTCGACCGCCCGACGTCGGCGCTGCGGAGCCGGCGGATCGTCACCACGAACAGCCTCACGAAAGCGCACGGGCTCCCGGATCTGCGAGCCGGCTACATCCTGGGGGCTCCGAGCGTGATCCGTTCGCTGGACGAGATGAACGACCTCGTCCATCCCTCGCTCCCGCCGACGGCCATGGCGGACGCCGCGCGCTACGTCCCGCGGGCGCGCGCGCTGCTCGAGCGCACGCGGGCGCTCGCCGCCGAACGAACGGCGCTCGTGGACGAATGGGTCTCGGCGACGGACGGTGTGCGGTGGACGCCCCCGGACGGCGGCATCACGGGCCTGCTGTGCTTCGAGGAGCACGTGGACGGCGACGAGGTCGCCGCGCGCCTCGGCGACGCGCACGGTGTGCGCGCGGTGCCGGGGTCGTTCTTCCAGGTGCCGAGCGCCGTGCGTGTCTCGTTCCTGCTCCGGGAAGACGACCTGCGCCGCGCGCTCGACGCGATTGCCTCCGTGTTGGGAGAGCTCCGGTGATGATCGCTGCCCCGGTCCGACGCACGGACCGCATCCTGGCGGGCCTGCTGCTCACGGCGGTCTGCTGCTGGATGATCCGCGCGCACTGGGAGCGCATCGACCTGCCGGACCAGGCAGCGAAGATCCGGCTGCACGAGCAGGTGCTCGCGAACGAGGCGCCGGATCCCTACCAGTACAAGCTCTGGCCGATCACGCACGCGATGCAGTGGGCGCACGAGACGAGCGGGCAGGGGCTCGGCAACGTCTTCTACGCCAACACGTTGCTCTCGCTCGTGCTGCTCGTCCTCGCACACCACCGCTGGCTGCGGACGTGGACGGGCACCGGTCCGGCACTCGTGGGCGGCCTCGCGCTCGGCGCCCTGGCCAACGTCCTCTTCCTCACGTACGTGCATCACCCCTACGAGTTCTGGGGCATTGCCGGCTTCTGTCTGCTGCTACGCGCCGTCGAACGGGACGCACCGTGGTGGGCCCTGACCCTGCTCTGCCTCGGCATGGGCGTGGTGTGGGAGAAGCACGCTCTCGTCCCGGGGCTCTGGGGCCTGCTCCAGCTGGCGCGCGGACGCGCCTTCCTCCCTTCGCTCTGGCGCGGCCTCGTCATGCTGGCCGCCGCCCTGGCGGTGCCGCTCCTCATCCGCTGGCACCTCGGGACGGAGCGAGCGCACGTGGACGGCATGACCTATCTCCACGTGCAGGAGTGGGACAAGGTCCTGTGGTTCCAGCTCCCCTATCTGCTGCCGTTCCTCGCCATCCTGCTGCTGCGTTTCCGCGCGCTGCCGGGCTGGGTGCGGCTGCTCTGGCTCTACGGGCCCGTCCTCGTCGCTGCGTACATCTCGCAGCACTTCGTGCTGCACGAGGTGCGGTCATTCTGGCCGCTCGTGCCCGTCTTCACGGCGACGCTGGCCTGCTGGCTGTCCTCGGCGAAGCTCGAGGACTCCCCTACGGATGCGCCCACGCCCGCACCGCCGCCTCGATGACCTCGCGCAGGGGCACGCCGTGCTGCTCGGCGATGCGGCGGCAGTCCTCGTACTCCGGCGTGGCGCAGTGACCGCCGGGCGCGTCGCGTACCTTCACGCGCACGAGTCCCCAAGGCGTGTTGACCTCGCCCATGGAGCGCTGGAGCACACGTCGCTCGACGCGGCGCCGGCGCACGCCCAGGGTGGGCGTCTCGCGGAACAGCACGTTCTCGACGGTCGCGGCGTCCTCGGGGCGCGCCAGCGCGCTCAGCACGACGCCGGGGCGCCCCTTCTTCATCGTGACGGCGGTCCACCAGGCGTCGAGCGCGCCGGCGGCAAGCAGGCGCTCCACCGTGTAGGCCACGACCTGGCCGGTGACGTCGTCGAGGTTCGTCTCGAGCAGCAGCGCCTCGTCCCGACCCGCGGTCGCCGTGACGTCGCCGAGCACGAGGCGGACGACGTTCGGCAGGCGCGAGCGGTCGTAGCTGCCGGCGCCGAAGCCCGTCGCGCGCGGCACGAAGCCGTCGGGCGGACGGCTGCCCACGGCCAGGGCACGCACGAGGGCCGCGCCGGTGGGCGTCACCTGCTCGTACGTCTCCTCGCTCGCCGCCGTCGGGTGCCCCTCGAGCAGGATGGCCGTCGCCGGTGCGGGGAGCGGCAGCGTGCCGTGCTGCGTCTCGACCGTGCCGCGGCTCCACGGCAGCGGGGAGACGTGCACCGCCTCGACACCGAGGTGGTGCAGTCCGACGCAGGTCCCCGCCACGTCCACCAGCGCGTCGACCGCGCCGACCTCGTGAAAGTGGACGTCCGTCGGCTGCTTGCCGTGCACGCGCGCCTCGGCGTCCGCCAGCAGCCGGAACGTATGAGCCGCCTTGTCGAGCGGCGGTGCGGTGATCTCCCCGAGGCGCTCCAGCGCGGCGACGACGTCCGCCAGCGTACGCCCGTGTCCGTGGCCCTCGTGCCCATGGACATCGTCGGCGCCCTCGATCGGTCGGCCGTCCTTGCAGACGTCCACCTTGGTGGCGCGGATCGCCCCACGCTCGACGTGCGTGACCCGCAGCTCGACGCCGTCGAGTCCCAGGCCGTCCACGACCTCCTCGAGCACGGCCAGGGGCAGGCCCGCGTCCACGAGCGCGCCGAGGAACATGTCGCCCGCGCAACCCGCGGGCGCATCGACGAACGCAACGCGGGTCATGCCGGGCTCCGCTCGACGCGCACCTCGGCGCCCGTGTCGTCGCCGAGCACGTCGCTCGCGCGTCCGCCGTTGACGGCGAGCTCAAGGTGGTCGCCGCTGCCGACGTAGGCGAGCAGGCTGTCGCGCGGCGCGTCCGAGAAGGTCCCGACCAGGCCGCCGACCGGACGCCCTCCGAACGACACCCGCAGCCCCTCCGGCGCACCCAGCACCTCGAGCAGCTGCTTCGGCACGTTCGTGATGAGGTTGCCGAAGCGATCCACGAGCAGGAGGCGGCCGCGGATGACGCCGTCCTCCAGCACGGCGCCGGGCCGCGCGATCTCGGCTGCCACAGGCGGTCCCACCTCTTCGAGGGCTCCGCCCCCGGCCAGCCAGGCGGCCACAGGTGCGAAGATGTCCCGGCCGTGGAAGGTCCGCGACACCCGCTCGCGCATGAGCTCCTCGTTCTCGACGCTGTGCACGACGGCCTCCGTCTCACCGTCGAGGAGCGGCCCCAGCAGGCCGTTGTCGGGCGCGAGGAATGTGTGGCCGTGCGCGCGGGCAGCGAGGATCCGGCGAGCGCTGCCGACGCCGGGGTCGATCACCGCGACGTGGACGCTGCCCGGCGGGAAGCAGTCGAACGAGCGCTGCAGCAGGTACGCGGCCGCCGCGACGCCACCGGGAGGAACGTCGTGCGCGAGGTCGATGACCGTCGCCTCGGGCGCGCGACGCCGGAGCACGCCGTGCATCTGCCCCACGTAGACGCTGCCCGCGCCGAAGTCGGTGAGCAGCGTGATCGTCGAGGTGCGGCTCACGCTCCGCCCGCGCCGCTGCGCGTGCCGAGCGCCTTGTAGACCTCGTCCGCGTTGTAGGAAGAGCGCACGAACGGTCCGCTCGCGACGGCGAGGAAGCCGATCTCACGGCCGCGGGTCTCCCACGCAGCGAACTCCTCCGGCGGGATGAACCGCTCGACGGGCAGCTGCACGAGACTCGGGCGCAGGTACTGGCCGAGCGTCAGGATGTCTACGCCGGCGGCGCGGAGATCGCGCAGGACCTCGTCCAGCTCTTCCTTGTTCTCGCCGAGGCCCAGCATCAGCCCCGACTTGGTGAACTGCTGCGGGTGGCGCTCCTTGACGCGCCGCAGGAGGTCGAGGCTGCGCTCGTAGCCCGCGCCGGGACGGACGCGCTTGTACAGCCGCGGCACCGTCTCGAGGTTGTGGTTGAAGATGTCGGGCTTCGCGTCGGCGACGATGTCGACGAGCTCGGCGACGCCGCGGAAGTCGGGCGTCAGGACCTCGATCACCGCGTCCGGCAGGCGACGGCGGATCGCGTGGATGGTCTCGGCGAAGTGGCCCGCGCCCTGATCCGGCAGCTCGTCGCGATCCACGCTGGTGACGACGACGTGCTGGAGCCCGAGGCTCGCGGCGGCCTCGGCCACGTTCTCGGGCTCGTTCTCGTCCAGCGGGAGCGGCTTGCCCTTGGGCACGGTGCAGAAGCGACACGTGCGCGTGCAGATGTCGCCCATGATCATGAACGTCGCGGCCTTCTTCGACCAACACTCGTTGAGGTTGGGGCAGCGAGCCGACGAGCAGACCGTGTTCAGCTCGAGCCCGTCGACGAGCTGGCGCACCTGCTGGACGGTGTCCTGTTTGGGCAGGCGCTTCTTGAGCCACGGCGCGAGGCGCTCTCGCGGGGCCCCGGGCTTCTTGAGCGTGGGGTCCTTCAGCGGGTGGATCGTCTCGGGCTTGTCCATGGCGCACGATGGTACCGGTGGACGTGCGGTAGCGTCAGCGACGCCCGATCAGCTCCTCGTACAGGGCGGCCGTCGCCGCTCCCGCCTGCTCCGCGCCGAACCGGCGATCGACCTCGGCCGCAGCGGCCTCCCCTAGGCGCCGGCGTAGCGCCGCATCGGCCGCGAGGCGGTCGAGGGCACGCGCCAGGGCGTGCGCGTCCCCGGGGGGCACCCAGAGCCCGGTGCCCTCGTGGTCGACGAGGTCGGGCAGCCCGCCCACCGTGGTCACGACCACGGGCTTGCCCAGGGCGAAGCCCTCGAGGACGGAGAGCGGCGCGCCCTCGCTGCGGGAGCACAGCACGATCGCGTCCGCGGCCGCGACCCAGGGCGCGACGTTGGCGACCGAGCCCGGGCAGGCGATCCGCTCTTCCAGGCCGTGCGCGCGAATCGTGGCGCGCACGCTCCGCAGGAGCGGCCCGCGCCCGAGCATCGTGACGTGGAACGGCTCGCGCGCGTGCGCGACGGCCTCCACGAGGAGCCGCGGCGCCTTGACCGCGACGAATCGACCGGTCCAGAGGAAGCGCGGGACATCGGAGCGAACGTCCGGCAGTAGGCCCGGCGCGAGCGGCTGCGCAGCCTGGCGACGGAAGCCGGCGAGGTCCAGGCCCGGCGGAATGACGTGCACCTTGGACTCGGGCAGGACGCGGTGCACCGTCGTGACGTCGCGTCGCTGTCGCGGAGTGAGGGTGACGGCGGCGCGCGTCACGCGGCCGAGGAAGCGCTCGGCCAGCCGGGCGAGGTCGGCCTTGCCGAGGGCGGCCTCGAGGTGATGTCCGTGGAACGTGTGCACGGCCGGTATGCCGCACACGGCGGCCGCGAGACGACCGAGGGCGCCCGCTTTCGCGGTGTGCGTGTGCACGAGGTCCGGTTGGTGATGCCGCAGCACAGCGAGCAAGGACTTGAAGGCGCGTAGCTCGTTCGAGGGATCGATGCCTCGTCCGAGCGTTCGAAGCCGGATCACGTCGGCGCCGCACGCGCGCAGCTCGTCCGTGCCGTCCGACTCGCCGCCACCGACGCGTCCCGCAACGACGGGGCCGGACCAACCGCGGCGCGCGAGCTCGGGCACGAGGGCGCAGAGCTGTCGCAGGGGTCCGCCGCGATTGAGGCGAGTGATGATGCGGACGACCTTGCCGGGCACGACCTAGAGACTAATCCCTGGGGTGTGTTCTTCCGCCGAAGCATCCGCCAAGAGCAACCACGGAGGCGCGGAGGCACGGAGGCACGGAGACCTGCGCTGCGCGCGTTGCCAGGGCGCTCGAATCTGAACCGCAGAGGACGCAGAGACCGCAGAGGACCGTCGTGCGGTCGTGCTCTGTGGGGCAGAGAGAAGGCGGCAGCACATTGGCTGGCTTGTCCTCCCCTGCCTCGGCTTCCACATCCTGCGGACGAAGCCCTTGGGGACCGAACGCATACCTCGCCTCTGCGTTCTCTGCGCCCTCTGCGGTTTGAAACCGATGCACCAGACACGGCCGCACGGGGACTCTCCGTGCCTCCGCGCCTCCGTGGTTCAATTCGAGCTGCAGGCTGCGTTGAACGCTTCCAGGCACCGGTCGACGTGATGGTCGTTCACGTCGTAGTGCGTCACGAAACGTAGCGTGTCCGGACCCGTTGCGAACGTCAGCACGCCCGCACGCTCGAGCGCGCTCACCAACGCATTCGCGTCCCGGCCCACCGCGCGCACGAAGACGATGTTCGTCTCCGGCAGGCCGTACGGCAGCTCGACATCCGCCACGCGGAGGAAACCCTCCGCCAGCTTGGCCGCACGCTCGTGGTCCTCCACCAGCCGCTCGCGCTGATCACGCACCGCGACCAGGCCCGGCGCGGCGAGGACGCCGACCTGACGCATGCCCCCGCCGAGCATCTTGCGCACATCGTGTGCCTCGGCGATGAAGTCCGCGTCGCCGCTGAGCACGCTGCCGACCGGCGCCCCCAAGGCCTTGGAGAGGCACGTCATGACGGAGTCCGCCGTGGCGGCGTAGTCTGCGAGCGCCACGCCCGAGGCCGCGGCGGCGTTCCAGAGCCGCGCGCCGTCGAGGTGGACCTTGGCGCCGCGCTCGATGGCGATCTCGCGCAGCTCCTGCAGGTGCTCGAGCGGCACGACGGCGCCACCGTGGAAGTTGTGAGTGTTCTCCGTGGTCAGCAGCAGGCAGGCCGGCCGGTGGCCGCCGGCCGGACGCAGCGCGCCCCGCGCTGCCTCCAGATCGATACGACCCTTCTCGGCGGGCAGAGTGCGCGCCTGCAGCCCCGAGATCGCCGCGAGGCCCGCCATCTCCCAGTCGTACGTGTGGGCGTTCTCGCCGACGGCGATCTCCTGGCCCGGACGGGCGTGCAGGTGGGCGGCGATCTGGTTGCCCTGGGAGCCGGTCGGCACGAAGAGCGCCGCCTCCTTGCCCAGGAGGTTGGCCACCTCGCGCTCGAGTTCCTTGACCGTGGGATCGTCTCCCAGGACGTCATCGCCGACGACCGCCCCGGCCATCGCCTCGCGCATGGCCGGGGTCGGACGGGTGACGGTGTCGCTGCGGAAGTCGGCGACGTCGGGCAAGGGCGGCTCCAGGACGAACGATCAGTCGCTGGACTGTACGTCGTCCTTCGTCCCGAAGGAACCGTCCGGACCGGCGGAGCGAACCACGAACTTGCGGTTCTTCTCGTCGATCACGAACAGCTTGAACGCGTGGCCCCACGGATCCTTGGGGAGGCTGGAGGCCACGTTCTCCTTGACGAGCTCGTCCAGCGACTTGGGCAGGCGCTGCTGCGTGAGCAGGAAGACGCGCACGTAGCTGCTGATCTGCTCGGCCTGGATGCGGGCCATGCGGAGCTGCGACGGCTTCGCCGGGCCGCCACCGAGACCGATGGCCGGCTTGCCCGGCTCCTTCGGCTCGACGCGCGGCATGCGAGGCACGGGCCGCCGCATACGCACGCTACTCTCACGCATGCCGCCGAACGTCATGGCCGGCACGGCGATCGCCGCCGCCGTCATCAGCAGACCGGCCAGCGGGATCGGGCCGTGCATCTGCACGGCGAAGCCGTCCTTGTTCCACGTCGTGTAGGCGCCCACGCTGCGGAAGTACGGACGCACCGTGCGCGCAGCGGGCAGCTGCGCCCAGTCGAGCTTGAACGGCACCTCGCGGCCGAGGACGTTCGGCTTGACGGCCGTCTGCAGCACCGGCACGAGCGTGTCGTAGGCGAGGCTCATGATCGCCTGCAGGTCGAGGTAGGCGAGCTCGCCCGCTCCCTCCGGCATGACGCGGCGGAGGCTGCGGAAGTCCTCCTGCTCGGCCAGGCCACCGCCCGACGTCATGGCCCCGCGCAGCACGATTTCCTTCATCGTGTGCGGCACGAGCGTGATGACGAGCCAGTCGTCCAGCATGGTCCACGTGGGTGTGAAGGGCACGACGTCGTCGCCGCGCGACGCCTGCATCTCGAAGAGATGGAGCGTCTGACCGCGGTAGTCGAGCTTCCGGGTCGAGGCGATCACGTCGCCTTCCTCGGAGACCGCACCCGCGATCCCCATGGCGAGCTTCGCGAACGTCTGCTCGTACACCGCGGGCTCCTTGACCTGGAGCATGATCGCCAGCTCGGGGAAGAGTCCGCCGGTCTCGGGGAGCGCCGCGTACGTGCAGGCGCCGCCCGCCAGACCGCCGAGGATGTCCTTCTCGAGATCGACGCCGAGGTGCGAGGTCATCTGCTTGAGGAAGCCATCCATCTCCTCGACGGCATTGCTCTCGATGCTGCCGACGAGCTTGCGGATGTTCGGGATGACCTGGTCGAAGTTGACCGCGCCCTCCTCGTAGTAGAACGCGTTCGCCGGGACGCGCGCCAGGCCCCGCGGCTGGTACGGGGGCATGGTCACGAGCGGCACGATGCCGTGGCTCGCATCCGGCGCGTGCAGGATGAAGCTGTCCATGAAGCCGTCGCCCGAGAAGGCCATGCCGTAGGCGGCGGCGCGCACGGTGTCGAGGCCCAGCGCGTTGGCGATCCGCCGCACCTCGTCGGGCATCTCCGCACCGAAGGTGTCGATGATGGCGGGCACGTTGGCGTAGGCGTAGACCGCCAGCTGGTCGCCGCCGCAGCGCGTGCGCACCGAGCTGAAGTCGACGCTGGCCGCCATGCTGCTCTCGCCGGCACCGGCGAGCACGCCCTCGAGGAGCGTCGGGTCGGTCGCCACGACGAACGCCGTGTCGACCGTCGTGGCCGTGATCGGGGGACCGTCCTGCACCTGCCACCAGGTGCGACCGTCCTTCGAGAAGCTGGTGATCGCGTTGCCCTGCGGATCGATCTCCTTGCGCATCCCGTCGAGGAACTGCGCGAACTCGCCGACGTGCTGGCCGAAGTCCATGCTCATGGCGATCTGCGGCATGCCCTGGCTCGGGTCGAAGTCCACCACGGCCACCGCGATCTGGCCGCGCAGATGACCCATCTGCTCGAGGAGCTTCATGATCATGGGCGTCGCCTCGCCGAACGGCGAGCCGCGCTCCGACTCCAGGAGCTGCTCGATCGCCTCTTCGATGGGCTTGAAGAACGCCTGCATCTCCGGCTCGCGGAAGAGCCCCGCGATGGCCGTCTTCTCGAACTTCGCGGTCATGCCGCCGACGTCCTCGATGCTCACCATGGCCATCGCGGAGGACGGCACGCGAGCCTCGAGGCTCCAGCTGTCGCGTGGTTCGGCGTACCCCATCGGCACGCCCACGAACAGGGCGGCAAGCGCCAGAACACAGACCCATCGCTTCGCCAGTCGCATGCTTCTCTCCTCAGGAACCTGCGTACGCAGCGGTCTCTCGCAGGTGCGTATTGTGCCGGTGGGCCCAGAGCCCTCCCTCGAATGCCGGAGCGTCCATCACCGAGACTCCCGGCGCTCCCGTCGGCAAGGGAGCGTCGTCATCGTGCCCATCTGTACCAGTGCGCCGAGGGTCGGTTTCGGTCGCCCGACCGTGATTCCACGATCAGGCTCGCAGGAGGTCCGCCATGCGTCGGGTCGCCTCGCGGATGCGCTCGATGTCAGCAGCGAACGAGAACCGGATGCAGCCTTCGCCGCCGTCTCCAAACGCCGGCCCCTCGACGCAGGCGACCCCCGCTTCCTCGAGCAGGCGATCGGCGAGTGCGCGGGCGTCCTGCCCGGTGCCGCGGACGTCGGCGAACGCGAAGAACGACCCCTCCGGCCGGTCGCAGGTCACGCCGGGAATCGCGTTCAGCCCTTCGCACAGCGCGTCGCGCCGATCCGCGAACGCACGGACCATCGCCTCGACCTCGGCATCGGGACCGTCGAGCGCCGCCAGCGCGGCATGCTGCACGAAGTTCACCGCGCACGAGTTGCTGTTGGTCATCAGTCGCTCGTAGATCGGTGCGAGGTCCGGCGGCGCGACGGCGTAGCCGAGGCGCCAGCCCGTCATGCTCCAGGTCTTCGAGAAGCCGTCGAGGATCACGGTGCGTTCCGCCATCCCCGGCTCCGCGGCAATGCTGACGTGCTCGGGGCCGAAGAGGATCCGGGAGTAGATCTCGTCCGAGAGGCACACCACGTCGTGCTCGACGCACAGGCGTGCGATGGCCTGGATCTCCTCACGGCGGTAGACGACGCCGGTCGGGTTGCCCGGGCTGTTGATGACCAGCAGCTTCGTCTTCGGGCCCATCAGCTCGGCGAGGCGGTCGAGGTCCGGGCGCCCGTCGGTGCCCGAGCCGGGATGCCACGGCCGCCGCGTCGCCCCGAGGGCATCCGTCATGGACTCGAAGATGGGGAAGCCGGGGTCCGGGTAGATGACCTCGTCCCCCGGCTCGACGAGAGCGAGATAGGTGTAGAAGATCACCGGCTTGCCGCCGGGCGTCACGACCACCTGCGCCGGATCCACCTCGATGCGGCGTGTCCGGGCGACGTACCTCGCGATCGCTTCCCGGAGCGCGGGGAGACCACCGGCCGGTGCGTAGCCCGTGTGACCGTCGGCCAGGGCCTGGCGGCACGCCTCCTTGATGTGCTCGGGCGTCGGGAAGTCAGGCTCTCCCATCTCGAGGTGGATGATGTCGCGGCCCTCGGCCTCCAGCGTCTTGGCGCGGGCGAACACGCGGAACGCCGCCTCGGTGCCCATGCGACGGCAGCGCGCCGCGATCTGGAACGTGCTCATCGCGTTCTCCGGTGACGATTCTTCATGATCTCCCCACGTACGGGCCGCCGGCCGGATTCCCGACACCCGCCGGGGCTATCCTGCGTACATGACCGAACCGGACGTGAACCTGCCGGAGCCGGACGCCCCCGCAGACCCGCCGCCTCCGGGCGAGACGCTCGTCGTGCCCGAGCCGCCGGACGCGGAGCAGCCCGCACCGGATGCACAGCCCTGGCACCTGGCCCTGCGCGACAAGGCAGCCCGCTGGCTCGCCGGCCGCGGGATCGGGCCCGTCGGCCTCTCCGGCTTCGCGCTCGCGCCGGCCGGCATCGGTGCGCTGGCGCTGGCCACCGAGCATCCGGGCATGGGCGGCATCCTCGGCGGCCTGGCCGTGCTCCCCGCCTGGCTCGCCTTGGCGCCCAACGAAGGCGGACGGACACCGCCGTTCCCGGGCCTCGTGGCCCACGCCCTGGTGCCGCTCTGGCTCGGCGGTGTCGTAGTGGACGCCGCAGCCCACGGCACGTCTGCGGCCGCGGCGCTGGCGGCCTGGACCTCGTTCGTCCTGCTGCTGCTGCCCCTCGCCCGCGCCGCCGGCGGCCCGGGCCGTCTCACCTCCGGACCGCTGCTGTGGGCGTGGGGCGAGCGCGCAGCGGCGCTCGTCGTGGGCGTGCTGCTCGGCCGCGCGGGGCTCGCCATGTTCGTCACGGCCTGCATCACCACGGCCGACCTCGTGCTGCGCCTCGTGGTCCTCCACCCGACCGCGTCCGGCGCGAGCCGCCTGCCGCCGGGGTTGAGCGCCCTGTTCGGCCCTGATGGGAAACCGCAGCCCGGCGTGCGTCTCGCGATGCAGCTGGCGCTGGCGCTGTTCGTCGTCATCCTGATCGCGCTGGGCACAGCGGACGACTGGCGCTTCTGAGCGCGAACCCTTTCGGGCTCTGGGCCTGCCGAGGCGGTATCGTGCTGCGCATGGGACGGGACCTCATCCAGCGACTGGGCCTCTTTCTCGCCTGCGCGGCGCTGACCGCCTGCGGAGCGGGCGCCCAGAATCGCCCGCTGTACGCGGGGTCCTTCCCGTTCAACGGCCAGGTGCTCTCGGGCCCGGTCCAGGAGATCCGGCTCGCCTACAACATGGATGTGCGCATCCTGAACCCGGACGACGTGCGGGTGGTGAGCCCCACGCGCGGGTTCCTGTCGACGACGGTCACGCAGCGCGACAGCGATCCCAACGCCGTGTACATCCGCGCCCCGCGCGGACAGACCTTCCCGTTCGACGAAGAGCTCAGCGTGACGGTGATCGAGGGTCTCGTCGTCAACGACCTGGATCACTACGCCGACGAGCCCATCGAGTTCACCTTCACGACGGGCGCGGAGCCGCCGCTCCTGTTCGGCCGGCCGGGCCAGGTCACCCTGCTCGACTCGACGACGTTCGCCTCCCTCGGCGACGTCCCGACGCCGGGCGGGCGTGATCCCGTGGGCATCGTCAGCACGCTGGACTCCTCGGGGACGCAGCGCGTCTGGGTGCAGCTCGCCTCCGGCGGCGGCACGGGCGCCAGCATCGCCTGGTTCGAGACGGGCGACGCGACGATGACCGCCATCCCGCTGCCGGCGAGCGCAGATCTCGTGGCGGATGCCGCGGCGATCACCGTGGATCCGTCCGGACGCTACGTCTACGCGGCATTCCGGGACACGGGCAGCGAGCGCGTGCGCCTCGTGCGGGTCGACACGGCGACGGCCACGTCCGGCGGCTCCATCCAGCTGGAGTCCGCCGCCGCGGGAGCGGCTACGAAACCGCTTGACCTCCGCTGGACCGAGGACGAGAAGCGCCTCTTCATCCCTGCCTCGACCCCCACGACCGGCGTCCTGGCCTTCGTCGAGCTCGAGACGTTCACCGAGCAGGACCGTGACGAGAACACCCCCGGCATCCAGGGCTACGCGCTGCCGGACGGGCCCGGCCCCACGGCGGCACTCACGCTCGAGTACTGGGTCTCCGTCGCGGGAGGCAGCGACACGACCACGATCGTCGAATCCAACGGCGACGCGGCGCTGCGGACCGGCGACCAGACGGGCGTCGGCACCTCCATCCTCGCGATGCCCGACCGCCAGTTCCTGGTTCAGGGGCTCGCGGGCTTCACCGGGGACACGGCGCTCCAGATCCGCACCTCGTCGGACAACATCTTCGGCGCCTCCTTCCCGGTGGACCTGAGCGACGACGTCGGCGGCGTGGACCAGGGCGCCACGAGCGTGGTCACGATGCAGCACCTGCAGGGGCAAGCACGCTTCGCCGTGCTGCTGGACAGCCCGGGCGGCCTGCTGCTCGCGCGCGTCGAGTACGCCCCGTTCGCGCTCTTCCAGGAAGACCTGGATCCCGTGACCGACGGCATCCAGGTCGTCGACGTCGAGAGCGAGATCTCGGGCGCCACGGTCATCGGGCGCACGTTCGGCCTCTTCGCGCCGTGATCTTCGCGACGTGATCGCCGCGCCCTGGGCGCTCAGAGCAGCAGCGCCGCGATCATCCCGCCCGCGGCGAGGGCCGCGAACCCGATCGAGAGCCAGAAGACCTTCGACTGGGCCGAGTGCACCTTCTCGACGAGCATCTCGACCTGACGGTTGAGGACCTTCTGCGTCTCGCGGTGCTGCGCGTTGGACTGCTGCTGGGAGCGGTGGAAGACGTTCAGCGCCCGGTTCTGGGTGTTCTGGAACGTCGCGAAGATGTCCTCTTGGGTCGCCGCGAGACCGCGGATCATCCCGAGCTGGGCCTCGGCGTTCTGACGGGACTGGTCGAGGCCCTGCTTGATGGCCGTGGCCTGGGTCTCGAGGCTCTCCGCGAGGTTCGCCTGCAGGTTGTCGAGGAACTGCGCCTGCTCGGACTGGCTGAGCGCCAGGGTGCGCAGGAGGTCCGGCAGGCCGTCGAGCCGGGCCACGACGTCGCGCGTGCCCGAGCCCATGTGCTCGAGCTGCTTGCTGATCTGGGCGAGGCACTCGATCTCGGCGCGGTGGATGCGCGGGACCTGCTGGAGGAAGCCGGGCAGCGCCTGAAGCGTCTGCTGGACCTGGCCGTCGCGGCTCTGGAGGGTCTCCTTGATGGCGCCCAGCAGGCGCGAGAGGTCCTGGAAGCCGCTCTGGACGCGCTCACCGAGCTCACGGGGCACGGGCTCCTGGGCCGCCGGCTCAGGCCGCGGCTCGACGGGCGTGCGCGGCCGGTCCGCAGAGGGCGGCCTGGGCGCAGCGGGGGGTCGGCTGTCGGGGCCCGGCCCCGGCACGGAGGAGTCCCGCGAGCTACCGATCATGACGACCTCCTGGTGGACCGGCACACGGTACGGGTGGGGAACGACGATCCCCGGATGCACCTCGGGCCGGGCCTCTATCCCCGGAAGATCGGCTCGCGGGACCGACTTCCTTCGCGCGGCCTAGGCGGAAGGCCCGATCCGATGTTGACCTGGGCCCGGTTGTCGCAAGAATCGTCGCCCGACCTCTTGCGTGGGGCTGTAGCTCACCTGGTAGAGCGCTTGAATGGCATTCAAGAGGTAAGGGGTTCGACTCCCCTCAGCTCCACCATCATTTTTGGGCATGATTGCGCGCGACTGCCCTGTTGCGTCCGCTGCGCTCGTTGCCGTTGGTCGGAAGACGCTCACACCGGCGGACATCGTCCGCGCGCAACATGCCGATGTCCTCAGGCACCGGGTATTGCCGCGGCACGTCAAGCAGCCTCGAATCAGGCATGTCGCTCACAGGCCGCGGCAACCACCTATCGGCACGGGCGCCCC
>JASJDY010000121.1 GCA_030065025.1 Planctomycetota bacterium
GGCACCGCCCTGGTCCAGCCCGCGGGTCGCCAGCGCTGGACGCCTCTGGGTCCGAAGTCCGTGCTGTACCCCGGCGACCTCCTGCGCACGAGCGCGAGGGGCGCTCACGCCCTGGAGTTCCGCACGCGAACGGGCAACGTGCTCGTGGGGCCCGGCTCGGAGCTGCAGGTCCGTGAGGACGGCATCCGTCTGCTCCGCGGTGAGCTCGAGGCCGGCGGCCGAGACGGCAAGGCGGTACGCATCCAGGGTCCGGGTGACTTCGCCCAGGACGTGAAGGGCACGGCCTGGCTCCGGACGGAGGACCGTTCCACGCGCTCGCTGGAGAAGGCCCCCCGCTGGGTCGACGGCTACCGCGCCAGCGCCTCCGACGAGTGGATGGGCTCGCTCCTCGCCAAGGTGGACGGCCGGGACGTCCCGCTCGCCGTCGGCTACCACAAGGTCGGCGTCGAGGTGCGCGACCAGATCGCGCGCACGACCGTCGAGCAGAGCTTCATCAACTCGACCAAGAACCGCCTCGAGGGCGTCTTCTACTTCCCCCTGCCGGCCGACGCCTCCATCAGCGGCTTCGGCATGTGGATCGGCGGCGAGCTCGTCGAGGCCGACATCGTCGAACGCCAACGCGCAAGGCAGATCTACGAGGACATCCTCCGCCGCAAGAAGGACCCCGGTCTCCTCGAGTGGGAAGGCGGCAACATCTTCAAGGCGCGCGTCTTCCCGATCGAGCCGCACTCGGAGAAGCGCATCCGCATCCGCTACACCCAGGTGCTCCCGCTCGAGGGTGACACGTGGCGCTACCGCTACGCGCTTCGGAGCGAACTGCTCCGCAGCAAGCCGCTGCGTGAGCTCGAGATCAAGGTGAGCGTCGTGTCCAGCCGCCCGATGCGCGACATCGGCTCACCCACGCACGAGATCACGCTCCACAACACCGGCACGGAAGCCACGGCCGAGTTCCGCGCGTCGGAGTACAGCCCGAAGGACGACTTCGAGCTCGCCGTCGCCGTGGAGCGCTCAGGCGACGTCACGGCCGTGCCCCACGTGCGGGGGGAGGACGGCTACTTCATGCTCCTCGTCGCGCCGCCCGATCAGGCAGACGGAGCGTGGAAGCGCGAGCTCGTACCCGAGGGCGACCCACTGCACGTCACCGTCGTCGCCGACACGTCGGGCTCGATGGACGGGGCCGCGCGCAAGAACCAGGCGGACTTCATCGCTGCGCTGCTCGAGCTGCTCGGTGAGAAGGACCGCTTCCGGCTGCTCGCCTGCGACGCCACGGCCGACTGGCTCACGGACGGCGCCCAGGCCCCGACGGCCGGGGACGCCGCGCTGGAGGCCCTCGCCAAGCGTCGCTCGCTCGGCTGGACCGATCTCGACCTCGCCGTCCGCACGGCGTTGAAGGACGCGCCGGATGGCGCACTCGTGATCTACGTCGGCGACGGCGTGAGCACGACGGGCAACGCCGACCCGGGCGAGCAGGCCGAGCGTCTGCGCGCGATTGGGCAGGGCACCAAGGCATCGGTGCACGCCGTTGCCGCCTCCAGCAGCTACGAGGCCGGTGTCCTGGGCGCCATGGCGCGCATCGGCGGCGGCAGCTTCCGGACGCTTCGTAGCCGTCCGGCGCACGACGCGGCGGCGCTGCTCGCCGAAGCCGCGCGGCCGACCGTGCGCGACATGCGCGTGAGCGTCGAAGGCCTGCGCACGGCGCGCGTCTATCCCGCCGAGCTGCCGAACCTCCCGCTGGGCTCGCAGCAGGTGGTGCTCGGGCGCTTCCTGCCGACGGGCAAGCCCCAGCAGGGCCAGGTGATCGTCACGGGCAAGCTCGACGGCAAGGACGTCCGCTACACCGCGGACCTGCGCATCGGCGCGGGCGACGTGGGCAACAGCTTCCTCCCCCGCTTGTGGGGCCGCAAGCACATCGACGCGCTCCTCGCGGGCGGCAGCGGCAAGGAGACGCAGGCCGAGATCGTGAGCTTCAGCGAGCGCTTCGGCATCATGACGCCCTACACGTCGTTCCTCGTGCTCGAGAGCGACGAGGACCGCGAGCGCTATGGCGTGGAGCGCCGTGTGCGCATGCGCGACGGCGAGCGCTTCTTCGCCGAGGCGAAGGACAAGGCCGCGCTCGAGAAGAAGCGCGACCTCATGCGCGCCGCCGGACGCTGGCGCCTGGGGCTCCGGCGGCAGATGCTGCTGGAGATCGCGCGGCTGGGCCGCAACCTGCCGATGCACACGCCACCCGGCGCCGAGTTCGATCTCGAGGTGGCCGTGGCCGAGCACATCGCCACGTTCCGGTCGGACTTCAACGGCAACGGCGTCATCGACGCGCCGGCCGTCTGGGGCGACGCCGCCGAGAAGGGCCTCTCGCTGGGCCGCGAGCTGGCCCGCGCGAGGATGCCGGCGGACCCGGCCGCGCCGCCTTCGGGCGGGGCGTGGGATGGCGCGATGCCCATGGAAGAGGCGGAGGCGTTCCAGGGGCGGGCGGGCATGCCGGCGTCCAAGGCCCCGGCGCCCGCGGCGTCTCCGATGCCCTCCCGCCGCGCACGCAAGTCCGAGGCCCCGTCGCAGGACGGGGCTCCCGAGGCCACGCTGGACGACATGGACATGGAGGAGCTCGAAGAGGAGCTCGCCGACGAACCGGCCCTCCGCCCCATGACGCGTTACGTCCAGCCCAGCGGCCGCGGCGGGCGCCGCGGCTTCGTGGGCGACGAGCTGCTCGGCAAGCGTCTCTCCTACGGCGGTCCGCGCTGGCGCCCCGCGTCGTTCACGCTGCAGAGCCTGGGCTTCCCCGGCGTGCCGAAGCCGCCGCAGCCCGATCGTGGCGAGCCCGAAGAGCCGTGGAACGACGAGGTGCTGGCCGTGCTGCGCGGCCTCCCCCGCCGCGAGGCGCTGCGCGCACTCGAGGGACCGCTGCACATCGTGACGTCCCGCTCCGAGCTTCACCCGACGCGCGGCACAGAGACCGACCGCGCGTGGATCGAGGCCTGGATCGGCAAGGGCGGCTGGCGCGTCAAGAGCGCCGGCGCCGGCTTTGCCGAGCCCACCGAATCCTGGGTCCAAGACGGCGAGCGTGGCGCGCTGCATGCGGCGCGACGCCTGGGCCGCGAACGTCCCGCCAAGGGCACGGACGCCAACGCGTTCCTGCTCCCGCTCTGGGACATGCAGAGCCGCGACGTGCTCCTCGCGTGGCAGCGTGCGGGCTGGCGCGCGAAGCTGGAGTCGAACGAAGGCGGCACGGCCGTCGTGCGCCTGCACCGCGACGCGCCGAACCGCACCGCGATGATCCTCACGATCGACACCGCCAAGCGCGTCATCCGTGAGACACGCCATGTCGACGCGCAGGGCCGAACGGGCGGCCGCGTCGTCCGCTCGGACTTCGTCGAAGCGGCAGGCCGCTGGTGGGCCGGCTCGATCGTGCGCCACGACCGCAAGGACCGCGTCGTCTCGCGCCGCACGCTCGAGGTGAAGACGCTTGCGGCGGACGGTCTGAAGACGCTTGCCCAAGAGGCGACGAAGCGGATGAAGGACGTGCTCTTCGTGCGCGGGACGCTCCCGAAGCGCCACGAGGCGAAGCAGGCCGTGCGCGAGAAGCGCGCACGCTTCGAGGATCACCTCGTCCTCGCGCTGACGCTCGGGCGGCAGCAGCGCTGGGATCCGGCCATGGCCGCATGGAAGGATGCGGAAGGGCTCGCGGGTGCCCTCCCCGGCACGCGCTGGATCAACACCGAGATGATCGCCCGCTCGCGGCGCGGTGAGCAGTTCAAGACCTGGCTCATGGGGCTCCCGACGCACCTCGAGGCGCTTCGGGGCGTTCGCGCCACCTTCCTCGCGCACTACCTCGTGCGCCACGCCGATCAGGTGCTCGGCGCCAATGAGCGACTCGCGCTGCTGGACAAGCTGGCGAGCGCCTGGAAGGGCGAGGGACCTCTCGCCGCCGAGCGCGGCCTGCTGTTCGATCTCCGCCGTGCGTCCACGCTCGATGCGGCTGGACGCTCGCGCGAAGCGCGCGCGACCCGCACGAAGCTCGCGGGCGCGTGGCCGCTGCATGCCCCGGTCCAGCTGGCCCACGAGCTCGACCTCTGGAACACCGGCCGCAGCGCCGAGGCCTTGAAGCTCCTGGACGAGTTGCTGGCCAAGCGCGAGCCGTGGCTCGCCTCCGAGCGTGACAGTCTCTACCAGCGACTGAGCGACCGCCTGTGGGAGCGGCGCGAGCTGAAGCGGCTCCATGCCGCCATCGAGCGCTGGCTCGGACACAAGCCCGAGACCTCGTGGATCTGGCAGCGCTGGTACTCGAGCTTCTACCTCCTGGGTCGCGACAGCGACGGCGACGCAGCGGTCAAGACGGCGCTCGCCCTGCGGCCGCAGGACGGCGCCAACGAGTCGGTATGGGCACGTCAGCGCGCCGCCGTCGATCTCGCCCTGGGCTCCGGCTGGCACTTCAACCTGAAGCAGCTCGAAGCGCGCTGGCTCCCGGCCCTCGAGGAGCTGCTGGTCTACCTCATGCGCCTCGACGCCGATCACGGGACGAGCGCATGGACGATCTACGGCAACTGGCGCTTCCGCAGGACGCAGGCCTACCGCCGCGTGCGTGAGGCCTTCCAGTCCGACCTCACCGTGGAGGGCGCCGTCGCGTCCATGCCGCTGAAGCGCCTCGCGCGCTACATCGGCTGGCTGAGCTGGGGCCGCAACCAGGCCGACGACGCACTGTTCCAGACGGTGCGCGCACAGCTCACGACTCGCTGGGGCAGCGCCGACGATGCGGCTACGCGAACCGCAGTGGGCAATCACCTCATCACCCTGCTGGATGCGCGCGGCCTGCGCGAGGACGCGATCCAGTTCACGCGTGAGCGCCTCGTGTACGCGACCGAGACGAAGGCCCGCGACCGCGCACGCCACGCACGCGAGCTGTTCGATCGACTGCTCGGGACGCCCGATCGCAACGAGCACGCCACGACCGAGCGCGAAGACGAGTGCTTCGCGTTGCTCGCGGCGCGGATCGACATGCAGGACAGCGACGAGACGCGACGCGTGGACATGGCGCGTGCCGTCCGGCGTCTGGCCGATCGCCTGTACCGCTGGCGCTACGAGGCGGGCATCGGCAGCCCGGAGGACCGCAAGGACCTCAGCCGGGCCGCCTTCAAGACCCTGCGCCGCGAGACGCGCAAGAAGGTGCGGGGCACCCTGGTCGGGCGCTTCCTCAAGGCAGAGGAAGCCGGCCTCGACCTGGCCGAGCCGTGGTTCGCGCTCGAGCGCCTGGGCTTCGCGGCCGAGTACGGCGAGGAGCTGCCGGCCGTCGTGGACGAGGCGGCGCGCCGTCTCTCCCAGCTCACCGATCGCAAGGACATGCCGCTCGAGCGGCTGTACCGCGAGCGGCTCGCCGCGACCCTCGCGTACGCGGCGTCGCGCAAGAGCGCTACACCGGACACCGTTGCGGCCGTGCTGGGCGCATTCGCACGCGGCGACGAAGCGGATCGAGCGAGGCTGGCCAAGGACAAGGAGGCCATCGAGCTGCTCGACTGGCGCTACCAGACCTACCGGCTGCTCGTCGCGCGAGACGACGTCGACACGCTGACGGCGACGCTCGACGACTGGATCGTGCCCGCGAAGGTCCAGAGCCGCTGGCGCAAGGCGCGCGGCTACATCCACGCTGAGACCGGCAACCTGCCCGCGGCCATCGAGCAGTTCGAGGAGGTCCGCAAGCTCGACGAGCTGGCCGCAGCCGACTACCGCACGCTGGCGGACTGGTACCTGGTGCGGGGTGACGACGCGCGGCGCGCCGACGCCATGCAGCGCTACTACGGCTATCAGAGCGAGTGGCAACTCTCGAACCTGGCCTGGCGTCTGGGCAACACGCGCCGGCGCGCCGGAGGCGTGCCGGGCGACTTCGATCCCGAGACACTGAACGTGCTGAAGGCGCTGTTCCGCAAGGCGCGCTACCCGGGCAACTACTGGTGGCGCCAGCGGGACCTCTACCGAGCGACCAAGGACCACCGCATCCTCGCCAGCATGGGCGAAGCGCTGACGGGACACACCCGCGAGGCGACGTACGGCTACCTAGGACGCATCACACAGATCATGGGCGAGGTGCACGAAGAGGCGACCCTGGATGAGATCCAGACGCACCTCGAGCGGCTCGCTGCAGCCACCGACTCGGCCCTCGAGCGGCGTGCGCTCAAGCTGGCACTCTCGCTGGCCGCAGGCCGAGCGAGCCTGGTCAAGGAGAAGGACCCGGCGCACGGCCGCCGTGCCCTGGCTGCACTCAAGGCGGCCTTCCAGGAGAGCTGGCAGACGGGCGAGCCCCTCCTGATGGCCCGCTTCCTCCGTGGACTCGGCCGCGTCGCCGACACGGACGTGCGTGCGGAGCAGCTGCGTCAGCTGGAGGCGCTGCGCACGCGCGCAGAAGCCGGCACGAGCGAGAGGCTCTGGATCAGCGATGCGCTCGCGCAGACGCATTGGGTGTACGGCGAGCACGAACGCGCGCTTGGCGTTCTCGACGCCGCCCTGGCCGAGATCCGCACGAAGCACGAGGGCCGCGTGCCGCTCGACGCCCGCTCGGCGTTCGATCGCTACGTCAACTGGTTGGTCAACCGCAGCCGCTTCGCGGACGCGGAGCGCTACGTCCTGGCCGAGATCGAGCGCTGGGACCTGCCGATGCGCAAGCGCGGCCTGCGTCGGATGCTCTACAACCACTATGTCGAGGCGGTGCGCCGCGGAGGCAGTGTGAGCCTCGGCCGAGGCACGGCGCTGTTCCGCGCCGCGGCGGCGCTCATGGAACGCGCGATGGCGGACGAGCCGGCCTACGCCGGCGAGATCCTGTCGACGTTCTGCCAGCTGCACCGCCGTGCGAACGAGGTCCGCAGCCCGCGCGGCGCGGGCAAGCTGCTCCTCGCCTACGCGCGTGAGCGCATGCCGGCCCTGCTCGAGCGCCTGCCCATCAACGCGACGAGTCACTTCACGACCGTGACGTCCACGGTGCGAAGTCTCGAGGGACCGCGCACGGGCCTCTCCCTCCTGCTCGACCGACACGACGCCGAGCCGCGCTGGCTCGATCGCATCGGGTACGACATCTGGCAGCGAGCGGTCTACAACTTCGCGCGCTGGCGCCGCGAAGCCGGGTCGATCGGAGACCTCGAGCCCCGCCTCGAGAAGCTCGTGCTCGCCCAGCTCGAGCGCAACCTCAAGCTCGGCGGCAGCCACGGCAGCTACTTCTGGAACGTGCGCAACAAGTGGTCCTGGCCGCAGAAGGCCGACGCTTTCGCCGCCACGGCAGAGCGCGTCGCGGAGCTCGATCCGAGCTCGCTCGCCGTCGTACAGCGTTGCGCGAACCTCCTGCGCCACAGCCTGCGGCGCCTGCGGGCCGGCACGGCCATGCTGCAGCGGGCGCACGGTCGCGGCATCCTCGATCTGCGTGCCCGCTGGACGCTGACGTCCTGGCTTGTCGCGGACCGCGCCTTCGACGACGCGCTCCCGCTGGCCCAGGCGCTCGTGAAGGAGAAGCCCGACAACCTCGACTACCGCATGAAGCTGGTGGCCGCGTACGCGGGCCTGAAGCGCGCCGAGGACGTCGCGAGCACGCTCGATGCGGCCGAGGCACACTTCCGGGAGGCGAAGCGCTGGCGTGAGAACGTCGCAGCCAAGCTCGGAGAGACGGCCGCGGCCAACCGCATGCCCGAACGCGCCGAGCGCTGGCTCGAAGAGGCCATCCGCCTGCGTCAGGAGGCACGTGGTCATCGCGGTGGGCGCGACTCGCGTCTGTCGCGCTACTACCGCGGGCTGGCCAAGGCCCGTGGCGAGCTCGGCAAGACGGTCGAAGCCGTGCAGGCGGCGTCCACCGCCATCCTCTCGGCAAACGTGCGCAACCGCCGTGAGTTTTCGGCCGCGATCAAGTCGCTCGACGAGGCGCTGCAGTCCGCGCCGTCGCTCGCCGCGTACGTCGAGACGTACGAGGCGGAGGTGGCGAAGACCGGACTCGACGCACCGGTGCTGCGCAAGGCGCTGGCGCGCGCGTTCACGAAGCGTGGCGATCACGCTGCCGCCGTCCATCACCTGCGCACGGCGCGCGAGCTCGAACCCGGCGACGGCGAGGTGCACAAGGCGCTCGTCGCGGCGTACGACGAGCTCGGCGACCAGGCTGGCGCAATCGACGCGCTGTTCGGCTCCATCCGCCTCGCGCCGCACGCCGTCGACGCCTACCGTTCGCTCGCCGAGCGGTACGCCAAGGCGGGCGACAAGGCCGGCGCCGAGCGCGCCCACACGACGCTGGTCGAAGCAGCCCCCCACCAGGCTGCCGGACACCGCGCGCTCGCCGGCGTCCGGGAAGGTCAGGAGCGCTGGGTCGAGGCAGCCGTGCAGTGGCGTCAGGTCGTCCGCACCGAGCGCCTCGACCCGACCGGCTGGCTCGCACTGGCGCGCGTGCTCGTCCGCACGGGCGATGCCGCGGAAGCCCGCGAGGCCCTCGACCACGTCATGACATCCGACTGGGAGTCGCGCTTCGGCGACGTGAAGGCCGAGGCGGCGGAGATCCTGCGCCGACTCAAACAGTAGCGAAACGCCCGCATCTCTCGCCGCGATGGGAGGTCCGTGCGACGGGTCCGCTCGCTAGAGTGTGGCCATGGAAGCGGGCACGACCACCGTCGAACCCGAGGTGCGCGATCGCCAGGCCCTGGCGCCGCGCTGGAAGGTGCTGCTGCTCAACGATGAGGTCACGACGTTCGAGTTCGTGATCTGGCTGTTGATGGACGTCTTCCACAAACCGAAGACCAAGGCTGAGCAGCTCACGTGGGAGATCCACAAGACCGGATCGGCCCTGATCACCGTGACGACCTTCGAGCGTGCGGAGCTCTACGTGGAGCAGGTCCACTCCCTCGCCAGGCCCCGCGGCTTCCCCCTCACGGCCGAGATCGAGCCCGCCTGATTCGCAATTCGTTGGCCCCAAAGGGGCCGCAAGTTGACATCCTTGGCGGCCGAATGCATACGAATAGGACTGCAGGGGCCGTGCCCCGGCGGGGAGGAACCATGAACAAGCTCGCCTGCATCGCCCTGTTGATCGCCACCGCCAGCCTGGCCGGCTGCTGCGGAGACAACTGCCCCGGCGACTTCGAAGCCAACTGCTGCGGCTGGGACTTCTACAAGCCCTGCGATCTGATCGAGGGCAAGCGAGCCGACTGCGCCCCCGATCCGTGCGCCGGCGCCGAGATCATCGTCCACGATGCGCCCGCCGCCGAGGCCCCGGCCGAGATGCCGGCCGCACCGGAGCCCGTCGTCGAGGACGCCCCGGCTGCACCCGCCGACGGCTAGCCCGCGGCAGCCACGGCGGCCCGCGCCCCTGCGCCGCGACGGCGGCGCAGGAACGTGTAGAGGCCGAAGAGCAGCAGTGCTGTGACGCCCGCACCGACGCTGGTGAAGCGCGTGAACAGCGCAACCGACTGCAGCTGCAGCGGATTCTCGTCACGGCTCTTGTAGACCTGCAGCAGCCTGAGCTCCGGCTTCTCCTGCGGTCGTACGACGCGTGCCTCGTCCACGAAGAGGTACCGCGTGGGCTCACCGAGAGCCGAGCCGTAGATCGCGAGGATCTCCTCGGCGTCGTCCGTGGGATCCAGCTCGAAGAGCTGCTGGTTCGTCAGCACCGTCTCCGCGTCACTCGGCTCGATGGCCTGGAAGGTCTCCGCCTGTCCGGTGATGGCCCACAGGGCAGGCCACACCAGGACGGCGACGGTCAGGGCGCCGATGGCGCCGATCTTGAGCAGCTTGAGCATGGTCATCTCCTGGGCAGGTGGGAGCGCTGAGGTCGCCCCTAGCCGCGCGCCCCGGTCTTGGCCTTCGGGTTGGCGGTCGTGCCGTAGAGCTCGACGCCGATCTTCCAGATGTCGCTCACCTTCGCGCCGATGCGCTGCGGGATGACCACGCCGAAGTCGGAGAGCTTGACGTCGAACTTCGTGCGCACGCGCACCCACGAGCCGGCCCCGAGCTGCTTGCCGATGCGATCGGGGATAGCCACGATCTTCGCCTTGCCGGTGAAGCGCTGGGTCTTGCCCTTGATGGTGATGTCCGCGGTGTAGTCCCACGTCTTGCCGTCCTTGCCCTCGACGGCGCTCACGAGACGCAGCTGGATCCACGGGAACTTCTTGGCGTCGAGCCACTGGTCGGAGCGCAGGTGCTCGTCGCGCAGGGCGATGCCGGTCTTCAGTGCGGCGACGCCCGCGCGGATCGAGCCCGAGGCCCGCGTGCCGGTCTTGTCGGTGCGGATCTCGCCCGAGATCTTGTTGGTGACGCCGTGGATCGTCTCGAGGTCCGCCTCGCTGACGAACGTGATCGTGGTGCGGGCGTCGTGCGTGCCGAAGTGATAGGTCCTCCCCTTCAGGGCCTCGGCCGCATCGGCGGGCGGCAGGGCGAAGCCGGCTGTGAGCAGGAGGGCGACGAGCAGGACAGCGAAGCGCGGGGGAAGGGACGAGAAGCGGCGCATAACGAAATCTCCGTTGCAACAAGTGTTTTTGGTCGGAGAGATGACGGATGCGGCCACGGAGTCGTTTCATGAATCCACGAGAAAGAGCTGAAAGCCCTACTTTCCGGGCTCCGCGGGCTTTCCCCGGGCAGGCTGCACAACGAGCAGCCACTCGTGGCGGGCCTCGAGAAGGCCGCGCTCGTCCTTCAGCACCCACGGCTTCTCGCCGCCTCTGGTGGGCGTCGGGTCCCAGACGATGGCGGTCAACAGGTGGCGTCCCCGAGGCAGCCCCATGGGCATCCTGGCGATGTGAACCTTCCCGACGTCCCGGACGCGCTTGGTACGCGTGCTGACCCGGATCCCCTTGGGCAGCGGCAGCCCCGCCGTGCCCATGGCGCGACGCACGGTGCCCAGGCGGAAGCCGATGGGCGTCGGCAGGCCTGGGCGCCGCGAGGCGCCGGCGGCACGTCCGGCGCGCCCACTCTTCTCCGCGGGCGAGGTCACCTCGGGTGCGTGGCCCAGGATCCAGCGCACCTTCAACTCGTGTCCGACCGGCGCCATCGGCAGGACACGGAACTCCGGCAGCTCGCGCGTACCCGCAGCGATCTCGACGACCGGCTGCTTGGGCCACACCTCGTCGATGGGTGACACGCGCTCGTAGATGCTGAGCACGCCGGCCTCCCGGCAGACGGGGCAGTACGCGCCTCCACCGTTGTTCATCGCGCAGCCGCGGGCGGGGCGCCACACGCCCTTCTGGAACGAGGCGCCGCCCTCGAACACCCCCACGCCCCGCACCTCGGCGTCGAGGAAGTGCTGCCACGGAACACGCTTCCGATCCGATGTCGCGTTCAGGCCGTTCACGATGCCGGGCGGCTTGCCGGAGTTGACGACGTACTCGTCGAGAAGCCCGATGAAGGCGTGTCCGAACTCGTGTACGACTACGCCACGCGGCCCCGTCGTCGCGATGCCCATCCCCCCCATGCCGAGCTTGCCCATCTGGGCGAACGCGATCACGAGGCTGTCGTGCTCGTCGAGGTACTGGAGGTAGTGCCAGACGCGGCGTGGGTTGGCCCAGACCTGTCCCTGGGGCCCCGCCTCCCTGCAGTCGAGCGCGGTGCTGTACTGCTTCGGGCCGCGCTTCGGCCGACGTCGCTTCTGCTGC
The DNA here is from genome assembly GCA_030065025.1 of Planctomycetota bacterium. Classification (GTDB taxonomy): domain Bacteria; phylum Planctomycetota; class PLA2; order PLA2; family JAEUHO01; genus JAHEIK01. Next base: position 11,592 of record JASJDY010000121.1, read on the forward strand.
CGCGCGCGCAGCTCGTCGTCCGGCTCGGGCGGCAGGGGCTCGTCCACACCCTTGTCTTCGCTCGCGAGGTTGAACCGCCAGAAGTTGAAGTACGGCCGATACACACGGTAGAGCGGCTCACGCAGCAGCACCTGGAGATGCTCCTGGGAGGCTTCGTCGCTGTCACGCTGCTCGCGGATGCGATAGCCGTCCGCCATCAGCGCGACGTCGATGCGCCGCTCGCGGGGACCGATCGGTCCCAGGGGATGGATGCCGAGGAAGGCGTTCGGGCCCGAGCGATCCTCGGCCTCCGGCGCGTAGGGCGAGTCTGGGTACCGGTCGAGGAGCTGCCAGAACTTCCGCCGCGCGGCGAGCCACTTGCGCTTGCGCTGCAGCTCGACGCCGGCGACGTACAGGTCCGCGTCGGGGCCTGGACGCGCGGCCGGATCGGGCGCGCGCTCGAAAGCCTGCTCAGGCTCGTCCTCGGCCAGCGCCGGCCGCACGACGAACTCTCCGCCGCCGCACGCAAGCAGGGCGAGGAGCAGGAGTCGGCGCAAGAAGCTCGGGGCTAGCCCGCGGGCGGCAGGTCGAGACCGGCCGAGGAGTCGATCTTCTTCTTGGGCTTCTTGACGGGGCCCATCTTGGGCACGGCGGGCGTCGGTGCCTTCGCAGGCGGGAGACTCGTAGCTCCGCGCTTGGGCGCCGCCGGCGGCGGACCATCCAGCGGCGAGGGTGCGGCGCCGGCCGGCGGGCCGTCCCAGGTGGGGGTCGGCTTCGGCGCGCTCGGCTGGGTCGCCGCGGGCCGGGTCGGCTTGGGCTGCGCCGGCGCAATCACCACGGGCGGCGGCTCGATCGGCTGCGGCGCATCCAGTTCTGCGGCGGGCGCGGTGGGCGTGTCCAGGACCACGGTGTCCTGCTCGACGGGCGGCAGCGGCTGCCCGCTCTCGTCCACGCTGAGCTCGTTGCCCTGCTCGTCGACGTAGACGACGTCATCGGAGACGCAGCCTGCCGCGACGAGCAGCAGGGCGGCGCATCCGGCGGTCAGCATCCAGCAGCGCTTGTCCATCTCGACCTCCCGGCCCCTCGGGGCTTGATCTTCGGGTCAGGATAGGCGAAACCGCTGGCCCCCGCCCGATCGCGGAATCCGAAACCACACCGGCTCCCAACACGAGGTTGAGGTCCCCGGAACCGAGGAACGCCGCCATGATCCGCCGCCTCCCCCACCGCCGAACGCTCCTCGTCTTGCTCGCATGGGCGGTGCTGCTCACCCCCTTCGGCAGCGCCGAGGCGGTCGATCCGAAGGTGAAGGAACTCGTCAAGACGATCGAGGAGCACGAGCGGGATCCGTTCGAGCAGCGCAAGCGCGAGAGCGCGATCCGCAAGCTCGGCAGGATCGGCGGCATGGATGCAGCCCGTGCCTTGCTGCCGCTCTTCAAGGATCCGTTCGTCCACCTCGCCGATCACGTCGTCAGCGCGTGGATCGCCATGCTGCGCGGCCAGGAGGCATCCGCGGCCCAGACGTTCCTCACGAACCGTGCGCTGAACGACCGCAACCCGGCGGTGCGACATGGCGTCGCCGTCGCGCTCGGCTTGACCAGCGGGCCGGAGATCGAAGGCCCGCTGCGCGTCGCCATCGGCAAGGAGAAGGACCCGCGCGCGCTCGCCGCGCTCGCGGACGCCGCGGCTCGCATGCGCGGCACGCCTGACCTCAAGGGCGCGCTGCGCAAGCGGCTGAATACGAAGGACGGCCACGCCGCGCTGCACCTCGCCCTGGCCACGGCGAAGGTCGACGGAAAGACGGCGGTACCGGACCTCGTGAAGCTGCTCAAGCATCGGGCACCCCTGGCACGTGCCGGTGCGATCTACGCCCTCCAGACGCTCGATGCGCTGCCGGCGAAGGCGATCGACAACGTGCTGGCGGACAAGGCACCCGAGCCGGTGATGGCGCTCGCCGAGTCGATCGAGCTCCGTACCCAGGTCCTCCCCTGGCCCGGCCGCGGACAGAGCGTGCTCGAGTCGCTGCTCGCCCACCGCTCGTGGCGCGTGCGCGCCGCCGCCATCCAGGGCGCGTTGCGCGTATGGGATCCCGCGATCATCGAGATGCTGATCGCGAGGCTCGATCAGGAAGAGGGACGCATCCAGGACGACGTGCGCCGCGCGCTCGAGACGTACACCGGGCAGTCCACGCAGGGCACCGACCCGGACCTGTGGCGCGGGTGGTGGCGCGCCCGCCGACCGGAGTTCGACGCAGGCGAGCGACCGCGCAAGGACGAAGCCGGCAACATCCGGTTCCGCGAGGGAACCGGCAAGGCGGATGCAGAGGGCTCGAAGACGGTTGCCTTCTTCGATCTCCCGCTGCAGTCCAAGCGCTTCGCGTTCGTGTTCGATCTCTCCGGCAGCATGAAGAACGTGGCGAAGAAGGGCGCCGCCGAGGGGCGCACCAAGCTCGAGGTCCTCCAGGCGGAGATGGAGAAGACCCTGAAGGAGCTGCCCGACGACACGCTGTTCGACCTCTACGTCTACCGGTACTGGAGCTCGTACCCGCCCAAGACCAAGCTCACGCGTGCGCTCGGCAAGATGATGCCGTGTACGAAGCAGAACGTGCGCAAGGCCCTCGCGTGGCTCGGCAAGCAGGAGGCGAAGGGCTGGGGCGCGTTCTACGAGCCGCTGGAGGTCCTGCTGGAGGACGACGTCGACAGCGTCGTGCTGCTCTCGGACGGCAGCCCGAGCCGCGGCCGCTACGACCGCGACTTCCGGATCCTCCAGGAGTTCCCGCGGGCGAACCGCTTCCGGCGCATGGCCGTCAACACGATCCTCGTGGGCACGAAGGGCGCCGACCGCAAGTTCATGCAGGAGCTCGCAGCCGCCACGGGCGGACGGTTCAAGGACGCCGGCGACGAGTAGCGACGGCAGCCCCAGGCGCCGGCCCCCAGCGCCGGGAAGTTCCCCTTCCCCGGGCCCCCAGCTTTGGTAGCTTCCCCTGCGAATCGAGGCACGAATCCGGGAGATCGGGCTTGTCCATCCGCGAGACTCCGCTGCATGCCGCCCACGCCGAGCACGGCGCGCGCTTCGTCGACTTCCACGGCTGGGACATGCCCGTCCAGTACGAGGGCATCCTCGACGAGACGCGCCGCGTCCGTGCCCATGGTGGCCTCTTCGACCTCTGCCACATGGGCCGGCTCGTCGTCACGGGCCCTGACCGCGAGGCCCTCGTCGAGCACGTCTTCAGCGGCAACCTCAGCAAGCTGAAGCACGGCCGGGCCAAGTACGGCTTCCTCCTGAACGATGACGGCTATCCGATCGACGACGTGCTCGTGTACCGCGACGTCGAGACCGTTCACATCGTCATCAACGCCACGGGCCGCGACGACGACCCCGCCTGGGTGCACGAGAAGAACGCCGCCCGCGGCTTCGACGCCCAGGTGAAGGACGTCTCCGACGACCAGGCCATGGTCGCGCTCCAGGGTCCCGTGTCGGAGCACGTGCTGCAGCCGCTGTGCGGCGCGGACCTCAGTGCGCTGCGCTACTACGGTCACCTGACGGCCCCTGTGTGCGGCCACGAGACCCTGATGGCCCGCACCGGCTACACGGGCGAGGACGGCTTCGAGCTGTTCTTCGACAAGGAACACGCCGACGAGATCTGGCGCGCGCTCTGCGAGTCGGGCGAGTCGCTCGACGTCCGCCCGATCGGGCTCGGCGCGCGCGACCTCCTGCGCCTCGAGGCGGGCATGCCGCTCTACGGCCAGGAGATCAACCTCGGCATCGATCCGCTCGAGGCGGACCTCACCTTCGGCGTCGCGTTCGCGAAGGAGGACACGATCGGCATCCCGGCGCTGAAGGCACGCCGCGAGGCCGGCGTCCAGCGCGAGGCCGTGTCGCTCGCCATCGAGGGCGGCCGGGTCGCCCGGACAGGCTGCAAGGTGTTCGCCGACGGCGCGGAGATCG